>JAJZDE010000074.1 GCA_021828745.1 Pseudomonadota bacterium
TAAAATGATGCAAGGCGCGCTGAAACTTGAGGCGGTATTCAACGAAATAGCCCGGACGCGCATGGAGGGGGTGCCTGTTCTCAACCCGGCTCTGCGCGTCGAAGCCGTGGGGTTCCGTTCATGGGAGGGACGTTGGGTGGGTGTGCTGGTAACGCCATGGATGATCAACCTGGTATTGCTGCCGGGAGAGGGCGAACCGCTCGTTCCCTTGGCACTGGGCGAAAAAATGACCTGGCTTTTTCCCTCGGGCAGTTATGAATTCATGGGATTGAATGAACCCATGCTGGGTGTATGCCATGTCTGTTCGTTGATTTCACCCGTCACGGAGTTCACTTCGCACGATGAAGTCCTGGCCATTGCGCAGGAAATCCTCACTGCCTTGTTCATCGAAGGAAGAGATGATCTGCCGGCAAGCAGCAGAGAGGCACGCATGACAAACCCGTTGGCGGGTCGGAACGAGATGTCGCGACGTGATTTTTTACGCATCCCCCTGATGGGCGGTCAGTGATGCCCGATGTGGGCAAACTGAATCTGCGCATCCTCTGGGATGGTAAAACCGTTCACGGAGTGGAAGTAAAATCGACCCGTCCACCGGCCTACCGGCTGCTGCCGGGAAGGTCGCCGGATGAGGCCGTGCAACTGATCCCTCTGTTGTATGGCGTGTGCGGCAAGGCTCAACGAGCGGCTGCGCTGGCGGCAGTATCCTCTGCACAGGGTCGTGACGTGCCGCAACTTGAAGAACTCGAGCAGGGTGTACTTTGCGAGGCGATGCAGGAACATTTATGGCGTTTGCTGCTGGACTGGCCAAAATTGCTGGGTTTTCCGCTGCCAGAGGCGCAGTTTGTGCGTTGGCACGCGGCACTGAACGCACTGGCGACTGGCCATGGCGACGCTGAAAATTTGCTGGCGGAACTGCATCGAGCGTTGCTGGGCATGACGGCTGAAGAATGGCGGCGAGTGGACACACAGGCAAAGTTGTTCGAGTGTCTGAAAGCGGGGGATGGCCTGTTGGCACCGATCCTCAAGGCTCTCGAATACAGGGAAATTCACCTGGATTTTGCCGGGGAACAGGCACAAGGTGATTTTCTGCCGCGTTGGACGGCATCTGATGTCAGCCGGAACCTTGCGGCTCAACTGGGTGGTGCGTTTGCCGCCCTGCCGCAGTTGGATGGCAAGCCACTGGAAACGGGAGCGCTGGCGCGTACCCGGCACATGCCGTTGCTACGGGATGCGTTGCGTCGGGCCCCTACCGGGTTGCTGGCAAGGTTGATTGCCAGACTGGTTGATTTGCTGGATAGTGTGTCGGCACGGGGTCGCATCGGGCACGATGGCAGGGGATTGTCGGTGGTGCAAACGGCGCGCGGAATGCTGCTGCATCATGTGCGTATTGAAAGTGGACGCGTTGCGGAGTATTGGATTGTAGCACCCACCGAATGGAATTTTCATCCGCAGGGTGCATTGACGGGTTTGATCGGCTTGCGGGAGGGCAATGCCGCGCGCCTGATGGAAACCGCGCAACTGTTCGTGTTGTCGCTTGATCCCTGTGTGGAATTTGAGATCGAGGTCATTCATGCATGAGATGTCGCTGGCGGAAGGAATCGTGCAACTGGTGGAAGACGCTGTGCGTGCCGAGGGATGCGCGAGGGTGCGTGCCGTATGGCTGGATATCGGACAACTGGCTGTCGTGGAAAAGGAGGCGTTGCGTTTCTGTTTCGATGTGGTGACACGCGATACCGTTGCGGAAGGTGCGCGTCTGGAAATCATCGAAACGCCGGGGCAAGGCTGGTGCATGAAGTGCGAAGGCAACGTGAAGGTTGCGGCCTTGTATGAAGCATGCCCCGTCTGCGGCAGTTATCAGATTCAGGTGACGGGCGGAGACGAGATGCGTGTCAGGGAACTGGAAGTGGAATAGGGGAGTGATATGTGTACGACATGCGGATGTGGATCGGGACAAACACTGATTGGGGGGCATGCGCTCAGGCAGCATCGCAAGCCCGGCGCGCAGGTGCACTATCGGGCGCTTGTGAAAAATGTCGCACATGACCCTGTCCACGCTACGATTGATTTCGGTGCCGGTCCCGCAGGGGCACATGCGCCGGGATTGAGTCAGGCGCGCATGGTGAAAATCGAGCGCGACATCTTGTCCAAGAACGATGCGTATGCCAACGAAAACCGCAGTTACTTGTCCGGACATGGCATTTTCGCGCTCAACCTGGTATCCAGTCCAGGCTCGGGAAAAACCACCCTGCTGGTGAAAAGCATCAACGCGCTGGGCGGCAGTCTGCCCCTTGCCGTGATCGAAGGCGATCAGCAGACGGACAATGACGCCGCGCGCATCCGCGCCACCGGGGCAGTCGCCCTGCAGATCAATACCGGTAAGGGCTGCCATCTGGATGCACACATGGTGGGACAGGCAATGCAGCAACTGAATTTGCAGGACGACAGCCTGTTGCTGATCGAGAATGTCGGCAATCTGGTGTGCCCGGCCGGCTTCGATCTGGGCGAAGCGCACAAGGTGGCCATTCTTTCCGTGACCGAGGGCGAAGACAAGCCGCTCAAGTACCCCGACATGTTCAACGCAGCGGACTTGATGCTGCTGAATAAGTGCGACCTCTTGCCCTATCTGGATTTCGATGCCGGTCTCGCGGTGGAGAATGCGCGTCGGGTGAATCCGGAGATACAGGTGATCCGTATCTCCGCCACCAGCGGCGAGGGCATGGAGGCATGGCTGGAATGGATCAGGGCGGGCTGCCGGAAAGCGATTGCCGCAAAACGGCCATGATACACGCGCAGATCAAGGTGTCCGGGCAGGTTCAGGGCGTGGGCTTCCGGCCTTTCGTGTTCCGGCTTGCGCATGAACTGGGGCTTGCGGGCTGGGTGCGCAACGACAGCAGTGGCGTGGAAATTTCGGTCGAGGGCGAGCGTTTTCAGGTGGCACGTTTGATTGAACGCCTGCAAAGCGAGCCGCCTGTGCTGGCGCGCGTGGAAAAGATCACGCATGATCTATTGCCGTCGACCTCGGGCTTGCGGGGTTTCAGCATTGCGGCGAGCAGACCCGGGCGCGTGCAGACCGGCATCGCACCCGACATGACGGTCTGCCCCGATTGCCTGTCAGAGCTGTTCGACCCCGCCAACCGTCGTTATCGCCATCCTTTCATCAATTGCCTACATTGTGGGCCACGCTATACGCTGACGGTAAAGTTGCCTTATGATCGCGCTCACACCAGCATGGCGAAATTTACGCAATGTCCGGCTTGTCAGCGCGAATATGATGATCCTGGCACACGCCGATTCCATGCACAGCCCAACGCCTGTCCGGCATGCGGACCCGACTTGAGTTTACATGACGAACACTGGCAACGGGTCCCAACCGATGATTGCATCGCCACTGTTGCAGCCAGGATCAGTTCAGGGCAGATCGTTGCTGTCAAGGGCGTGGGTGGATTCCATCTGGTCTGCGATGCGTCAAACAATGTTGCGGTAGACAGAATGCGCAGAGGCAAACAGCGGGATGAAAAGCCATTTGCAGTGATGGTACTCAACCGGCTGTCTGCGGGACGCCATGCCGAGGTTTCCGAGTATGAAGCGGCGCTGCTGGAAACAGGCGAGCGGCCCATCGTGCTGCTGAAGAAATCGGCTGCCTGCGATACTGAACTGCCCAGCATCGCCCCCGGCTTATCCGGTATCGGTCTGATGCTGCCTTATACGCCATTGCACTATCTGCTGTTCCACGAGTTGCTCGGAAAACCTGTGGGCAGCGACTGGCAGCAACAGGCAACGTCGCTGGCGCTGGTGATGACCAGCGCCAATCCCGGCGGCGAGCCGTTGGTGAGAAATGATGGGGAGGCGCGTGCATCGTTATCCGGTCTGTGCGACGCCTTTTTGACGCATGATCGCGAAATCCTGCATCGCTGCGACGACAGCGTAGTGCGTGCAACGCCCATGCCGGGGGAAGGACAAAAATTCCAATTCATCCGCCGCGCACGCGGCTATACACCATGCCGGATCCTGATGCCTCACAGCGGCCCGTCTATCCTGGCTTGCGGGGCATGGCTGAAAAATACCGTGTGTCTTACGCGTGGCAACGAGGCTTTTGTGTCGCAGCATATCGGTGATCTGGATCATGCCGCCATGCGACGGATGCTGGACGAGACAGTGGCTCACTTGTGCGATATCCTCGACGTGCAACCTCGAGCGGTCGCGCACGATCTGCATCCGGATTTTTTCAGCACACAGTTCGCACAGGCTTATGCTGCGCAGCACGGCTTGCCGGTATTTGCCGTGCAGCACCATCATGCCCACATCGCCTCTGTCTGCACTGAGCATCACATCGACGAAACGGTGCTTGGACTGGCACTGGACGGTACGGGTCTGGGGACGGACGGCAGTATGTGGGGCGGTGAACTGTTGCGCGTGACGGGTCCGGACTTCGGACGGCTGGGGCATCTCGCGCCATTGCCTATGCCGGGCGGCGATCGGGCCGCGCGTGAACCGTGGCGCATGGCAGCGGCAGCGCTGTTCGAGATGGGAAGAAGCGATGAGATCGTGCGCCGCTTTCCGGCTCAGGCGGGTGCTGAAACTGTGGCGGTCATGTTGCAGCGCCGGTTGAATTGCGTTGCCACCAGCAGTATGGGACGTCTGTTCGATTCCGCTGCCGGGCTGCTGGGCGTCAGCGAAATTCAGGGTTATGAGGGACAGGCAGCGATGTTGCTGGAAGGACTGGCAGAGCAACGGGGCAAGGTGGCAGCGTTGGCTCGCGGTTACGCCATCAGCCACGATGGCGTGCTGGATTTTATTCCATTGCTGGCAGCGCTCGCCGATTGCAAGGACGCTGCCTACGGTGCAGCCCTGTTTCATGCCACGCTTGCCGATGGACTGAGCGCATGGGTGCTTCGTGCCGCCGAACGAAACACCATCAACGTAGTCGTGTTGGGCGGGGGATGTTTTTTGAATGGGGTATTGTCGCGGGCGCTGATTGAAAATCTGTCGGCGCTGTGCGTGCTGACCGCGCAACAGTTGCCGCCCAATGATGGGGGCATTGCGCTGGGTCAGGCCAGCATCGCCCTGCAACGCATCCATCGAGGAGTTTGACATGTGTCTCGCCATACCCGCCCGCATCGAAGAACTGATCGTCCCGTGCAACGCAATCGTCGATCTTGGCGGTGTGCGTAAAGAGATATCGTTGGCGCTGGTGGAGGATGTGGTTGTCGGCGATTATGTCATCGTGCACGTCGGTTATGCCTTGCAAAAACTGGATCAGGAGGAGGCGTTACGCACGCTGGAGTTGTTCGCAGAGATGGGGGCGCTTGCCGAGTTGCGCGCCGAACTTGGCGAGAGCGCGACATGAAATACGTGGATGAATTTCGTGACGGCGAGTTGGCGAAAAATATTGTCTCCAACATTGCCCGTGAGGTTGATCCAAAAAGCGTCTATCGGCTGATGGAGTTTTGCGGGGGACATACGCATGCCATTTCGCGCTATGGACTTGTCGATCTGTTACCTGCCAATGTGCGGATGATACATGGTCCCGGCTGCCCGGTGTGTGTGCTGCCCGTCGGTCGCATCGATCAGGCGATCCGCCTGGCGCGCGAGCAGGGCGTGATTCTGTGTACCTATGCCGACACGTTGCGCGTACCGGCGTCAAACAATCTGTCGCTGATGCGTGCCAGGGCTCAAGGTTCCGATGTGCGTATGGTCTATTCGACGCAGGATGTGCTGAAGATTGCACGCGAACATCCCGATCGTGAAGTTGTATTCCTCGCCATCGGTTTTGAGACCACCACGCCACCGACTGCAGTGGCGGTCAAACAGGCCGCTTTCGAAGACTTGAAGAATTTCAGCATCCTGTGCGACCATGTACTGACTCCTGCTGCGATGCACGCCATTTTGAAGGTTTCGGGGGGCGTGGCGCTGGATGGTTTCGTGGGTCCGGCGCATGTCTCCACCATCATCGGCAGCAAACCCTATGAGCCTTTCGCCGAAGATTATGGCAAGCCGGTGGTCATCGCTGGTTTTGAGCCGCTGGATGTGATGCAGGCCATCCTGATGCTGGTACGTCAGATCAATGCCGGGCGCGCTGTCGTGGAAAATGAATTCGTCCGTGCGGTCACGCGTGAGGGCAATCTCAAGGCGCAGGAGTTGGTGTCGGAGGTGTTCGAGTTGCGGGATACGTTCGAATGGCGTGGATTGGGGAGCGTGCCCGACAGCGCATTGAAGTTGCGTTCAGAGTTCGCCCCATTCGATGCGGAACTGAAATTCGATGTGGATTATGTCGCCGTGCCAGACAATAAGGCGTGTGAATGCGCCACTATTCTGCGTGGGCAGAAACGCCCGCAGGAATGCAAGATTTT
>JAJZDE010000075.1 GCA_021828745.1 Pseudomonadota bacterium
AGCGGACTGGACTCCGGAAGCCCTGGGCCCCCTCGTCAAACAAACTGCCCTGGCCCACGGCCTCAAGATGGGGCCCCTGGGCATGCCTCTGCGCGCCATTCTGTGCGGGACCGCCCACACCCCCTCCCTGGAAGTCACGCTGCACCTGATCGGACGAGAGGCCGTGACACGTCGTCTGCAGCGATTCCTGTCTCCCGGGAACTAAAACGGCAAGGGCCGCCGCTCTCCCTCAAAGATAGGAGCGGCGATCCAGAAAAGCCAGGCGCCAGCGTGTGATCGTCACGCGCGCCGGCAAGCCCACCTGGGTGAAAGGGTCTGCGGCGATGAAGCGTTCGGCATCGGCTCGCTCCTCCACATCGACGATGTAAAAACTCCCCTGCGCGGTCTGCCCTGCATCGTCCATCTTGGCCCCACAGGCCAACAGCCGGGATTTGTTTTCTTCCAGCCAGGCCAGATGGGCCGGACGATTTGCCTGGCGTACCGCGCCCTGTTCCGGTTTATCCCAGGTTTCAATCAGATAAGGCATGGTCGGATTCCTCGTGTCAAAATGTCCCTCCGATTATCCGGGGACTGACCGCCAGGGTCAATTATCGATTCATTCTTCGTCGATATCCCGCAGACCGGCGTATAATGAAGGGTTTCGCTGCCCAATCGAGAAGTTCGCCACCATGCACCCCCAACTCAACATTGCCATTAAAGCTGCCCGCCGGGCAGGGAACCTGATCCAGCGCGCCGCCCAGGACGTGGGCCACCTCACGGTCAGCAAGAAGGCCCATGCCGACTTCGTTTCCGAAGTGGACCGCGCCGCGGAACAAGTCATCCTGGAAATACTCGGAGAGGCTTACCCGGACCACGCCTTTCTGTGCGAAGAAAGCGGGGCCTCGGGAGATTCCCCCTACTGCTGGATCATTGACCCGCTGGACGGCACCACCAACTTTCTGCATGGTTTTCCTCTCTACAGCGTCTCCATTGCCCTGGCCCATCAAGGTATCGTGACGCAGGGCGTGGTTTACGACCCGGTCCATAACGACCTGTTCACGGCCACTCGGGGCAGTGGCGCCTTTCTCAACGAGCGGCGCATCCGCGTGAGCGGGCGGACCCGTCTCGATGAATCGCTGATCGGCACGGGCTTCCCCTACAGCCACATGACCCATCAGGAGCGCTACCTGCGCATGATGGCGGAAGTCATGGGCAAGACGGCCGGTCTGCGCCGCCCCGGTTCGGCGGCCATCGACCTGGCCTATGTGGCTGCCGGGCGCTACGATGCCTTTTGGGAACTGGATCTCAAGCCTTGGGACATTGCCGCAGGCACCCTGCTGATTCAGGAAGCGGGAGGACTGGTCTCCGACCTGGACGGAGAAGGCCGGTTTCTGGAAACCGGGAACGTGGTGGCCGGTTCTCCCAAGATATTCGGCCAACTCCTGCCGCTTTTGCAAAACGCCTGAGCCTCATGTTCGAGCGTTTCCGCTTCGTCCTCTGTACTCCAACCCACCCCGGCAATATCGGAGCCGCTGCCCGCGCCCTTAAAACCATGGGGTTTGGCCGACTGGTTCTCGTCAACCCCCGCCACTTTCCAGACCCCAAAGCCAGTGCGCGGGCTGCCGGAGCCGATGACCTGTTGGCACGAGCCGTGGTGTGCGCCAGCCTGGACGACGCCCTGCAGGGCGTCACCTTGAGCGTGGGGTTGACGGCCCGACGGCGCGACTTGTCTCACCCCATGCTGCCGCTGCGCGAACTGGCCTCCTCCTTGCCCCAGGAAGCACTTGGGGAAGGGGAAGTCGCGCTGGTTTTCGGGACGGAAATGTCTGGCCTGACCAACGCCGAACTGGATTTGTGCCAGATACTCGCCCATATTCCCACCGACCCTGCCTTTGGTTCCCTCAATCTGGGGGCTGCCGTCCAGTTGGTGGCCTATGAATTACGCCACGCATTGCGCCAGGAGCGCGGCCCCCAGGCGCGGGAATACCCGCTCGCCACCCATGACGACATGGAACTTTTCTATGCCCACCTGGAGCGTGTGCTGACGGGCAGCGGTTTCCTCGACCCCCAACACCCCGGACGCCTGATGGTCCGTTTGCGCCGCCTGTTTTCCCGTGCCCGGGTGGAACGAGAGGAAATCAGCATCCTGCGTGGTATCCTGAGAACCCTGTATCCTGCCGACGACGGCAGTTCTCCCTTGAACCGAGGATAAGTTCCCATGTTGTCCCGCATCCGCGAACAAATTGACTGTGTCTTCGACCGCGATCCGGCGGTCCGTAGCCGCTGGGAGGTCGTCACCCTCTACCCCGGCTTTCACGCCATCCTGCTTCATTGGCTGGCCCATGGGCTGTGGCAGCGCAATGCCAATTGGCTGGGACGGGCGGTCTCGCAATTCTCCCGTTTTCTGACCGGGATCGAAATTCACCCCGGCGCAAAACTGGGGCGACGCGTATTCATCGACCACGGCATGGGGGTGGTGATCGGAGAGACCGCAGAAGTCGGTGACGATTGCACTCTTTACCAGGGGGTGACGCTGGGCGGAACCTCCTGGAATAAAGGCAAACGTCACCCCACGCTGGCCCCCGGGGTCATCGTCGGCGCTGGCGCCAAGGTCATCGGACCCATCGTCCTGGGTGAAGGCTGCAAGGTAGGCTCCAACGCCGTCGTGGTCAAACCGGTTCCGCCCCGCGCCACGGTCATCGGAATTCCCGGGCGACTGCTGGAAGATGACCAACACCAGCCCCTCAAGGCCGACCCCCAGTTCAGTGCCTACGGTTCCTCGCGCGATGAAAAAGACCCTCTTGCCGTGACCGTGCAGGAACTGGTACACCTCAACGAGCAGTTGCGTCAACAAGTGGCGGAACTTTCTCGCCAGATCCATAGCCTCAAGAAAGACGTGTAAAGGAGAACTCCCATGGCCATTACCCTGACCGAATCTGCGGCACAACAAATTCACCAATCGCTGGCCAAACGCGGTCAGGGCATTGGACTGCGCTTTGGCACCAAAACTTCCGGCTGTTCCGGACTGGCTTATGTGGTGGACTATGCCGACGACGTGCGTGAAGGCGAAGTCACTTTCGAGACCGGTGGAACCCTCGTCGTCGTACACCGGGACCACCTTCCCTTTCTGGACGGAACCGTCATCGACTACCAGCGCACCGGACTCAATGCCGCATTCAAATTTGACAATCCCAATGTCACCGACAGCTGCGGATGCGGAGAAAGCTTCACCACGCGTACGGCAGCCTGAGGCATGTCTTTCCGTCACTGATTCGGTTCCTCAATGTCCCCTTCACCTTTGCTGGGCGCGGCCTGGCGGTTGTCCCGGAACGCACGCGCCCCAGGTCCTCTGGTCATTCTGACCGAAAGTACGGCCCAGGCCCAACGACTGCGCGAGGAAATGGCCTGGTTCGAGCCCACCTTGCGTCTTTCCTGTCTGCCCGATTGGGAAACCCTTCCCTATGACCGGTTTTCCCCTCATCAGGACCTGGTCTCGGAACGCCTGGCCACGCTCTGGCAAATTTCACAGGGCCAGTGCGATGTCGTACTGGTCCCCATCAGTACTGCGCTCCAGCGCCTGCCACCCGTCAGTCATCTGGCAGGGCATACCTTTGTCCTGAAACAGGGACAAACCCTGGATGCCGAAGCCCTGCGCCAACAGATGGTCAAGGCGGGTTACAGTGCCGTTCAGCAGGTACTCAATCCCGGGGAATTCTGTCTGCGCGGCGGCGTGATCGACCTTTTTCCCATGGGGAGCGTACTGCCCTACCGCCTCGACCTCTTCGATACCACGCTGGAAACCCTGCGCACCTTCGATGTCGACAGTCAGCGCTCACTTTACCCGGTTCCCGAGATTCGCCTGCTGCCCGCCCGGGAATTCCCCCTGGATGAAGCCGCACGATCACGCTTCCGCTCCAGTTTCCGCGAACACTTCGAAGGCGATCCCTCACGCTGCACCCTTTACCGCGACGTGGGCAACGGATTGGTCCCCGGCGGAATCGAATATTACCTGCCCCTCTTTTTCGACCAATGCGCGAGCCTGTTTGATTATCTGCCTCCTTCCTCCGTCCTGTGCCCCCTCCCCGATCTGACGACCGGGATCCGTGCCTATTGGGAATCCATTCGCAGCCGCTGGGAACTGGTCAAGGGGGATCGCTCTTATCCCGTACTCGATCCCGCAGCGCTGTTCTTGAAAGAGGAAGAATTTTTTCTGGGGATGAAGCCTTTTTCACGGAAACAGGCATCAGAACCGGATGCCCTGCAAGCCCTCCCCCAGCTCGAGGTACTGCGTCGTTCGCCCCGCCCGCTGGAGAAACTGGAAGATTTCCTGAATTCATTCCCCGGACGGATCCTGATCCTGGCGGACAGTCTGGGGCGGCGCGAAACGTTGCGCCAGTTGTTGCGGGAGCAGGGCCTGATCCCCGAGGATGCTGCGGACTGGGCCGAGTTCCAGAATGCATCGGCGCCGCTCATGCTGAGCGTCGGGCCGCTCCTGGAAGGCTTCTCCCTGGGCCAACTGGCCCTTGTCACTGAAAACGAACTCTTCCAGAGTCAAGTCCGACAGACCCGCCGACGGGAACGCCAAAGGACCAACAGCGACAATCTGCTGCGTGACCTGACGGAAGTTCACGTGGGTGACCCGGTGGTCCACCAGGACCATGGCATCGGCCGTTTCCAGGGGCTGGTGAATCTGGACCTGGGAGAAGGGTCGGCGGAATTCATGCAATTATCCTATGCCGGCGACGATGTCCTGTATGTCCCCGTGGCTCAGTTGCATCTGATCAGCCGTTACTCGGGCGGCCCGCCTGAAGCCGCACCGCTGCACCGATTGGGTAGCGGACAGTGGGAAAAAGCCAAACGACAGGCCGCCCGTCAGGCGCGCGATACCGCAGCCGAACTGCTCGATCTCTATGCGCGGCGCGCCACCCGTGCCGGCTGGGCCTGCCCTCTGGATGATCAGGCCTACGCCGCCTTTGCCGCAGGCTTCCCTTTCGAGGAAACCCCCGATCAATCCGCCGCCATCGCTGCCGTACGCGCCGATCTGGCTGCCCCCAAACCCATGGATCGGTTGATCTGTGGTGACGTGGGGTTTGGCAAGACGGAAGTGGCCATGCGCGCGGCTTTTCAGGCAATCCATGCGGGGCGCCAGGTTGCCTTGCTGGTCCCCACCACCTTGCTGGCCGAACAGCATTTTCAGAACTTTTCCGATCGTTTTGCAGATTGGCCGGTGCGGATCGCCGAACTGTCCCGCTTCCGCTCCGCCAAGGAAGTCACGGCAACCCTGCTGGCCCTGGAAGAAGGCAAAATCGATCTGGTCATCGGCACCCATAAACTGATCGGGGAAAACGTCCGCTTTGCGCGTCTGGGACTGGTCATCATCGACGAGGAGCACCGTTTCGGGGTGCGCCAAAAGGAGCGCCTCAAGGCTCTCCGTGCCGAGGTGGATGTACTCACTCTCACGGCCACCCCCATTCCCCGCACCCTCTCCCTGGCGCTCGAGGGACTGCGCGATTTCTCGGTCATCGCCACGGCCCCGCAAAAACGCCTGGCCATCAAAACCTTCGTACATCCCCAATCGGATGGTCTGATCCGTGAGGCAGTCCTGCGCGAACTGAAGCGCGGAGGACAGCTGTATTTTCTCTATAACGAAGTAGAGACCATGGAAAATGAGCATCAGCGCCTGAGCACGCTCCTTCCGGAAGCGCGCATCGCCGTGGCCCATGGGCAGATGCGCGAGCGGGAACTGGAACAGGTCATGCGCGATTTCTACCAGCAACGAGTCAATCTCCTGCTCTGTTCCACCATCATTGAAACCGGCATCGACGTGCCAAACGCCAATACCATCCTGATCCATCGCGCCGATCGGTTCGGTCTGGCTCAGTTGCATCAATTACGGGGACGGGTGGGGCGATCCCACCATCAGGCCTATGCTTACCTGCTCACACCGCCGGAAGACGCCCTGACCGCGACCGCCAAAAAACGTCTGGAAGCCATCCAGCAAATGGAAGAATTGGGGGCCGGATTTTACCTGGCGCTACAGGATCTGGAAATCCGGGGCGCCGGTGAAGTCCTGGGAGATTCCCAAAGCGGAGACATCCAGGGCGTTGGATTCAACCTGTACACCCAGATGCTCACCCAGGCCGTGAAAGCCCTTCAGCAGGGGAAAACCTGGGATCCCGAACGCCCCCTCGACATCGCCCTGGAAATCAACCTGCATGCCCCAGCCCTGCTTCCTGCCGCTTACTGCGGCGACGTCCAGGAACGCCTGGTTCTATACAAGCGTCTGGCCAACTGTGACACCGTCGATACATTGACCGATCTTCAGGAAGAACTGATCGATCGCTTCGGTTTGCTGCC
>JAJZDE010000076.1 GCA_021828745.1 Pseudomonadota bacterium
AGGGCTTTTTATACGCGTACGGGTCAAGCCATTTTTCAAGCGGGAACGCTTTATCTGGACAGTCGTTCCTGTGAACTGTGTGTCACGGTGAATGACGCGGGCAGGCATGCACTATTGGCCAATTTATCGAATATTTGCCTGGTTTATTGCGATTGTGTGCGCGCCGGTCAGAAGATCACCATTGCGGCTGCTTTCACCGATGGAGATTCCGATCAACTGCGGGTGGGGCGAAACGGTGTGTTCTATGATGCCAAAGGGCAGGATTGGGACGCCACCATTACGCGTATCATCGAGCAACCCATCAGTCTGCGTCAGGCATTCTGGTCGCCTTACAAGAAGATGGTACGCACCATCAGTGATCAGTTCGAGAAATTTGCTTCCAGTAGAGCCAAGGCTGCCGATGATCTATGGGTTGGTTCTGCGGTCCCTGTGCCTCAAAAAGGGTCCGGAGGACCTTCTGCTGCGGCTCAGCAGGCTTTTGACGTGGGCAAGTTTGCGGGCATTTTTGCGGCCATCGGCATGGCGGTGGGGGCCATCGGCACTGCCCTGGCGTCAGTGGCGGTCGGGTTGTTTTCCCTGGCGTTCTGGCAGATTCCGTTTGTTCTTCTGGGCGTTTTGCTCCTGATTTCCGGGCCATCCCTCCTGCTGGCATGGTTCAAGTTGCGTTCTCGTACCCTGGGTCCGATCCTAGATGCCAACGGGTGGGCGATCAATGCCCGGGCAAAAATCAACCTGCTCTTTGGGGCTTCCCTGACCCAATTGGCCCAACTCCCTCTGAATGCGGAACGGACGCTGACCGATCCTTTTGCCGAGGAAGAACGTTCTGCCTGGATTTATGTGGTCTGGGGTGCAGTGGCCGTGATGGTCGTCGCCATGCTCTGGGCCGTACGGACGAGACCACATTGATTCATGGGGGTCTGTTTTGACCCCCCCTGGGGAGCCAACTCCAGGGGGAGGCGAATCTTGCTTCTATTTTTTGATGGCTTCGACGGAAACCGTGATGGTGACATCGTCACCTACATAGGGAACGTATTTGCTCATGCCAAAGTCGGAACGTTTGACATGGGTTTCTGCATCGCCGCCACAGGCATCCTTGTGCAGGAGGGGGTGAAGCATGCACTTGAACGAAGTGATCTTGAGTGCCACTGGGTGACTGATGCCCTTCAAGGTCAGAATTCCATCGATTTCAGTGGGCGTATCCCCGGTGAATTTGACGGAATCTCCCTTGAAAGTGGCGGTGGGGAATTTCTCGGTATCCAGGAAATCGGCTTCCTGAATATGCTCGTTGAAATGATCGGAACCGGTACTCACAGAACGGGTATCGATCGTGATGTCGGCCGCACCTTTCCTGGCTACCGTATCCAGCATGATCGTTCCGGATACCTTGTCAAAGCGGCTCAACTGGGTGCTGAATCCGAGGTGGTTATAGGAGAAACGGGCAAAGGTGTGATGGGGGTCGGTGACATAGGTATCCATGGCCGCTTGAACGGATGCGGAAAGGGGGGCGAGCAGGGCGAGAATGAGTCGTGCTTTTTTCATGAATTGTCTCCTGAGGGTAGATAGTACGAATGCGTACAATATAAAGGTTTGCGACCATCGATGCAAGTATTTTGTGGTGGAAAGTCCAGGTGGATTCTGCGACAGGATGGCATAAAAGCTTTCCCTTTCAAAGAGCGGGAAGGGTACAATGACATAAGTCAAAATCCTGGGGTGGGTTTTCAATAATTTTTTGGATCAGGTGCTATTTCCCTTATGAATCTTCATGACTTGAAATCTGTATGCGGTCATTGCACCATCCGGGAGTTGTGTCTTCCCGCCGGGTTGAGCGATGAGGAGGTTCATCTGCTCGACCAGCATATGAATCATCGTCAGGCCGTGCCCAAGGGTGAATACCTTTACCGCGTCGGTGATCCCTTCCGTTCGCTCTTTGCCGTCAGTTCCGGTTTTTTCAAGACGGTATTGCTTCATGAGGATGGTCGGGGGCAGATCACCGGATTTCAGATGATGGGGGAGTTGCTGGGCTTGGAAGCCATTCACAGCGACCATCATGTCTGTGACGCCATCGCGCTGGAAGACAGTGCCGTGTGCGCCATTCCTTTTGATCAGTTCGAACAGTTGGGACAGGTCATGGCCAACCTCCGGCACCGGTTCAACAAGGATTTGTCCCGGGAAATCGTCCGCGAACACCATGTCATGATGTTGCTGGGGAGCATGCGTTCAGAGGAGCGTCTGGCCAATTTTCTCATCGATCTGGCGGATCGCCATGCCGAGCGTCACCAGTCCTCCGTGGAAATGACCCTGCGCATGACGCGGGAGGACATTGGCAGTTACCTGGGGCTTAAACTGGAAACGGTCAGCCGTCTTCTTTCGCGCTTTCATGATGAAGGGGTGCTGGAAGTACGGGGACGACGGGTGAGGATTCTTGATCGGGATGCCCTGGCATTGCGTAGGACTGAAACCCATAATTAGTGGGTTGGTGGATGTTCCTGGTCCGTGTTTCATTTCTTTTCATTGGTTGGCGGTTTGTTGTGTAAATGCGACAATCTTTCTCGAGATTGCGACGATCCTGTAACCAACTGTTTCATTCAAGATTGATTTGCATCAGAATGCGTCCTTGTGTCCTGCGCTACCATGCGTCTGCAGGGCTTTAGGAACTGCATAAAAAATTATGCCTGTCATACAACGTACTTAGGAGGGGAGTAATGAAATTTTCGACCAAAAAAACTCTGGTAGCGACCATCGCCTTGACCGCTTTGACCGGTCCATTCGTTGCGTCCAGCGCCTTTGCAGATGATGGTGAGCCAAGTCCCTGGCTCGTCCGGGTTCGGATGCTTCAGGTGGATACGCAACAGGGCAATGATGCAGGCGGCGGTATTGGTGCCGATTCGATCAAGGTGGCTAATCGCACCCAGCCGGAAGTTGATGTCTCCTACTTCATTACCCATAACATTTCTGCGGAGTTGGTGGCCTCCTATCCGCTGAGCCATCAGGTGCAATTGAATGGGAATTATATTGGTGGATTGCAGGAATTGCCGCCAATTTTGAATCTGCAATACCACTTCGATGGAATGGGCAAATTTGTTCCTTATGTGGGGGCGGGTGTGATGTACCTGCGGACCATGAACGTCTCGCTGCTGGGTGGTGCGGTTGGTCTGCAACAGAATAACTGGGGTGAGGATGTTCAGTTGGGCGCGGACTACAAACTGGATAACCACTGGTTGTTGAACGCGGATATCAAGAAAACCTGGGTTAGCGTGGGATTGGATTCCGCTGCTACCGGTGGCACGATTCTGCAACTCCATCCGGATCCCTACATTTTTGGTGTTGGGGTGGGCTACCGTTTCTAACTTGGTCGTCTAGCCGGCTTTCCCCCTCCGCCGGCGAACCTTCGCCACCGCGGGGTTGTTTTGCGGTGGCGCTTTCCTTGTCTGGCGGGGAATTACGGCTCGGTCAACCCGAGCCGTTTGCGTTTCTGCGGTTCCAGGAGCGACGCGGTAACGTGTCAAAAGTTGATTTCCGTCAATATATGGGAGATGAGCTGAGGGGATAATCACCCCATGGATCGCATTAAACCCAATTCCGAGACTTTCGTCACCCCCGAACTGGTCGAGCGTTTCGACATTCCCGGGCCGCGCTACACCTCTTATCCGACGGCGGATCGTTTTCTGCCCGATGAGTGGGGGGCACATCTTGCCCATGCTTTGGGGAGTCGGGCAGGGACATCGAGTCATGCGCCGCTCTCCCTGTATGTTCATTTGCCTTTTTGCGCCTCGGTTTGCTACTACTGTGCCTGTAACAAGGTGATTACCAAGGACCATGGGAAGGTTTCGGAATATCTTCGTTATCTCGAGCAGGAAATGGATCTGGTAGTGCCTCTGGTCGGTGCAGGTCATCGCCAGGTTGCCCAGTTACATCTGGGGGGGGGGTCTCCCACCTTCCTGGACGATGATGAACTGACCCAATTGATGAGCCTGCTGGCTCAGCGCTTTGAACTGCTTCCCGACATGGAACGTTCCATCGAGATCGATCCGCGTACGGTTACGCCGAAAAGACTGGCGCATTTGCGTACCCTGGGTTTCAATCGGGTGAGTTTTGGTGTACAGGATTTCGATCCTCGTGTCCAGAAAGCCGTCCACCGGGTTCAGCCCTTCGAGCAGGTCCAGGCACTGGTGGAGGAAGTACGGCGTTTGAGATTCGATTCCATCAATCTGGATCTCATTTATGGGTTGCCCCATCAGACTCTGGATTCTTTTCAGAAGACCGTGGATCAGGTGCTGACCATCCAGCCCGATCGCATAGCCCTCTACGCCTACGCCCATTTGCCTGTCCGTTTCAAACCACAGCGGCGTATCGATGCGGAGACTTTGCCGGCGGTAACCACCAAAGTGCAGATGATGGATCAGGCGATACACGCCTTTATGGCCCATGGTTATGACTATATCGGGATGGACCATTTTGCCTTGCCTGAAGACCAACTGGCCAAGGTGAAGCGGGATGGACGCCTGCAACGGAATTTTCAGGGGTATCACACCCACGCCGGGGCGGATTTGTTGGGGTTCGGGGTATCTGCGATCAGCCAGGTGGGACAGGCCTACAGTCAGTCCGTCAAAACCCTGGAGGCCTATTATGCGGCCCTGGATGCGGGGAAATTTCCTGTGGAGCGGGGCTTGACGCTGGAATCCGATGATCTTCTGCGGCGTGAGGTCATCATGTCCCTGATGTGTCAGGGGCGTATTGCCTTTGAGCCCATCGAGCAAAATTACGGAATCGACTTTGCAACCTATTTCCAGGATGCACTGGAGCGGTTACAGGAATTTGAACAAGAGGGCCTTTTGACCCGCACGTTGGCGGGTCTGGAGGTCAGTAAAGCCGGGTGGTTCTTTGTGCGTCCCATGGCCATGAGTTTTGACAAATATCTCTGGCTTCATCAGGATCATCAACGGTTCTCGAAAGTGTTGTAGCAGTCTCCTAAAGTGGTCCTTCGCCGCCCCCAGTTCGCTGTGGGCGGCTTTTTCTTTGGGTATTACAATGCGGAGGAATATTTCTGGGCAATGATTTTGAATATGGTTATTGATTCACGGAATCTTCATCAGCGCTACTCGGGGTTGTAACAATTTGTAACCACAATACCCCCCTAAGGAAAAGTTTTTAAAGGGGGGAAGTATTGTGACAAAACCAAAATTTAAACAACATGCCGTTCACCAAGCGGTGATCTCTGTATTAACTCTGCTGGGGACCTTGCCTGCCTTGGCCGATTCTCAGGCCATGGACCTTGGGACAGTGTCTGCCACGGGCGGCGGAGGAGACAGCTCCACCCCGTCGGTGACGGGCAAAGGCACAGCAACTTATGAGGCTCCAGGCAGCATGTCTATCAATGCCACGGAACCAGTCTTCAATATCAATCAGCATTATATTGAAGAGAATGCGGCTCCGGGGGCAAACTACAGCGATATCATTTCCATTTTGCCCAGTGTGACCAGTGTGGATCCCAATGGTCCGGGGGGGATGGAGAATCAGGCCTTGACCCTGCGTGGTTTCCAGGATGGCCAATACAATGTCACCTTCGATGGCATTCCCTGGGGCGATTCCAACGATTTTACCCACCACACCACTTCCTATTTCATGGAGCAGGATTTGGCGGGGGTCAAGGTTGATCTGGGACCGGGAGATGCCAGCAATATTGGATATTCGACTTTCGGGGGGACCATAGCCCTCAGTTCAAAACTTCCCCAAAACCAGACCGGAACCAGTATATTTGGAAGTTTTGGCAGTTGGAATACGCGTCTTCTCGGGGCCCAGTTCGATACCGGCAACCTGCAGAACTATGGGGATACCAAGGCCTTTATCAGTTACAAGGACTTTTCTACCGATGGATATTTGACCAACAGCGCTCAGCAACGCAAAAACCTTTTCATGAAGTTTGAAAAAGTCGTGGGTGATGATACCCTGCTGACTTTTGTGGCCATGGGAAACAAGATTCAGCAGAATGTACCTTATGGGGCAACCTTGCAACAAATGGCACAATATGGCCGAAATTATGGCCTCTCATCCAATCCCAACAGCCAGGCCTTCTACGGCTACAACTTCGACAACATCACTTCAGACTTCGAGTACATTGGCATTAAAACCCGATTCGGCGATGTGGATGTGGATAACAAACTCTATACCTACGCCTATTATCACAATGGTTACAATGGATTACAGCCAGGTTTTGGCACCTATCC
>JAJZDE010000077.1 GCA_021828745.1 Pseudomonadota bacterium
CAGGGAAGATTGTAGCAGGAATTGGCGGTACTGGTCTTCCCCGGTGCGATCCTGGGTGATTTCCCGGTGACGTGCCTGCTGGTATCGGGTATAGAGCGAAAAATGCTCCGGTTCGAAACACAAGGGCAGCGAGCGTACCTCCAGGGCCCGGTGCCGTTTCCAGACCCGGCGCTGAATGCGCGACGGGACGAAATCCTGTACCCGGATCCGTACGGGAATGCAGGCGCGGCAGTGGTGACAGTGGGGGCGGTAGGTAAAAAGTCCGCTGCGCCGAAAGCCGTTTTCCACCAGAACACTGTACAACTCCTGGTCGATCAGAGGGCCAGGGGTCACGACCTGGGAGCGTGCGCTCTGTCCCTCCAGGTAACTGCAGGGATAACTGGCCGTGACGTAACACTGCAGGGTCTGGACCGGGAGGTCGTAAAGATGTGTCATGGGGACACTCCAGGCGCACCGTTCACGGGGTTTGGGGAGAAGTGCGCAGGAGAGGGATGGCGTTCATGTCCCCTAGTATAATACGAGGCGGCGGCTGTGCAAAATCATCGAGGATCAGACCATGCAGGAGAGAAGCGTATGAGGAGGGAGGAAAGGTGATCGGTTCCATGATGGGACGTCCGCTGCTGGTTTCTGCCCTGCTGGAACACGCGGCGCGCTGGCACGGTAAAACTGCCGTGGTTTCCCAGCGCGCGCCTCAGGAAGGAGTCACCTTTGGTTGGGAAGAGATCGACCAGCGTGCCCGTCGCCTGGCCCAGGCGCTGATTCGTCTGGGGGTGCGTCCGGGGGATCGGGTGGGGACGCTGGGCTGGAATCATCACCGCCATCTCGAGGCGTATTATGCGATCCCGGGGATTGGGGCGATTTGTCATACCCTCAACCCACGCCTGTTTCCGGAGCAATTGGTCCAAATCCTGCAGGATGCACAGGACGTGGGACTGCTGGCCGATGCCCGGCATCTGCCGCTGTTGCAGACCCTGGAGAACCTGGGGGTACGTTTGCCCTGGGTCATCCTGATGGGTGAACCCGGAGAGGCCTGTGCGCCGGCCCGGGGGGCCTGGTTCGACTACGAAGCCCTGCTGGCCGAAGAAAACGGGCGTTTCGACTGGCCGGACTGGCCGGAGGAACAGGCCGCCGGTCTGTGTTTCACCTCTGGAACCACGGGGCGACCCAAGGGGGTCGTGTATTCCCACCGCTCCACCGTACTTCATGCCATGAGCGTGGCCTTGCCCGACAGCCTCGGATTTTCTGCCTGCGACTCGGTATTGCCGGTGGTTCCCCTGTTCCATGCCAATGCGTGGGGGTTTCCCCATGCGGCGGCTCTGGTGGGGGCGAAACTGGTCTTGCCCGGTCCCTGGCTGGAGGGCGCGACCCTGTATGCCCTGCTGGAACGCGAGGAGGTCACGATCAGTGCGGGCGTTCCCACGGTATGGCGCGGTTTGATGTCCTTTCTGCAGGCGCAGGCGCTGAAACTGAATCATCTGCGCCTGCTCGGCGTGGGGGGATCGGCCTGTCCCCCGGCGCTGGTGCGGTATTTCGAACAGGAACAAAAGGTGCCGGTGCGGCCGGGATGGGGGATGACGGAAACCAGTCCGGTGGCAGCGCTCATGAGTCCCAAACGGGCCCAGATGGGGTTGTCCGGCGAGGCGCGCTGGCGCTGGCTGGAGAAATCGGGGCGTCCGCCCTTCGGCGTGGACATGCGCCTGAGGGACAGCGCGGGACGGGAAGTGGCACGGGATGGAAAAACCCCCGGCCATCTGGAGGTGCGTGGTCCGTGGATTTGTGAACATTACTGGAAGGAGGCGCGAGGCGCGGGGCGGGCCTGGTTTCCGACCGGTGATGTGGCTACCCTGGACGAGGACGGATTCCTGCAGATCACGGATCGTGTCAAGGATCTGATCAAAAGCGGCGGGGAATGGATCAGTTCGGTTCAGGTGGAACAGGCGGCCTTGCTTCATCCTGCCGTGCGGGAAGCGGCAGTGATCGGCTTTCCTGACCCGCATTGGGGGGAACGCCCCCTTCTGATCATGGTGCTGGAAGCCGGAAGGGGGGTGACGGAAGAAGAATTACGACAACACCTGGCGCAGCATGTGGCGCGCTGGAGTATTCCCGATCGATTCCTGGTGGTGGACAGCCTGCCCTATACTGCCACGGGCAAGGTGGACAAGGTGGCCTTGCGCCGGTGCCATGGAGAAGGTTCGGGTTGATGGGAAGGGGGCGGACACAAAAAAGGCCAGATTCAACCGCCGAAGCGGAAGGAACCTGGCCTGAATGATGACGGGACGGTCAAGTCCCGTTCACGCAACTAAGCGTTTTGAATATTCGAGGCTTGTTTTCCCTTGGGGCCTTGGGTAACATCGAAGGAGACCTTCTGGCCTTCCTTCAGGGTCTTGAACCCGCCCATCTGGATGGCGGAGAAATGAGCGAAAAGATCTTCGCTTCCGTCATCGGGAGTGATGAAACCGTAACCTTTGGAATCGTTGAACCACTTGACTGTACCTGTTGCCATGTTTGCTTTCCTGTGATGATTTGGGCCTTAAAAACCCGGATAAGGTTTGAGTTTCAAGGCCAGCAAACGGCAAAACCGGTGATGCAGACAACTTGGAACCAAACTCCAGTTGCACTTTTACGCGAGTTTGGGGCTGATCGTCAAGGGGGGATCCGGGTTTTTTTTGGAAAAAGGGTGGTTTTGTGCAAAAAATGATCAGAAATGAACTTTTTGAGTGAGGGGGTTGCGAAAATTCTTGAAAAGTTTAGACTGAAACCATATCTCCAGAGGACGGGGGGAAAGGGAGCCGGGAGACAGTGAATTTCCTCACGGTGGATCCGGGTGAGGGGGGGGGATGAGTCGGGAACTGACAACGGTGCTGGAAAGGAAAGAGGTTCGGGTGAGTCCGCCGCCGCTCTTTGATGTCCTGTTGCTGAATGACGACTACACCCCCATGGAATTTGTGGTGGATGTGCTCGGGCGGGTATTTGGTCTGGGGCAGGAGGCGGCAGTGCGAGTCATGTTGCAGGTTCACACGGAGGGTCGTGGACTCTGCGGCACTTATCCGCGGGATATTGCCGCAACGCGGGTGGCGCGTGTCGTCACGCTGGCACGGGCGGCGCAACACCCTTTGCAATGTATCATGGAGGAACGGGGATCATGATTGCCCAGGAACTGGAAGTCAGTCTGCACATGGCCTTTGTGGACGCGCGTCAGAAACGCCACGAGTTTATTACCGTGGAGCATCTGTTGTTGTCCTTGACGGAAAATGCTGCCGCACTCGAGGTATTGCAGGCCTGTGGTGCCGATGTCGGGGGGCTGCGCGAAAAGTTGAGCACCTTCATTCAGGAAAACAATCCCCAGACGGAGGGAACCGGGACGGTGGACACCCAGCCCACGCTGGGTTTTCAGCGGGTCATCCAGCGCGCCATCCTGCATGTCCAGTCCTCGGGCAAGAAGGAAGTGACCGGCGCCAACGTGCTGGTGGCCATCTGTGGGGAAAAGGATTCCCATGCGGTGTTCTTCCTCAATCAGCAGGGTATCACCCGCCTGGATATGGTGAACTTCATGATCCACGGCGTGAGCAAGGTGAAAAATTCCGCATCCGCCCAAAAAGAGGAGGCAACCGCCGATGGAGAGAGCGACTCGGGCGCCGGGCGGGAATTGCAGAGTTTTACGGTGGATCTCAATGCACAGGTGATCGCAGGAAAAATCGATCCCCTCATCGGACGGGATCGGGAAGTGGAACGGGTCGTCCAGATCCTGTGCCGCCGCCGCAAGAACAATCCCCTCCTGGTGGGAGAGGCGGGCGTGGGTAAGACGGCCATCGCCGAAGGACTGGCCTCGCGCATCGTGAACGGGGAAGTGCCGGAAATTCTCAGGTCCGCCACGGTTTACAGCCTCGACATGGGGGCTCTGCTGGCTGGAACCAAATACCGGGGGGATTTCGAACAACGCCTCAAGGCGGTGCTCAGACGGTTGCAGGAAGATCCCTACAGCATCCTGTTCGTCGACGAGATTCATACGTTGATCGGCGCGGGTGCCTCTTCAGGGGGGACCCTGGATGCTTCCAACCTGCTGAAGCCCGCGCTGTCGAAAGGCAGTTTGCGTTGCATCGGCGCGACGACCTATACGGAGTTTCGCGGGGTTTTCGAGAAGGACCATGCCCTGGCCCGACGGTTCCAGAAGGTGGAGGTGAACGAACCTTCCGTGGAGGAAACGGTGCAGATCCTGCGCGGGCTGAAGTCCCGCTTCGAGACGCATCACGGGGTGCGCTATACTGAAGCGGCCATTACCAGTGCGGCGGAACTGGCCGCCCGTTTCATCAATGATCGCCATTTGCCGGACAAGGCCATCGATGTGATCGACGAAGCCGGTGCTGCGCAACGCATCCTGCCCAAGTCCCGTCAACGCAAATGGATCGGCAAGGGGGAAATCGAGGAGATCGTCGCCAAGATCGCCCGCATTCCCGCGAACAACATTACCCGCTCCGACCGCGCCGCACTCAGGACGCTGGATCGTGACCTGAAAGCGGTGGTTTTCGGCCAGGACCAGGCCATCGACGCCTTGAGTGCCGCCATCAAAATGGCGCGGAGCGGGTTGGGGAATCCCCAGAAGCCCGTGGGGTCCTTTCTGTTTTCCGGGCCGACGGGGGTGGGCAAGACGGAAGTGGCCCGCCAACTGGCCTACGTCCTGAAAGTGGAACTGATCCGTTTCGACATGTCCGAGTACATGGAGCCCCATGCCGTCTCCCGCCTCATTGGTGCGCCACCGGGCTATGTGGGGTTCGATCAGGGCGGATTGCTGACGGAAGCCATCACCAGGAACCCGTATTCGGTCCTGTTGCTGGACGAAATCGAAAAAGCGCATCCTTCCATCACCAATATACTGCTTCAGGTGATGGACCACGGGACCTTGACGGACAACAACGGGCGCAAGGCGGATTTCCGGAACACCATCCTGATCATGACCACCAATGCGGGAGCCGAGGCTTTGACCCATGCCAGCATCGGTTTCATGAGCGCGCAAACCCAGGGAGATGAGGAGAAGGAAATCAAGCGCCTGTTCTCTCCCGAGTTTCGCAATCGTCTGGATGCACGAATTTCCTTCGCTCCCCTGGACCGCGACATCATCCTGCGGGTGGTGGACAAGTTCCTCATGCAACTCGAGTCCCAGTTGCACGAGAAACGCGTGGAGGCCACCTTTACCGAGCGGTTGCGGGCCTACCTGGCGCGCCGCGGCTTCGATCCCCTGATGGGTGCGCGCCCCATGGCCCGCCTGATCCAGGACACGATCCGGCGCGCCCTGGCAGATGAATTGCTGTTTGGGCGTCTGGCACAGGGCGGGAAGGTGGAGGTCGATCTGACCGAGGAGGACAGGATTCATCTCGAGTTCGAAGAAGACCTGGCGGAAAGCGTGCATTAAAACTGTTCTCTTGTGCGGGAGGCCTCTATAATGGCTCCACCAAATCCGATGGGGGAGTCTCGTGGATCCGTTTTCTGACGCTGAAGAACTCGTGCGCATGGATGCGTGGTGGAGGGCAGCCAACTATCTGTCGGTGGGCCAGATCTATCTGAAGGATAACCCGCTGCTCGAGCGTCCGCTCACCCTGGAAGACGTCAAGCCCCGCCTGCTCGGGCATTGGGGAACGACGCCCGGACTTAATTTCATCTACGTTCACCTGAACCGGGCCATTCTGGAACGGGACCTTTCCATGATCTATCTGGCGGGGCCGGGTCATGGCGGGCCGGGGATGGTGGCCAATACCTGGCTGGAAGGCACCTACAGCGAAATCTATCCGCATATTTCCCGGGACCGGGCGGGGATGCGTCGCCTGTTCAAGCAGTTCTCCTTTCCGGGCGGAATTCCCAGTCATGTGGCACCGGAAACGCCCGGTTCGATCCATGAGGGCGGTGAGTTGGGGTACGCCCTTTCTCATGCCTACGGGGCCGTGTTTGACAACCCGGACCTGATCGCCTGCTGTGTGGTGGGGGATGGAGAAGCCGAAACCGGGCCCATGGCCGCTTCCTGGCATTCCAACAAGTTTCTCGATCCGCGCCGGGACGGGGCCGTGCTGCCGATCCTGCACCTGAACGGCTACAAGATTGCGAATCCCACGATATTGGGGCGTATGCCCGAGGACGAAGTGACGTCCCTGTTTCA
>JAJZDE010000078.1 GCA_021828745.1 Pseudomonadota bacterium
GGGGTATAGCCGTTGGCATCGCATGCCAGGATCAGGATGGCTGCTACTTCAGGAGCTTGCTCAAACGAGTTGAGGTGCTTTTGCAGTGCACTGACCTGGGTTGACGGTTCAAAAACGAATGAGGTGTGAAGAGGCATGGCGCCATGATAACTGAAAGAATTTGATATTGGGAGAGGGGGTAAAGGGGAAAGAGGGGTAAAAGTTGGGCAGGTAGATGCCGTCATTGCACGGATATTTGGAGATTCAGATCCTGAACCGAGTCGATCGGATGACCGTCCTTGATGGCAGGAAAAAACCGCCATTGTTGCAATGTTTCCAGAAGCAGGCGATTGAGGCGGGGGTTTTGGGTGGGATGCAGCAATTCCACGGTGACGGTGCCGTCCTTGCTGATATGGAAACGTACCAGGGCTGCCTCTTTCAGGGCCGAGGCGCGCAATTCGTCAGGAATGACCGGGAGTGGATGAACCAGCGCACGGGCTGCCCGGACTTCGCTGGCCCCTTGTCCATGGGGGCCTGTGGGGGGAGGCGCATTGGGTGAAGGGGTAGGGAGCGGCGGAGAGGCGCCAGGTGGCGTGGGGGTTGAAACAGGCGTATTGGCCGCCGGGGTGGACGGTGCAACTGGTGCGGTTGGAGGAGGTGTCGGGGTGGGTTCTGCCAAATGAGGCATGGGGGGAGGACTGGAGGGAGTGCTGGGCATGGGCGCATGCAAGGTTTGGGGCACAATGGGGGTGGATTTGACTGCAGGCGCCGGGGGAGGGCCGGCATGGGCCTCATGGGCGGCGGGCAGTTCAATGATCTGTGCATCTACGGGTGGAGGGGGCGGAATTCTCTTGGCAGGAGGAGCCAGCCACTGGGTGAGCAGTTGTAGACCAAGGAGACAGAGGACCAGGGCAAGGGGAAGAGTGACCGGCAACCTGGGCCAGAAGCCATCGTTCAGGGTCAGTAGGGCCGGTGGCTCAGTCCGCATGTTTCACGGCGATCAGAAAATGCTGTACGCCAACGCCACGGGCGCGCAACATGGCCTGGACGGTAATGCCGTTGGGCGCCTGGCTGTCGGCGGCCACGATAAGGTCGGTTTGGTCAGAATTCCCCATTTTTTGTTTCAGCACGTTTCCCAAGGTTTCCAGTGTGACGGGGGTTTTGTCGATCAGAATCTGGCTTTGGGCCGTAATGGTCAGGGTGATGGGGTGCTTGGCCTGGAGGGGGGCCGCATGCCCCTGTGGCAAATTGACCGGCAGCGAGTGGAGGTTTTGCATGGACAGCGAAGCCAGCATGAACGTGGCCAACAGGAAGAACATCACATCGATCATGGGGATGATTTCGATGCGGCCCCGACGGTAACTGCGACGAGGACGGAGTTTCATGGGGTTTCCTGTTCGGATGCAGGAAATTCGTAACCCAGGCGGAGATTGTCCAGAAGGTGGGTCCCCAGTCGCTCCATTTCTTCGAGGGCATGGGTTTGTTGACGGGAAAAGTAATTGAATCCGAACAGGGCAATCAGGGCAATGAATATCCCGACAGCCGTGGCAATCAAGGCTTGTGCCACACCGCCCGTCACGCCGCTGGGATCGACCAGCCCATTGCCTCCGATCAGATTGAAGGCATGCATCATGCCTGTGATGGTACCCAGCAGTCCCAGCAAGGGCGCAGCCGTGACAATGGTTTCCAGGACCCAGAGTCCTCTTCCCATGCCTTTTTCCAGGATTTGCGCCTGATCCTGGGCGCGCGATTCGATCCACCAGAGAGGGCGTGTACGGTGGTCCAGGATGTTGCGGCAGAAGCGGCCGTAGTAGTTCCTTTCTCCTGTACGACGAATTTCTTCATCCAGACTTTCCCAGGTGAACCCGTAGGTGCTGACCAGTTGGTCCAGGGAGCGGGGCAACCGGATGAACCCCCAAAAGATCCATGCACGATCGAGGAGAATGACCAGTGCCATGAGTGCCAGGAACAACAGGGGATACAGTGTCGGCCCTCCCAGTTGAAGAGCGTGCCAACTTTCGATCAGTTCTTGCATGAAATCCATAGCCTCACAGGTCGTTACAGGGGTTTGGTGATGCCCAGAAAAATTCCTCGGGGCATGCCGTATTGAGGGGCAACCACGCCAATCCCGGAACCATCCCGGATCAGGTAGGTTTGATTGAACAGATTGAGCAGGACCAGACGATATTCCATGGGACCGGTGGAATCAAGAGCGATGGTACGACGCACCCCCAAATTGACCACCGTATAGGCGGGCAGGCTGGTGGTATTGGCAAAACCGTTACGCAGTCCGCTCTGGTAGATGAGATCGGCAGACAGGTGGGTACCTTCCCAATTATAAGCCAAGCCACTGGATGCGGTGAGCGCCTGTTGATGGTCTACATAAACCCAATTGTTGGCAGCATAACTCAATACGGCCGGAGAAAACAGGTACTGACTCGAACTGATGCCGCGTGCCTGACTGATGGTGCGTGCCAGGTTGGCATAGGAGGAGAAATTTTCGTTCTTGTAGTTGGCCGTGAATTCGATCCCATAGATAAGGCCCTCGTTGTAATTGAAGGGAGTCATGATCAGGGCAGGCCCAAACTGGCCTTCGTCGAGCAGATTGGTGCTCCGGCTGTAATAGGTATCCACCCCTACATTGGTCTGGGTATTGAGTTGATGCAGAAGACCGACATCGTAGTAATCGGTGCGTTGCGATTTGACCGGGCTGTTCTGGCCATTGGTCGCCAGAGTGGTATTCTGGAACAGTGCCAGCGTACTGGTGCTGACCAGTTCATTGGGTGGCGGGGTGAAATAACGTGAGTACCCCATGTGCCAGGTGGTTTGTGGAGTCAGGGTATAGACCATTCCGATACGGGGACTCCATTGATTTTCACTGACAAAGGCATTGATCTGATCGAAACGTAATCCGTAATTGACCGTCAGGCGATCATTTGCCTTCCATTCGTCCTGGGTGTACAGGGCCCATAAGGTGTTGCCATTGTAGGTGTGGTTGTCTGTAATGGCGTAGGCGGGTCCCGACACCATACCATTGCCATTGACCGGAAACACGGTAGAGGTGTTGTTGCTGACGATATTTTCCGTCTGGCCGTAGAAACCGAAACGCACGGTATGAGCCGGTGTGAGACGCCAGGTGGCATCACTTTGCAGTCCGTTGCTGAGGCTGCTGCGCAGAATGTCCGGAGCGACTCCGTTGAAGGCGAGGTCTCCGGGAATGTCGGAAAGATATTGGAGACTTGTGGTGCGACTGAAGAGCGAACTTTGATAGTCCAGTTGATCGCTAAGGGAACCCTGTAGGGCCAGGATGGAGAACTGGTTGGATTCGTTCTGTTGATCGGTCACCGTGGCGGAGTTGTATCCATTCAGACCCATCTGGGGCAGGATTCCGATTTGATTGGGGTCAGGGACTTGACCCGGGTTGGCGGGAATCTGGAAAGACCCCTTATATCCGCCCAGCATGAGACTGACCTTGGTGGTGGGGTCGAGCAGGTAAGACAGGTAACCAAAACCGCGAAATTGCTGGGTATTGTCATGAATCGGCGAACCGGGGTTGGGACGTTGAATGCCCAGGCTGTTGCTCAGGTACGAACCCGTGAAGAAATAGGACAGATTGCCGATGGAATTACCGTATTCCACACTGGGGTTGAGCGTGCTGAAACTCCCGCCGTAAAGGTCGAATTGCCCCGATCCGTCGTACTGCTGTTTCGTGGTGATGGAGACGACTCCCGCTGTGTGATCACCATAGAGAGCGGGGAGAGCGCCGGTCATGAGGTCGATTTGTTGAGCGAAACGGGTGTCGAAGAACTGCCCGAAACCGTTCATCCCCTCCGGTAGCAGGATGCCGTTGATGCGGTATTGGATATTGGCATGGTCGCCCCGGATATGCAGTTGTCCAAAGGAATCATTGACGACGCCTGGGGCCTGCAGAAGAACCTGATTGAGAGGGGTATTTTCTCCCTGAGGCAAGTCCTGGATGGCCTGGGCATCGAACCGCGTGACACTGCTTGCGTCCTGAGTGGAGACCTGAGTGCGGGAACTCCTCTTTTGCGCGCTACTGATCTGAATGGCCAGGGCCTGGGTACTCCCGAGAGTCAGTCGGGTTGCCTGATCGGTGCCGTCCATCGTGACAATGCCGACGGCATCCTGATAGGGATCCTGGTGGGCTTGCAAACTGTAAGTACCCTGGGGAAGCGAAAGTTGGAACTGGCCCGCGGCATCACTGTGCAGGGTGGCCAGTGTCTTGCCGGAATCGTCCTGAACCTGGATTTGAGCCTGGGCAATCGGGTTGCCCAAGCTATCCTCGACCTGCCCTTGTAACCTGTTGCCTGGTCCGGCCCAGGCTGGTTGACAACTCAATCCACCCAGCAGGCCCTGACTCAGAGCGAGGGTGCAGGCAATGCGCTTTATGGTCTTTAACACTGGACAATGCACTCGCCTATCCCCCGTCCGGAATTTCATCCGAACAGGGGATGGTCGGGTTTACTCGGTGACGTCTGGAGTCGTCACCGATTTTTGCGTTTCCACCTGCATCAAGGGTTCACTCTGCGCAGGCGCGGAACGTGTGCGTGCCGTGCGGCGGCGCCGTACCGGGGGGGGAAGTTCCTCCGGTTCCTGGATGGGAGGGGCGTTACGAGTCTGCACCAACACCAGACCGGATTCAGGCGGGACGACCAGGGTTTCCAGTTGAAGAGACGTTGCGGGAGCCGAGATCACTGCAGCAGAATGCTCCGGGAAAACCGTCTCCGCCGGTAAGGAGGGTGGCTGGACGGGTTCCGGGCGGTGAACTGCCGCAGGGGCAGGAACCTGTTCGGCGACTGCGTCCGGCGAGGATACCTGGGCAGGAATGGTCAGGGGCTCCGCATTGGGTAAGGACACCTCCTCTTTTTCTGCTTCGGGCAATGGAATTTCCGAGTCGACAGGGGGTAGGGGGGGTACGGCAAGGGGGGCGTCGACCCGATGGGCTTCTTCTGAGTCAGGCTGGGCGGAAACAGGTGCATGAAGCATCTCGCCTTCCTCCTCATTCCCTTCTTTCAGTGCATCCTGCTCGGCGCGGGGGAAAGAGGGCGCAATGGCTCCGTTGAAACGCCGGGATTTTTCACGTCGTCCTCCCCGACGTCCCCGACGCCGACCTTCCTTTTCCGCGGGAACGGGGCTGGCTTCCTCTCCTTCCACGACGGGCGGTTCTGCCGCCATGACCAGGGTGGGGGCGGAGTCATCCGTGGGACGGATTCTTCTTTGGGTCCGGGGGGGCTTGGGGGCAGACTTTGATTCTGCGTGGCTATCTGGGGTGGCCACCTCCTGGGTGGAAACCTCAGGGACGGGTGGACGGTTCTGAGGCCCCCGTTCCCGACGTTCCCGCCGTTGACGCGGAGGGGGGCGACGATCTTCCCGTTCGGAGCGCGCAGCCGGAACGGCAGGCTCCGTCTTGACCTGGGCGGGAACGGACGAGGCCGGTTCTGCTCGGGTCGGTTCAGGATTGCCTTTCAGCCAACCGATGATGGTTTCAAACAAACCTTTGCGCTCCTGTTCGCGATAAGTATGCGCGGGTGGAGCAGCAGGTGCCGGGGTGCGGACCACAGGCATGGGCGCAGGTTGTTGGGGGGTAATGCCGCGGACCGCGGCAACGGGGCGATCGGGTTTTTGGGCGGTGGTCGCGTGGACCCGGGGTTCCTGATTTTCGGCAGGAACTTCCACCATCTGATAGCTGGCCTCCGTGAAATCCATTTGATTGGCTTCATCATGGCGAATGCGAACCACGGAGTAGTGTGGGGTTTCCATGTGAATGTTGGGAATCAGCATGACATGGACCTTGAGGCGGGCCTCGATCCCATAGATATCCGGACGCTTTTCATTGAGCAGGAAAGTGGCGACATCTACCGGTACCTGAGCGCGCACGATGGCCGTATTGTCCTTCATGGCCTCTTCCTGCAGGATGCGCAGGATATGCAGGGCAGAGGATTCCGTGTCGCGGATCACCCCGGTTCCATGACAGCGCGGGCAAGGGGTATGACTGGTTTCGCCAAGGGAAGGCTGCAGGCGTTGGCGGG
>JAJZDE010000079.1:0-4502 GCA_021828745.1 Pseudomonadota bacterium
GTAAAGGAGGGATCCGTGGAGTACCGCTCATAGTACTCGGTGATCATGTCCCAGGACATCTTGCCATACAGGAACTGCGTGTCATCCAGGGATTTCCCCCGTTCCATCAGGGGAAGGATCTGACGCAGGAGATGCCCGCTCAGGTCCGGGTGCAGGGGATCCCGCAGAGCCTGATGAAAGTGTTCCATTTTGTCGAAATCCCGGGGATTCCCCTGGCGTATTTTCCGTACCGCCTGTTTGGGCACGACATCGTGGATGAAAAACTCCTCGTAATAGACCACGTGGTCCGGCAAGCGATACACAGGATCCCCATAATCCTGGGGACTGCTCCCCATGAACACCAGCGCGAAGGACACATCGGGGTAGGCATTCAGAAGATGGCTGACCCAGGCCGAAACGCCGCCGGATACATAGGGATAAGTTCCCTCCAGCAAGAGGCAGACCTCCGCTGTCTCTGCTTTTCTCAAACGCCTCTTGTTCTTCATGGTAACCAATACCTCAGCAAAGGCTGGAGTTGGGGCATCCGCGCACTATTACGCAACCCCTTGAGCAACAGGGGAACCCGGTGCAGTTCCCCCTTCAGGAAGGCCACTTCGGCAAGCCAGGGCAACAGACGATCCTGAGGATAGTTCAATTGCTGCGCGCGCAGAAAATGGTTTTCTGCCGTCCCGTAATCCTGATGCAACAGCGCGCAACGCCCCAGCAGAAACCACATGCCCGCTTCCCCGGAAGACACGTCCAGCACCTGATGCGCAAAATGCGCGATCTGGGTCAGCGTATGCCGGCGCACCTCCCCCGTCACCAGATTCTGGTAGATCAGTTCCCAATACAATTCGGCCATGCGTATCCACAATTGAACGGGATGCTGTCCTGCCGGCAGGGCCGCCAGTTGATGATGGATCTCGTAGATCTGTTTCATCACCGCCTTTTCGGCCTCATCCATGGTTCCATAGGCCAACAGGCGCACCTCGTCGTTCGAGTCGGCCAGGAGGTCGGAAAGCATCTGGCCGGAGTAGCGCAGGGGCATGGAACGCAACGTCACCACCGCAGACAGTTTACTGGACAGGGGGGCATCGGCGGTGGTCAATTTGGCCAGCAGGCGGGAACCCACGCCGTAGGTAATGCGGTTCAACAGGTGATGCTCGAATTCAGGCGCGTCGACGACACCCAGGTAACTGTGATCCGGGAGCGGTTTCAAAAACCGGTGAACGGCCATTTCGGTCAAAAAGAGCAGGGCGCCGGCTACCGGCAGAAACAGGCAGGTCAGAAAGACATGCAGCAGGGAAGTGCGCTTCGGAAGGGCAAAAAATGCAGGCCAGAGCGCCGCGTAAAAAAATGTCGTCAGCAGGGCCGCCCACCCTTGCCAGAAAAAGAAAGTCAGCAGGGGTCCCACGCCACCGGGCAGGGAGACCACCAGGGTATGGACGGCCATCCCCTGAGCCAGGACAGCCAGAAGCCCCAGGATGATCGTCACCGGGATCACGCGGCACGCACCTGATCGTAGATCATTTTCAGATCCCTGTCGGCATCCCGTTCCTTGACGGGCATCGAATAAAAACGGATTTCCGCCTCAGCCAGGGTTGCCTGGAAGGTTTGTTGCAAACCTGCCTCGATCCGGTTCATGTACCCTGCAACCCCGTCCTTTTCGGTCAACGGCATCAGGAACAAGGCAAATTGCCGTTCATCGTTCTGACCGGTCCAGAGCATGTCCAGCGAACGCAACTGACGAATCACCTGTTGAAACTGCAGATCCCCGGAACCGGAGCGCGGAAAACTCAGCGCCACCAGCGAGGAATCGATGTCATAGAGTTGCTTGAGATGGGAGATTCGCGCCAACTCGGCAGCAAATCCATAGGGACACTGAGGCAGGAGACGATGGACTTGGCCGACCAGTTGGTATTTTTCCAGGCCATCGCCGTAGTAGTCCAGCAATACCCGCATCAATTGCATGTTGTCGTGGTTGAGCGCCATGAAATGGATCTGATGAACCAGCAGGACCCCGATCAATTCGCCCGAGACCGGGATGATCGGCGCCGCCACGTAGTAGGACCCCAACTTCTCCGCATCCACCGCCTTGAGGTGGGACAGGGACTCACGCGCCAAACAATCCTTCAGAACGGGATCATCCCGGTTCAGGGGAATCGGCGTGCCCACCTCGGCATAGGACACATCCACCACCTGACCATTGGAAGCCACCGCATAAAGGGTGGCGGAACCCAATTGGCAAATCATCGCGATGAGGTCCAGTGCCGTCTGTGCCTCTCTGAAGGGAGAATGAAGCACTTCGGGGTCGGTGGACAGGGCCGTGATTTCGCGCATATGCTCCAGGGCACTGCGCAAGGTTGCCGGTCTCGTGAACAAATCGCGTTCCAGCCGATCGTGTGAAACCCGCAGGAGATAGTGGGCCGTGGTCAGGGACGCCAGATGATCGTTGAGGTACCCATTGATCCCGTTGGCCCGGACGGCCAGATTGGCCCAGACATCCCGGACATGACCGGCCAGAATCACCTGAACCAATCCGCCGGACATGAGCATCACCGGAAAACCCGGCGTCCCGTTGCCCTGATAGCCCCGGTACAGGAGTTCCCAGGCCAGGACGATCATCAACCCGGCCAGAACCCCCATCAGGGCACCATAACGCAACGCCAGGGCCGTGGCCACCAGCCAGACCCAGGGAAAGTCCAGCATGAGCAACAGCGGATCCTGCGGATCGATCAAATAAAATGCCCCGATGGCCGCGCCCATGTACCCCACGACCTCGATCACCGCCACCGGACGAATGGCCGTTTTTGCAAATAAACGACTGTACAGCGTCACCCCTTCCAGGGCATCGCTGAAACGGGCTTTTTTGGCTGTCTGGATAGCGTTTTCCACGATCGTCCGAACTCAGCGCGCTTGTTCGATGGGGACCAGCAACTGGTCGATCAACGCCTGTCCCACGGATCCCACACTCGAACGGCTCCAGCCGGTCCGGCTACCTGTCGCACTCCAGACCGTCTTTCCGGTGGTCATGTCCACCAGATTGAACGTCACGCTGACCGCCGGCTCCCCATCCACCCCGGTCTTGTAACGCCATTCCTGGACCGACCCGGTCAGGGCGTATTGAATCCTGTTCTGGCTGGCCCAGTCCATGGCGGCCTGCTGCAGTTTGGCGTTGTTCCCCAGAAGGAACGTGTCCTTTTCATCCTTGACAGGGTAACGCTTGAGGTCCATTCCTCCCTTCTGATGCAGGATGCTTTCCGTGATGCTGGCCACCCGGTCCCCGGCATCCGGAGTTTCCGTATAATTGGCCAGAGGCAGCAGCGCCCAGGTGGCATTCGGCGCCAGGGAAGGCGGTTGCCCCACATCGAGCGTTGAACAGGCGGCCAATCCGACGGTTGCCGCCGCCACCCAAGCAATGGTTCTATTCGGTTTCATGATGTCCTGTCTCCTGACGTATCTTTCAAGTTAAAAACTTCTTTCGTAGCCTTCCCCACCCACTCAATAAAAATACCGGTAACTGACCCCGACCTGGGTCATGGATTCCGTACTGCCTGGCGCCGTTTCATGGAAATAATAGATTCTGGCATAGTCCCCACCGAAGATCGGTCCTGCCAATCCCGTGCTGATCTGGGGCAGTAACCCCAGCACCGTATCATTCACGACCCCCGCATCGACGTAGGGTTGCCAACCGGAGCGCAGATAATTATTTTCATAGTCGGTTCCATACCCCGTCATCAGCCCGTATTGAGAGATGTTGCCCGGCATGAAAAAGGCCGTATTGACCGCCTGTCCCCTGGGGACCAGGGTCGCCAGTTGGGGAAGTACCACGTTCCCCGCAGAATTGAAGCGACCTTCATAGGTCACGAAACGCAGGTTCCAGTTGGGCAAACGGGTCATCAACTGATACCCCATTTCCATGGAATACAGGAACCCGTTGCCAAGATACTCTCCATTCTGTGCGTTGAACCGGTCCCCCTCCACGGAAGTCTTGAGAAACCACCGTGAGGCAAACGACCATTCCAGGGACATATCGACCATATTCTTCATCCCCATGACCTGGATGACCGGAGAAAGGTCCGTGAACTGGTTCCAGCCCGCCATCACCCGGGTCACGAGCGTCGGCGACCAGTTGTATTGGGCGCTGCCACTGTAAGTGTCAAAGGCGTACCAGGCCGAGCGATGGCCCACCGTCACGCCATAATCCCGGGCATCGGTATGATCGCTGAAGGTAGCAGCCATGCTGTTGTCCTGGCCGGGAATATAAGCGACCTGACGGGTGTTCAGGTCGGTCTGGGTGCGCTGGATGGCTTCCACGTCCAGTGTGTACTCACTGTTCAGCGCAAACCCCACGCCTGCGGACTTTTCCACATAGGACAGGGGATTCCAGGTGCTGACGTTCATGCCGGTCACCACGGAGGGCGTGATATAGCCTTGCGGGCTCCAGTAAGGCCCGGGAGAAGGATCCTGATTCTGGCTGATGTTGTCGCTGGGCGTCAGCAGCGCCTCCCGTTCGATTTCAT
>JAJZDE010000079.1:4512-6027 GCA_021828745.1 Pseudomonadota bacterium
ATTTCATGGCGATCGGTATTGTGCGGCGCATTTTCCCCCCCTTCAAAGGCAACGGTCTGGGCGTCTGCCTTCCGCCCCAGCCGCTCGAGGCTTTCAATTTTCTGATCCACCTGGATCTTGCGCTCCTGATCGTCGATCAGACGAGCCAGGGTCTCCTGATCATTCTCTGCCAGAGCCAGCGTGATCCGGGCATCGGTGGAATGCAGCAGACGATTGCCATACTCCTGTGCCAGCCAGGCCCGCGCCAGATCGTTATGTTCCCCGCCCAATGCCCAGGAGGTCGCCACATCCTTGGCCGCGTTGGAAATCCGGCAACGCTCGCTCAGGACCACTTTCTTCTTGGCCTCGGGGGATAGCCCTTCCGCATCCAGTTCTTCCAGGCAATCGTCCCCGGTCGTCAGGGGAACGTCCTGAAAAGCCCGGAGACTGCCCAACAGGGATTCGCCTGCCCCGGGAGAGTCTCCCGTCCGCTTCCGCCAACGCCGTCGTTGCAGGAGTTGGGTGAGGTAGTCCAGGGAAGCATCCCCGTTCACGAAAAGCTGGCTCAAGGACACTCTGAGCGCCAGGGGCGATTCCACGCCGTCCATGTCCAACACCGGCGTTGCGGGCTGGAGCGCGTTGCCTCTGGAGACCAGGTTCCGGATCGAGGAAGAGGGCTGAAGCGGCGCAGAGATCAGGGCATCGAGACGATTCCAGGCCGCCCGGCGGGAACGCCACGCCGATGCCGAATCCCCGGAATCCTCCTGGGCATAGGAAAGGACCAGCAACCACTGGGGGTCTTCCTTCATTTCCCTGACCTCCCGGGCCAGGTACCCCAAGGCCTTTTCAGGCTGGTTCATGCGGACATAAGCCGCGCCTGCGACCCCCCAGTAAATCGAGTCGGCTTCGATCCGGTGGCGCCAGGCGTAGAGCACGGTGCTCAATTCCTCGTCCGAACCAAAGTCCACCAAAGCCCATAGATAACCCACGCGCTGGGCATCACCGACCTGAGGCAATGCCATTGCCCGGTGCATGTCGGCCAGGGCCAGTTTCCAATGCCCGCTGCGCAGGAAATAATCCCCCCTTGCCATCAGAAAATCGACATTTGTTTCAAACTCGGCCCGCTGTTTGGCCGTGAGTCCCTGCAATAAGGCATACACTCGTCCCCAGGCCCGTGCGGTGGAATAACTGCTCATGGCATTCAACAAGGGTTGCAATTTGCCCGTCAGGCGGAATTCCAGTTCAAAAAGCCTGCCAGCATCCAGAGGATACCCCGCATAGTAGTTCTCCATGTCCCTGAGGTCATCGCCATCGTAACCACCGGTCTCCAGCAATTTCCTGTGCCCTTCACTGGCAGCCTGGTCATGGTGCGACAAATCCGCCACTTCCGCATAGGCTCGCCAGAAGGGGGCATTCACCTTGTCCACCCCCACCCTCGATTTGACCTGGGCCAACTCGTCGAAGGCCGCCTGGGGGTCCTTTTTTTGCAGATCGATATCTGCAATATCGATGGCATAACGCGGGGAGTGTCCGTAG
>JAJZDE010000080.1 GCA_021828745.1 Pseudomonadota bacterium
GAAAGCATCTAACGCAATTGAGTGGTCTTGATGTGGTTCTGGTTCATAAAAAAATCTTTACCCATGAAGATCGGACCCACCTTTATGGGGAATTGGAATGCTTGACGGATTTCAGTCATAAATGTCGCGATTCTTACAGTTCCTCATCCGCACCTACCAACTCTGCTTAAGTCCTTTTCTGGGCCGTTCTTGTCGTTTTTATCCAACTTGCTCTCAATATGCTCACGATGCCATCCTCCGGCACGGGGCAGTGCGTGGTATCGGCTTGGCGGCAAAACGTTTGTGTAAATGTCACCCCTGGCATCCCGGGGGCTACGACCCCGTTCCGTGAGAGTCCTATGAAACTGCAACGAATCATCCCTTTGATCATCTTTACGCTATCCACTTTTATGCTGTGGGACGCCTGGCAAGCTTCTCAGGGAAAAAGGCCGGTCGCAGGGATAAGTGCGCTTCCCGCACCCAGCGCTTCCAGTGGAGCGTCTTCCGTTGCCACGTCCTCCTCCTCCTCCTCGGGTTCCGTCCCTGTTGCCCCCACGGCTTCGTCGTCGGGCGCAGTGGTTGCATCCTCAGACTTGACCCATGGTCAAAGAATTCTGGTTCATACCGACCTGTTCGATGCGGACATCGATACGGTGGGCGCAGACCTGCGCAGTTTGAAATTGAATCATCATCTTTCGGCTGAGAACGAACATCGTCCCGTAGACCTGTTCGAAGATCATTCCAGCCTGATCTATGTTGCCCAGAGCGGTTTGCTGGGAGATCATCTGCCGAACCATACTTCGATTTACCAGTCGGCAGGGACGAATTATTCTCTGGAACCGGGCCAGGAGGATATCTCTGTCCCTCTGACCACGGAAGTGCCGGGGGTGGTTTCTGTGACGAAAATTTACCACTTCAAGCGGGGAAGTTACGTCATCGGTGTTGAAACAAAGGTGAAAAACCTATCTTCTGCCCCCCTGTCTCCCTCTGCCTATTTCCAGTTTTTACGGGTTTCCAAAGCTCCTCCCGGTGACCCCCGCTTTGTCAGCACCTATACAGGACCTGCGGTTTACACCCAAGCCACAAAATTCCAAAAAATTTCCTTCTCCGACATTGAAAAGGGAAAAAAAGACTACCCAGTCAATGCCAATGATGGCTGGCTTGCCATGCTCCAACATTATTTCGTCTCTGCCTGGTTACCCCCTAGCGGCGTCCCCCGCGAATTCTTTACACGCAAGGTCGGGAATGATTTGTACACCGCAGGGGTCATCCTGCCCATGGGGACGATCCAGCCACAGGGGAGTGCGGATGTATCGGTGCCTCTTTATGCCGGGCCGCAGGAGGGCGCAAAACTCAAGTCCCTCGCACCCGGCCTGGATTTGACCATCGACTATGGTTGGCTGACCATCATCGCCATGCCCATGTTCCAATTTCTCTCCTGGATTCATGGGTTGGTAGGAAATTGGGGCGTTGCCATCATTTTGCTGACGGTAACCATCAAATTGGCCTTTTTCCCGCTGTCTGCAGCAAGCTACAAATCCATGGCCAAGATGCGCGTGGTTCAGCCCAAGATGGAAAGAATCCGCCAACAGTATGCGGATGACAAGGGACGCATGAATCAGGCCATGATGGAGTTGTACAAGACGGAGAAAATAAATCCCTTGGGGGGGTGTTTACCCATGGTGGTACAGATTCCTGTTTTCATTTCTCTTTATTGGGTGTTGCTGGGCGCGGTGGAATTGCGTCATGCACCCTTCTTTGCGTGGATTCATGATTTGTCCGCCCCCGACCCTTTTTATATCCTTCCCCTGATTATGACCGCTTCCATGTTTTTGCAACAGCGCATGAGCCCCAAGCCGGCAGACCCCGTGCAAGCAAAGGTGATGCAGTTCATGCCCCTTGCCTTCAGTTTCATGTTCTTCTTCTTTCCAGCGGGTCTGGTACTGTACTGGGTTGTCAATAATCTCTTGTCCATTGCCCAGCAATGGCAGATTACCCGTATGATGGGTGATGGAGTCAAGTCCTGATATTATCGTTGCCCAGGCAACAGCCCCGATTCCCTCAGGGATCGGGGTTTTGCGCCTTTCTGGCCGATCCATGGAGGCACTGGTCCGGTCTTTGACTGGAAAAGGTTATCCTGCAGCGCGCTTGGCCTCTCTGCGTTCATTCCATAATCGTTCGGGGGAGATCATTGATCGTGGTCTCATTCTGTATTTTCCGGCACCGCATTCCTATACGGGGGAAGATGTCGTCGAGTTGCACACCCACGGTAGCCCGGTTGTTCTCCAGGAATTGCAGGCGCACTGTCTTCAGTGGGGCGCAAGATTGGCCAATCCGGGAGAATTTACCTTAAGGGCTTACCTCAACAATAAAATAGACCTCAACCAGGCGGAAGCCGTGGCTGACTTGATCCATGCGGAATCTTCCCAGGCGGCTCGTTCAGCGGCCATGGCTTTGTCCGGTAAGTTTTCCGAGGTCATTCACTTTCTGATTTCCGATCTCACGACGCTTCGGGTACGACTGGAAAGTGATTTTGATTTTAGTGATGAGGAAGTCCCTGTTTTTCAAGAAAATTCCTTCCGATCCTCATTGAATCACCTGCTTGAACGGTTGACACGTTTGGTGGAAAATTCGAGGCAGGGCGCGCTGTTGCGCGAAGGTAAAAACATCGTTTTGATTGGCTCCCCCAATGTGGGGAAGTCAAGTTTGCTCAATGCGCTGACCGAGGAAGACCACGCTTTGGTGACCCCCATTGCGGGAACCACGCGGGATCTGATTCGTGGTCATATGGTTTTGCAGGGCATACCGATCCATCTGGTGGATACCGCCGGTATTCGTAAAACAGACGATTTTGTTGAACTTGCGGGGATCGAGCGTACGTGGTTGGCCGCGAACAAGTCGGATCTGGCCTTGATCGTGGTTGATGTTCGTAAAGGGGTGACGGAAGAGGATCGTTCCTTGATTGGACGTTTGCATCCGGACCAGCCAAAACTCATTGTTGCGAATAAAATGGACCTTCTATCCCAGGAACACGATGTTGTTTCTGAAATGCAGGGCCCCGCCGCAGGGTTGTTACCGGTGATTCCGGTATCGGCACATACGGGGGAAGGGTTGGAAGGACTGAAGCAGAAGATGCTGTCGGGCATGGAGATCGATCGGGTTTCGGAAGTACCGTTGCTGTTGGCACGGGAACGCCATATCGGAATTCTGGGACAAGCCATGAGTCACCTTCGGGAGGCCTTGAAAACCGTTGAATCAGAGTTTGTTGCTGAAGAATTGCGCCAGGCTCAACTCAAATTGGCACAAATTTCAGGCAAGGAATTTGCGGCAGATGATTTGTTGGGAGAAATTTTTTCAAGGTTTTGTATCGGAAAGTAAGGTTTAACTCCCTGTGTTTCACGTGAAACACAGGGGAGAAACGGGTAAAAAGGATGGGCAATACGTGAAATATCCTCAAGAATTTGCAGTGATCGTGGTGGGGGGAGGGCACGCAGGGACTGAAGCAGCCCTGGCCGCTGCACGTGCCGGTATGACAACCCTCCTGCTGACCCATAATATCGAAACGTTGGGTCAAATGTCTTGTAATCCTTCCATTGGCGGGATCGGTAAGGGTCATTTGGTCAAGGAAATTGACGCGTTGGGCGGTGTCATGGGGCGGGCTGCAGATGCTGCAGGGATCCAGTTCAGAATATTGAACAGCAGTAAGGGCCCGGCCGTTCGGGCGACCCGTGCACAAATTGACCGACAACTTTATCGGCAATATATCCGCTGGTGCCTGGAAAATCAGCCGAACCTGATTATTTTTCAGCAAGCCGTCACTGCCCTCAAGATGATGGGGAATCGTGTGATAGGTGTGGAAACTCAGTTAGGGGTATGGTTTGCTGCCCAATCAGTGGTACTGACGACGGGAACTTTTTTGGCGGGATTGATGCATATTGGATTGAACAAAAGCCCCGGAGGACGGGCTGGTGATGCCCCCGCCGTTCCGCTGGCAGAACAATTGAGAGAGTTGTCCTTACCCGTAGGACGCTTGAAGACTGGAACGCCTCCCCGAATTGATGGGAGAACCATCGATTATTCCAAAACGCTGGCCCAACCTGGGGACGAACCAAAACCGAAGTTTTCATTTTGGTCGACGGAGCAGAATTACCCCCGACAAGTGCCTTGCTGGATTACCCATACCACAGAAATGACTCATGAAATCATCCGGCAGGGTTTGGATCGTTCGCCTCTTTATACAGGGGTGATCGAGGGCGTTGGACCCCGTTACTGCCCTTCCATCGAAGACAAGATACATCGTTTTGGTGATAAATCCTCGCACCAGGTCTATCTGGAGCCCGAGGGTTTGACCACTCATGAAGTGTACCCCAACGGTATTTCCACCAGTTTGTCCTTTGACGTTCAACTGGCTTTGGTACACTCGATTCCAGGATTGGAAAAAGCGCACTTGTTGAGGCCGGGCTATGCCATCGAGTATGATTACCTGGACCCGCGTGGCCTGTTTCCCACTTTGGAATCCAAATCGTTGAGCGGCTTGTTTCTTGCCGGTCAGATCAATGGGACCACGGGGTACGAAGAGGCTGCAGCACAGGGCTTGCTTGCCGGACTCAATGCGGCGCATGCCGCCCGTGATCGTGATGGATGGGCACCCCTGCGCCATGAGGCTTATCTGGGGGTCATGGTGGATGATCTGGTGACACGGGGGGTTACAGAGCCTTACCGAATGTTTACCAGCAGGGCAGAATACCGTTTGCAATTGCGGGAAGATAATGCTGATTTGAGACTTTCTGAACAAGCCTATAAATTTGGGCTGATTTCTGACCAACAATGGGCTGAGTTTTCAGAGAAAAGAATGATGATCGAGGAAGAAACTCAGCGCATCGGCAAAATCCGATACCAACCAGAAAACCACTCAACCGATGAACTGACCACAATATTTGGGCCGAATTATCCGGATAAGGAAGCCACTTACCTTGAATTGCTCAGACGACCAGAAGTTGGCTATGAACAACTTGAACGTCTCGGTGTTCTGGAACCCAGTTCAGAAAAATTACAGGCCATTAGAAAACAAGTGGAAGTTCAGGTAAAATACAGCGGCTATATTGAGCGGCAAAAACTGGAAGTAGAACGGCAGCGAGCTCAGGAAGAAACCCGGTTATCCCAGGACTTGAACTATTTTGAAGTCTTGGGCCTATCTCGTGAAGTCCAGGAAAAATTACAACAGCATTGTCCCACAACGCTCGGACAAGCCAGTCGAATACCCGGGATTACCCCTGCAGCCATTTCCTTGCTCATGGTCCACGTAAAGCGAACCCATCATGCCTGAATATGACCACATTACCTCTGAAGAAGTACAGGTCCTTCGTAGTGGTCTGGAATCATTAAATATTTCTGCGTCTGAAAAAAGTCTCGCTCAGGCCATTCAATACCTGGATCTCCTGGAAAAATGGAATGGCGCCATCAATTTGACGGCCATTCGTCAAAGAGATCGAATGCTGACCCTTCATTTGATGGACAGTTGGTCACTGGTTCCCTTTCTGAAGGAATCGGATTCATTGCTGGATGTGGGGTCCGGGGGAGGATTTCCAGGAATTCCGGTGGCATTGATCCGTCCGGACTTGTCCATTACTCTGATGGAATCCAATCAAAAGAAAGTTGCTTTCCTGAGGCAAGCCAAAATCGAATTAAAGTTGTCTCACCTGGAGGTCATGGGAGAGCGCGTTGAGCAGAGCACCCCGACCAAGTTATTCAATGTCATCACTTGTCGTGCTTTTTCAGATCTCCCCGAATTTGTCCGAGCAACGCGCCATTTACTTCAGAAAGGGGGGACGTGGATTGCCATGAAAGGGGCCATTCCTTACGATGAAATCAATCGGCTGCCCACCGAAATATCCACCACCATCACGCCCATTCAAATACCGGGTCTCAAGGCCGAGCGTCATTTGATTCACCTGCGCCTCTCAAACTGATGGAAAAGATATTGGCGG
>JAJZDE010000004.1 GCA_021828745.1 Pseudomonadota bacterium
TCACGGGAAAGGGATGAACGGGGGAAGGATGGGTGATGCGCTCAAAAGCTTCTACCGAAATGATTCCGATCACACCCAGCAGCAATAACCCATTCAGGGCTGCAGCGATGATTTCTGCCCGCTGCAAACCATAACTGTGGCGCTGGGTAGGCGGCCGCTTACCGATCCAGATCGCCAGAGTTCCCAATCCCAGTGACAGTGCATCGGAAACCATGTGGCCCGCATCGGAAAGCAACGCCAAGGAACCCGACAACCATCCAGTGAAAGCCTCCACCAAAGCAAAGGCAACCGTCAGAATCAATGCAATCAACATGGCTCTGGTCGTGGCCGGACGAGCCCCGTGATGGACATGGTCCGCAGGATCGTGGTACTGGTGTGCCTGCATTTCTCCTTGCGGGTGATTCCGGTGTCCCCGTCCCGATGCCTGGGAGTGGGAATGATGACCCAGCCCCATGATTACTCTTCCATGTCTTGAAGACGCCGATGCGCCTCGTGATAATCTCGCTCACGCTGGGTGAGCGGCACATGGGAGGTACCGCGCATTTTCATCCAGCGCTGTGCGAGTTGCGACGAAAAAATATTTTTTTCCAAACTTTCCAGCACTTGTCCGGCAGCCGGTGCATCATTGCACAGAAGCACGGCATCGCAGCCCGCATCCAGGGCTTGGTGGGTGCGTTCCTCCGCGTCCCCCCCCCAGGAAACGGCCCCCCCCATGGTAAGGTCATCGCTGATGATCATGCCTTCGAATTCCCAGCGTTGGCGTAACAGGGTCTGCAACCAGAAGGGAGAAAAACCTGCAGGTTCCGGCGCAATGGCGGGATACAGGACATGTGCCGGCATGAGTGCACCGACCCCCGCGCAGTCCAGCAGCGCCCGGAACGGAATGAGATCCGCAGTTTCCAGTTCGGTCCAGGAGCGTTCATCCACAGGCAAACCGATGTGAGAGTCCACCGCCACATGACCATGACCGGGGAAATGTTTGACCACCGCACGCATGCTCTGCCCATGCAACCCCCGTACCAAGGCCTGAGCCAAAGAACAAACGCGTGTTGGTTCCCGATGAAAGGCGCGATTTCCAATCACTGCACTGCGCCCATAATCGAGATCAAGAACCGGAGTAAAGGAAAAGTCGATTCCCAGTTGAGTCAATTCCCAGGCCAGCACCGTTCCACAATCAGTGGCCCATTGTTCGGCTCGCACGGGATCCCGCTCATGGAGGGCTCCCACGTTTCCCATGGCCGGAAGTGCCGTCATCTCCGTGCGAAACCGTTGCACCCTGCCCCCCTCGTGGTCCACCGCCACCAGCAATTCGGGCCGCACGGCACGCAGGGAACGGATCAAATGGGTAACCTGTGCCTTGTTCTCATAATTACGCGAAAAAAGGATGACCCCCCCAGTTGCGGGATGACGCAGAAGATCCTTTTCTTCGGGCCGAAGTTCCAGACCGGCAACATCCAGCATCACAGGCCCCGGGTTCATACTCCCTCCAGAACCACGCAGGCGAATGCATGAGATTTTTCATCGGTGATGGAAAGCCATGTTCGGGTAATTCCTCTATCCTGCAACCAGGTTGCGAGCGGTTCCTCAAATACCAGTTGGGGCGCGCCCAGCGCATCGTGGGTGGTTCCAATGGACCGCCACAGCACCGGCGTACGCATGCCCGTCCCCACCGCCTTGGAAAAAGCTTCTTTGGCAGCAAAACGTTTGGCCAGAAAGCGTTCCGGGGCGGCTTGCCGAGAAAAGTGTGTCCGTTCCTCCGGTGTCAGCAGGTACTTTAGAAAGCGTTCACCATGACGCTTCCATACGCCATCGATCCGTTCCAGGGAAACCAGATCCACCCCCATGCCCCTTATCATACCGTAGCCCCAAGGATGAGGGCTTTCATTTCACGCACGGCACTTTCCCATCCCACAAAAAGCGCATGAGCCACGATGGCATGGCCTATGTTGAGTTCACGAATCAGGGGCAAGGCCGCGATGGGACGGGTATTATGGTAATTCAGTCCATGCCCGGCATTGACCCGCAGGCCCAGACGGGTGCCCAGTTCGGTGGCCATGCGAATCCGTTCCAGTTCCTTGAGGATCTCTTCTTCCCCCTCCATTTCGGCATACTGCCCGGTATGCAACTCCACCACCGGAGCACCTGCGGCCTGGGCGGCTTCCAGTTGTTCCCGATCCGCATTGATGAACAGGGAAACCCGCACCCCTGCCGCCGCCAAAACCGTACAGGCATGGCGTATCCGTTCAAACTGCTGAACCACGTCCAACCCCCCTTCCGTGGTCAATTCCTGGCGCCGTTCCGGCACCAGACAGGCGTCATGGGGACGGATGCGCGTCGCAATGGCCAACATTTCGTCGGTCACGGCCATTTCCAGATTCATCCGGATGGTCAACACCTCACGCAGGATTTCCAGGTCGCGGTCCTGAATGTGACGCCGATCTTCGCGCAGGTGCAGCGTAATGGCATCGGCTCCGGCATATTCGGCCAACAAAGCGGCTCGTACCGGACTGGGATAACGGGTACCACGAGCTTGGCGAAGCGTGGCAATATGATCGATATTTACGCCCAGTTGGATCATAACGTGGGAATCTCCTGAAGAATACGACGGGTATGCAATTCCTGCCCACCCAGATGAACCTGGAGCAACCAGCGCATGACCCGCTTGCACTCCAGGGCGGAACGCGGATCTCCATAATTGCCTCTGGCCATATCCAGCAAAGTCTTGCCGTGGCATTGTACTGCATTCTCCTGGTCCGGACCGAGCCGGACAACCGCACCGTCCAGGTCCAAACCATAAAGAACTTCAGCAACCACGGGCAGGTTTGTCAGGGATTCCCGATCCAGAACCGGAGCAACCCCCATACTCCGCAATAATTCATACTCGAAAGTCCGCAAAATGGGTTCTTGTACCGTCTCCAGCGCCAAACGGGACAAGGCCCGTCGGTAAGATTCGAACAGAAGTTCCTGGTTATCTTCTGGAACCACCATGCGAAAGAGCAATTCATTGAGGTAAAAGCCGCAAAATAACGCCCGTCCCTGCAATAAAGGCAATCCCCCTTGCCATTCGGCACTTTTCAAAATGCGCAGTCCTTCCTGACCGTACCATACCAGATGAAGGGGTTGAAAGGGCTGCAATACTCCACGCAGGGCAGCGCGGGGACGACGGACTCCCTTGGCCACCAGAGAAATCCGTCCGCTGTGCGGGGTTAGAACCTCCACCACCAGACTGGTTTCGCGCCAAGGGGTGGTATGAAGGACGAAACCCTGATCCTCGTGGGTCGTCCCGCGTCTTTCAGAAGTCATGACCCAACTGTTTGAGCAAGGTACCGTCTTCAGCCCAACCACTCTTGACCTTGACCCACAAACCGAGATAAACCTTAGACTCTAGGAATTTTTCGATCTGCAGACGGGCGGCAGTACCGATGGCCTTGAGACGACTGCCCTGCTGACCGATGAGGATGGCTTTTTGACCCGGATTGTCCACCAACAGGGTGGCTTCGATTCGAATCAAACGCTTTTCCTGAACATATCGGTCGATCATCACTGCCGTGGCATAAGGCAATTCGTCTCCCAACTGACGAAAAATTTGTTCCCTGATGAATTCCCCCACAAAAAAACGTTCCGTTCTATCGCTGACCTGATCCGGTTCATATTGAAGCGGGCCTTCCGGCAAGTGTTGACCGAGATATCGGACCAGGGGGTCCAGGCTGGAACGCTGCAAGGCGCTGACCGGAAAAATGGCAGAAAACCGTGTTTCTTCCTGGCGTTCCTGCAAATAGTGGATCATCCGCTCCGAAGAAACGGCCCGATCCACCTTGTTGATCACCAGCAGGGGGCGTATCCCGGCCGGAATCTGCAGCAGAATGGCTTGATCTGCAGGGGTCCAACGCAGGGCCTCGACGACCATGACGACCTGATCCACGGTTCCCAGAGCATCGGTCACACTCCGGTTCATGGAGCGGTACAGCATTCCCTCATGCTGCTGCTGAAAACCGGGAGTATCCACAAAGATCATCTGGACTTCAGGCAGGGTCAGGATCCCTTGGACCTGAACGCGCGTAGTCTGTGCCCGACGGGAAGTAATGCTCAACTTCTGTCCTACCAACTGATTGAGAAGCGTGGATTTACCCACATTGGGGCGCCCTACCAGGGCAATGCGACCGACACGCATGATCAGGTCTCCAGTTGTTGAAGGATATTGAGGGCAGCCTGCTGTTCCGCATCGCGCCGACTCCCTCCCTCCCCCAACGCTTCCTTGCCCTGCACCTGACAACGAACCCGGAAGTGGGGGGCATGATCCGCCCCTTCGCGCGCCAGCAATTCGTAGATGGGTAGAGGGTGACGACGCGCCTGCAGCCACTCCTGAAGACGAGTTTTTCCATCTTTATCGCCACCCTGCTGAAGCGCAGCGGAATCCAGACCGGCCTGTTCCAGAAGACGGGTGATGAGCGGGATCACCGGGGTCAACCCGCCATCCTGGTAGAGCGCTCCGAAAACGGCTTCCATGGCATCTGCAAGAATGGAGGAACGCTGTCTTCCCCCACCTTGCAGTTCACCGCTGCCCAATCGGATCAGGGGAGCCAGATCGAGAAACTGAGCCATGCGATGGAGGGCTTCCCGATTGACCAGAAGCGAACGAACACGGCTCAATTCTCCTTCATTCCAATGCGGGTGACGTTCGTAGAGGACTTGGGCAGCGACCATATTGAGGATGGCATCTCCCAGAAATTCCAACCGCTCGTTATGAAGGGCAGAGTGGCTGCGATGGGTCAATGCTTGCCTGAGCAGAGCGGCATCCCGAAAAGTGTAACCCAGACGTTGTTCCAAACCTGTCGGAGAAGTCACGATGGAACGGTCCGCATCAGGGAATGGAACGCCCGATCCGGTGGAGATCCTGGAAGTTCATCCACACCAGTACAGCCTTGCCCACAATATTTTCATCCGGAACAAAGCCCCAGTAGCGACTGTCTGAACTGCGGTCACGGTTATCCCCCATCACGAAATAATGCCCCTGGGGAACCTTGCAGGTAAATCCTTCGTCTCCATACACACAAGCCGAACGGAAGGGGAAATTACGAACTTCGGCGAGAAATACGGGAACTTGTCCGTCAAGGGTAATCATTTCATGGAGATGGGTCCCCAGCCGCTCAGAGTAATGATTGAATGTCGCATAGGTCAGAGGTTGATCCACATCCCCAAAGTTCCCGTCATGGAGGGTGGGAACTTCCTGACCATTGATGATCAGACGCTTGTTGACATAGGTCACCACGTCACCCGGCAATCCCACAACCCGCTTGATATAGTTGGTGGAAGGATCCTTCGGATATTTGAAGACCATGACGTCGCCGCGTTGCGGTTGGTGCACCGGAATGAATACCCGATTGGTGATGGGCAGGCGCAAACCGTAATCAAACTTGTTGACAAGGATAAAATCGCCGATGCGTAGCGTGGGAATCATGGACCCCGAGGGAATCTTGAACGGTTCGAATAGAAAAGATCGAACCACGAATACCGCCAGAATGACAGGAAAAAAACTTTTTGAAATTTCCAACCAAGGGGCATCCTGATGAGCTTCCATTCGCCCCCCCCGGCGCCAGCGCCACCTGTCCCAACCCACCACCAGGCCCGTCAGAATGCTGGCGGACAGAAGAATTTCTGAAAACCCGGTGATCTTGAGCAAGAGGCCAAACCCGCACACGAATAAGAGCAACCATGCTCCTTGAATCAGATTGTTCAGAGCCAAACTCGAAGGGGCCTGACGCCGACGCGCCAATAAATCCCACCCCACCACAGGTACGGACAGAATGAGGCCCGCAATCCCCCAATAAAACAGATCCATCACTTATTCTCCACTTGCAGGATGGCCAGAAAGGCTTCCTGAGGAATTTCCACACTGCCGACCTGTTTCATACGCTTCTTCCCGGCTTTTTGCTTTTCCAGTAACTTTCGTTTGCGCGAAATATCGCCCCCATAGCATTTGGCCAACACATTCTTGCGCAGGGCCTTGACGTTCTCGCGCGCGATGATGTGGGCCCCGATGGTTGCCTGTACGGCCACATCGAACATTTGTCGAGGGATCAACTCGCGCATCTTGGCCACTAATTCCCGCCCACGGTACTGGCTGTTGGCCCGGTGAACCACCAGAGACAAAGCGTCCACCCGTTCCCCATTGATGAGGATATCCAGTTTGACCAGATCAGCTGCACGGAACGTCTTGAATTCATAATCCATGGAGGCATAGCCACGGCTGACGGATTTGAGTCGATCAAAAAAGTCCATGACTACCTCATTCAGAGGCAACTCGTAAGTAAGGACCACCTGCCGGCCCAAGTATTGCATGTCCACCTGAACGCCACGTTTCAGATTACACAGGGTGATCACCGGTCCCACATAGTCTTGAGGCAACAACATGGTGGCCGTGATGATGGGTTCCCGAATTTCGGCGATTTTGGAGGGATCGGGCAAACGCGCCGGGTTCTCTATTTCCATCAGGGTCCCATCCTGCAACACCACTTCATAAACCACGGTGGGTGCTGTGGTGATGAGATCCATATCATATTCGCGCTCCAATCGCTCCTGAACGATTTCCATATGGAGCAAGCCCAGATAGCCACAACGAAATCCGAATCCCAGAGCTTGTGAGGTTTCCGGTTCGAAGTGAAGCGATGAATCGTTCAAGCGAAGCTTTTCGAGTGCATCACGGAGTGCGTCGTACTGGTTTGTCTCTACCGGATAGAGGCCGGCAAACACCTGTGGCTTGATTTCTTTAAAGCCAGGCAAGGCGGTTTCTGCCGGACGCAGCGCCAGAGTGAGGGTATCTCCAACCCGCGCAGCCTGTAATTCCCGAATGCCTGCAATGACAAACCCCACCTCTCCCGCACTCAGGGATTCTCGAGACAATGATTTGGGTGTGAATACCCCGACCTGCTCACACAGATGAGTCGAGTGCGTGGACATCAGGAGTATCTTGTCGCGCGGACGCAACTTTCCTTCCATCACCCGCACCAGCATCACCACCCCGACATAATTATCAAACCAGGAGTCGATGATGAGGGCTTTGAGCGGGGCGTCCACGGAACCCTGCGGCGCAGGAATGCGCGCAATGACGGCTTCCAGCACCTCCTCCACGCCAACACCGGTCTTGGCGCTGATCTGCAGGGCATTGGTCGCCGGAATGCCGATGATGTCCTCGATTTCCGCCATCACCCGCTCGGGTTCGGCAGAGGGTAAATCGATTTTATTGAGCACTGGAAAAACTTCCACACCCTGCTCGATGGCGGTATAGCAATTAGCAACGGTCTGGGCTTCCACTCCCTGAGAGGCGTCCACCACCAGGATGGCCCCTTCACAAGCCGCCAGGGAACGCGATACTTCATAGGAAAAATCCACGTGCCCCGGAGTATCGATCAGGTTGAGGTGATAGATCTGACCGTCCTTGGCCTTGTACTCGAGTGCGGCAGTCTGGGCCTTGATCGTGATGCCGCGCTCTCGTTCCAGATCCATGCTGTCAAGGACCTGGGCCTCCATTTCACGCGCCGACAAACCACCGCACAACTGGATCAATCGGTCTGCCAGAGTGGACTTGCCGTGATCGATGTGGGCAATGATAGAAAAATTTCGAATCAATGACATCCTGCTTCCTGTGTAGACAAAAAAGGGCATCCAGCGATGCCCTTCCGGGGAAGGAGCGCTGGAGCAGCGCCCACAGACCCGCTATTCTAGCCTAAAATCCAGAATAGTCATACTGTTAGAACTCACTGCAGGAGAAGAGTGATGAATTCTGGCGGACTATCTCCCCGTTTGACGAGCAATGCCACACGCACCGGCCCCTTGAGTTTTTCCACCAACCGGTTGAATTCCCGGACTGAATGGCACTCATTGTTATTCATCGAAAGAATCTGGTCGCCCTGCTCCAACCCTACCTGCGCCGCTTCGCCTCGAACTCCCGTAATGATGACGCCCTCCTGTCCCTCTCCCGGATCCGCCACTGCCAGACCCAATCGGGCTGCCGGGCCAGCGGGGACACCCCCATGGATCGCCCTTCCGCCTTCGGCCTGAGCGATTTTTTCGGCGGGCATATTCCCCACCGATACGGACAGTGAATGCTCAGCACCCTTACGCCAGATCACTGTAGAAACTTCGGAACCGGATTTGATCGCACTGACGATGCGCGGCAGATCAGTTTGATTGCTCACCGTCTTGCCGTCGAAGCGAAGAATGATATCGCTGGGGCGAATGCCGGCCCGTTCTGCCGGAGATCCTTTCTGAACGGCCACCACCAGCGCGCCTTCGGCTTTAGGCAAACCGAAGGAGTCGGCCAGTTCCTTGGTCACTTCCTGAATGACGACCCCCAGCCAACCTCGGCTTACCTTGCCATGAAGGCGCAGTTGATCGGCAACCTGAAGGGCGACATCGATGGGAATGGCAAAAGACAATCCCATGTATCCCCCCGTCCGGCTGTATATCTGGGAATTGATGCCGATCACCTCCCCTTTCATATCAAAAAGAGGTCCCCCTGAATTACCGGGATTGATGGGCACATCTGTCTGGATGAACGGTACCAGGGTTTCCTGGGGCAGAGATCGTCCTTTGGCACTGATGATGCCCTTGGTCACGGTGCTCTCGAAACCAAAGGGAGAACCAATCGCCACCACCCACTCCCCAACCCGCGCTTTGGCAGGATCCCCGGCTTTGATAGTGGGCAAACCGGTGGCATCGATCTTGAGTAGAGCCACATCGGTCTTGGGATCGATACCGATGACTTTGGCCTTGAATTCACGTTTGTCGAGCAGTTTGACGGTCACTTCGTCTGCACCCTGGACCACATGGCCGTTGGTCAGGATGTAACCATCCGGGCGAATAATGAAGCCGGACCCCATGGAACTGGATTCCATGCCCTGACCTTGAGGTCCCATTTCAGGCACGGGTATCCCAAAGTTACGGAAAAACTCGAGCATGGGATCGTGTTCAGGAATCCTTGAATTGGTTTCTCCTTCGGAATGTGCCTTGGTGATGGCGCTGATGTTGACCACCGTATTGGATTCATGGTCCACGATATCGGTAAAGTCAGGCAGGTTTTCAGCCTGCGCCAGTCCCGTACCCAACACCAGCAGTCCGAGCAGTAACAATCGTTTCATCAATGTGTTTCCTCCGTTATGGTCATGGATTGTCCTATGGCGGTGACAACCTCTTGAGGAATCTCACCTACCACCACGATGCGGTGCTGCCCAACCGTCCCGGAATAATAACTCAGTGCACTGGACTGGAGTCGTGCCTGAACCGGACGAAAATCTTCCCCTTGTAATGGCTTGATGAATATTGAAAATGAAGACAATCCATCAGAAAATACCAGATGTTCGAAGGGCGCTCCCGGCACCGACGCCGACTGGATGGACATCTGCAGCACTTGGCCAAAACCCGAGGGCAAAGCCGGGATGCTCCACTGATAGGACAGACGATCTACCACAGGGGGAGGGAAAAAAACTTTTTTCCAATGGTTTGACTCTGGATAAGTGGATTTCAGGAGTTCCGGCGAAGTGGAGTCACCCTCGGAAACTTCAGTGAAGAGCAATGTTTCCAGAGGTTCATGGTGTTGATCATAGGTCACCGCCTTGAGAATCAAATCCGTGTTCGCATCAGCACAAAACTCGTGATCGAAACGTTGACGGTCCCGTGCACGGAGCAAAATGCGCTGACAATCCCGTCCTGCCACACGATTCATCCCGACCCTGGAAATCTCGTAAAACCGGAGGTATTGCTCATAGGGAACTTCTATCAAAGCGGGAAAAAGACGCCGAGTGTAGCCTTTCTCGATGCGAATCTTATGTTGTACCGGATAATAGCAACGTGTTTCCTTGCCGTCTCGGATGATCTCTCGAGGACGCCCGTCCAGTACCTCGATGCGGGTCACTTCCTCTCCGTGAATATGGGTATGCACGATCCTGGACGATTCCATTTCGCTGCCGCGCTGAACCACATAGGTACCACTGTAGGATTGATCATGAGCTGCATGACTCAATTGACCGAGCAAAGAGAGAGGGTCACTGACAAACTCGGATCCTGCTTGTACCACCCCACAGACCAGCAGGCCGATGATGGGAACAATCCCTTTGCCGAATGCCTTCATGATCGAGAAACGCACCCTTCCCGCACCCACTATCGTTGAGCAATCGTTTGTGGCGTGTAATCGACAGTTTGGAACTCGGACAGCGGAGAACCCTGCCGATGCAATGCGACGAAGGTCTGAATGTCCTTGTCAGAAACGCTGTTTTCAATCAAAGCAGGCGCGCTGGGTTCTTGTTGTGCGATAACCGGGTTGGTCGGCAAACCCGGTCGGAGCAAGGCCGTAGTCAGGACCACAACAGCAATGGCAGCGGCCATGGCCAGCCAGCGTCGTTGAGTCACCCCATCCAGCGGAACGGAGCCCACGGATGATTTACCGGGCACCAGCACCGTCGGTTCATCCTTGAGGGCCTGGGCTACCCGACCATGCAGGTGTACCGGGGGCAACTGAGGATCACGCAATGTTTCACCAATCAAATGAAAAGCGTACCATGATTCCTGCAAGACTGGATCGCGGCGGCATCCCCCGAGTAACCGGGGCAACTTCTCGTCGTCCAACTCTCCATCCATGGCAGCGGACAGGCGCTCCAGTTCCATATCTTCCATTACCATCTTTTGCTCCCCAAAACCTCCAGCAAGGGTTTCAATTTATGCGAAATGGCTTCCCGGGCCCGAAATATGCGGGAACGCACCGTTCCAATCGGGCAATTCATCATGGTTGCAATGTCTTCATAGGACAGACCTTCGATTTCCCTCAAGCGAATGGCTGTTTTCAACTCCTCCGGAAGTGCTTCCATACTGTCGTTGACGGTGCGCGCCAATTCGCGGCTCAATAACTCCGCTTCCGGAGTATTCACGTCCTGAAGAAGATCATTGCCCTCATAGTATTCGGCTTCTTCCACCCCGATGGACGAGGGCATGCGACGCCCCTGATTCATGAGAAAGTTTTTTGCCGTATTGACACCGATACGGTAAAGCCAGGTATAGAAAGCCGAGTCCCCACGGAAAGAGCCCAATGCGCGGTAGGCCTTGATAAAGGCATCTTGCGTCACGTCTTCCGCCTCGGCCGGATCACGAACCAACCGTCCTATCAGGCGGAGCAACTTGCGTTGATACTTGATGACCAACAATTCAAAAGCCAGTTTATCCCCATGCTGAGCCCGTTCCACCAACTGCTGGTCAATTTCCCTTTCCGTGGCCGTGGGTACCGGAATCATGGGTTCCTGAACCTCGGGCGATCCTGTAGAGGCCTGCCCAGTCATGTGGGAAGCCAGGGATAACACGCGCGTAGACGTTTGGGGCATGGGATCATCCTTGTTGTCGTTTTCCATCCTGTCATTCATGGACCATTTCCTTCTCCTATTGGTTCCCCAAGTGTGGGTATAATTACTCCCTTTATTCCTCTGCCGTGATCCATGACCCAAAGGGACAGTCTAACGTATGACGTGGTAGTTGTGGGCGCAGGGCCGGCCGGATTGGGCTGTGCCATCCGCTTGAAGCAACTTTCCCTGAGTCAGGGCCAGGAACTCTCCGTGTGCGTCCTGGAAAAAGGCGCCGAAGTGGGCGCCCATATCCTCTCTGGTGCCGTCATGGAACCTCGTGCCCTCAGCGAACTCTTTCCCGACTGGAAACAACGCGGCGCCCCTCTGATCACCGCCGTCACGGAAGACCAATTTTTATTCCTGACCCAACATCGTGCCTGGCGTCTTCCCACTCCGCCACAACTCCACAATGCGGGTAACTACATCGTCAGTTTGGGGGAGGTATGCAAATGGCTGGCCCTTCAAGCCGAAGCCTTGGGCGTGGAAATCTACCCCGGATTTGCAGCCACTGACGTGTTGCTGGGAGCCGAGGGAGAAGTTCAGGGGATATTGACGGGTGATGTGGGACGCTTCAAGGATGGTCAACCCGGCCCCCGCTTTCAACCCGGAATGGAGTTGCGAGCTCGACAAACCGTGATTGCAGAGGGGTGCCGAGGGTCTCTGGCTCGCCAGTTGAATGAACGCTTTTCCCTATCTGCAAACTCTCAACCCCAAACCTATGGTCTGGGGCTCAAGGAAATCTGGGAAGTGGACTCTCCTTCATACCGTCCCGGGCAGGTCACCCATACGGTTGGTTGGCCCCTCGATGCGAATACCTACGGCGGGTCCTGGGTCTATCACCTGGATGAACACCGGGTATCCGTCGGATTCGTGGTGGGGCTGGATTATACAAACCCTTACCTCAGTCCCTTCGAGGAATTCCAGCGTTTCAAAACCCACCCTGCCCTGAGCGCCTTGTTTGCAGGGGGGCGGCGGATTGCTTATGGGGCCCGCGCCCTGAATGAAGGAGGTTGGCAGTCCATTCCCCGGCTCAGTTTCCCGGGCGGCATTCTGATCGGAGACAGTGCGGGGTTTCTCAACGTCGGCAAGATCAAAGGCAGTCACACGGCCCTCAAATCAGGCATGATCGCTGCAGAGTCCCTGTACGCACATCTGAATGCTACCGCGCAAGTGTCGGAATGCACCCTTTATGAACCGGCCTTGCGCACCTCCTGGGTCGGTCAGGAACTGCAAGCCGTACGCAACCTGCGTCCCGGTTTTCGCTGGGGACTGATTCCCGGCTTACTCCATGCGGCGCTGGATACCTGGCTTTGGCGAGGCCGTGCCCCCTGGACACTTGCTCATGCCCATGCCGACCATCAGACCCTCCGCCCTGCCAATCTCTGCACGCCGATCGCTTATCCCAAACCCGATGGAAAACTGACCTTTGATCGGCTCTCTTCGGTATTTCTGGCGCAAACCACCCATGAAGAAACCCAGCCAGATCACCTGATCCTGGCTGACCCAAAAATGGCCCTCACCGTCAACTGGGAGATCTATCGCTCGCCGGAAACCCGCTATTGCCCTGCTGGGGTTTACGAGATCATAAACTCGAATACCCCGGAACGACACCTGAAAATCAATGCGGCCAACTGTATCCACTGCAAGACCTGCGATATCAAAGACCCCCAGCAGAATATCCGCTGGGTTCCTCCGGAAGGAGGAAGCGGTCCCCAATACTCCAACCTTTAGGACAAGCGTGCAGTGACCACGCCCAAGGTGATCGCTGCGCCGGTACTGGCTGCCTCTTCGGCCGCCCGTACCTCCTCCAAGGCGGCATCGACGAAAGTCTGGTCCTTGATGGCAGGCACGTTGATCTGAACATTGAGAATGGCGCTGCGCAGAGCAGCCAGCAGCGCATGAACCGCCACCCCACTGTCACTGAGAACATTGCGATGTCCCTGCTCGGCCGAGCGGTGCGCCACAGCAAGACCATGCAAACAGGCACGAATACAGGACAGAGGCACTTCCGTCGCATTCTGATACCCTTGCTGAATGATGGCTGCACGACGATCGATGGCCTCCATACTATCCTTGGGTAATTTGAAAGCGCTCATCAGCCCATCAAAAGCCACGGCATCGGCGCTGATCATGGCAGTGAATTCCTGACGCAATGCTTCAGCCTCCATGATTTGCCGTTCCATTTCCGGAATCAGCGTGTCCTGTCCTTTTTTGCCCGCTGTGACGCGGGCCACCATGGCAATCAGGCTGGCGCCCATGGCGCCCATCAAGGCCGCAGCCCCTCCTCCCCCAGGAGTCGGTGTTGCACTGGCCAGTTCTTCCAAAAAATCTGCAATGGGTTGAGTCGTCATCGTTACTCCTGAAATTGGTACTTCCCGCTCATGCGAGAAACAAAGGTTCTTAAAGAGGAGCGGCCACCAAGGTACAGGCCCGCTCGAAAATCGCTTCTGCATCCAGCACCAGATCGTTGCTGTCGAACAAGCGTCCGATGCATTCCCGATGCAGGGTCAATTTTAGGGCTCCGAAGCCCAGGGGACCAAAACAGAGGACTCCATGGCGCAGAGTGGCCCGGTCTGTCATATCGATCCCGCCAATGCCCACAGGTGGAGAAGCATTGGCATCGGCGATCAGTTCCAGCCCGGTTGTCTGCGCCCACTGGTTTTCCTCCAGCATGGTCACGCCGGAGGCCCCAGTAGAAACCACGATTTCCTTGCCTTGAATACACTGCCCGCGACTTTCCAGATCGGGAGCAGCTGCAGCAGTGAGCCTCGATCCAAAACGTCGGTTGAGGTAGGCACAAACTTGCTGAGTCCGTTCCAGTTGACGGCCCGTCACGGTCACCTCGGCCCCTGCTCGACCCAGCATGATGGCAACCCGTTGTCCCACCGGCCCGGTGCCCCCAAGCACGATCGCCTGTTTGCCCACGACCGAACGCCCTTGAGTCAGCCAGGCCACACAAGCCGCTGCCGTCGTATTGGCGCCATTACTGTCGAGCATCAGGGAAACCCGAAACTTGCCGAAGAATTTGTTCTGGATAGCCGCCAGGAGAGATTCGCCAGCCACCAGATCACTCCCGCCCACGAATATGGCCGTATTTTTTTTATCCTTGGGCGCACGGGTAAAAATGGCCCCTTCCACCAGGGGACCGACATTGTTGGGAGTGATTCCGCCGTAGGGAATTACCTGATCGGCACCGCCGTCATGAGCAACCACGTTGTCGAAAATGGACGGCAGGAGGTCCGTATCCAACTGATAAAGCAATTTTTTCATCATATTCCTCAATGTATTACCGTTCCATCCCCCGCCATGGAGGAACGCAGGGACTCAAGCAGATCTCCGGGAGCTTCGATTTGACGGGCCAGTACCAAGGCCTGGGGCAAGACATGAGCCGCGTGAAATGATACGACATTCTGCTTCTGTTGATAGAATTCGGCGGTCAATCCCCCTCTGCCCTGTGCGGCAACCCATGCACTACGTGCCATCCACCAGGCACTCACACAGAGACTGAGCAGATGCAGATAGGGGACCGCCACGCCCAGTCCCCAACGGGGATCCGCTGCGCCCTGACGCAGCAGTCGTTCGGTAGCCTGTACCGTCAATTTCAGTACTTCTGCCAGTGCCTGGATCACCGCTGTTCCGATCCTCTCACCCTCTTGAAACTCTTTCAGGGTCGCAGAAATTTCTTCGAGGAGTTCGCGCACAGCCAACCCCTGGTCACGCCAAAGTTTGCGCCCCACCAGATCATTGGCCTGAATCCCCGTCGTGCCTTCGTAGATGGTAGTGATTCGGGCGTCGCGGTAATGCTGGGCGGCCCCCGTCTCCTCGATGAAACCCATGCCGCCAAAAACCTGCAGGGCCACATTGCTGGCCCAGACGCCCAGTTCCGTACAATGCCCTTTCACCAGGGGAGTCAACAGGTCCGAGCGGCGTTGTGCCCAGGCCTTGCGCTGAGGATCGGTTTCAAAGTGCGCCCGGTCGATCATCCAGCCCGCATAATAGGCCAGGGTGCGCCCTGCCTGCAGACGCGCATCCATGTCCACCAGCATGCGCAGTACGTCGGGATGATGGACGATGGGCCGAAGTTGGCTTTCCCCCGCCGGCACGCCTTGAATACGCGTGCGTGCGTACTCCAGCGCCCCCTGATAAGCCCGTTCGCCAATAGCCAAACCCTGCACGCCCACGGAAAAACGCGCCGCATTCATCATGACGAACATCAACTCCAGACCACGATGGGGTTCTCCCAGCAACTCTCCCCAGGCACCTCCTTCATCCCCATAACTGAGCATGCAGGTGGGACTGCCATGAATTCCCAGTTTATGCTCGAGGGAAACGGTACGCACCTGGTTGGGCACGGCAAGGTTTCCCTGGTCATTCAGGAGAACCTTGGGCACGATGAAAAGTGACAGGCCACGCACCCCGGCAGGCGCATCGGGAAGACGGGCCAGAACCAGATGAATGATGTTCTCCGTCCAATCCTGATCACCGTAGGTGATGAAAATTTTTTGTCCGGTGATGCGATAGGTCCCATCCTCTGCAGGCACGGCACGAGTACGCAGGGCCCCCAGATCCGAGCCCGCCTGGGGTTCGGTGAGGTTCATGGTCCCCATCCATGTTCCCGTGATCAGATTAGGCAGATAGCGTGCTTTCTGGGCCGCCGTTCCCGCATAGTCGATGGCTTCCACGGCCCCTCGGGTCAGCAAAGGCCCCAGAGTGAAGGCCATGTTGGCCCCATGCCACATCTCTTCCAGAGGTGCGGCGAAAATGGAGGGTAGACCCTGTCCGCCAAAATCCGCAGGGGCCGTCAGACCGTTCCAGCCTCCCGCCAGAAATTGCTCGTAGGCCGCTTTGAATCCCCGTGGCGTGACAACGTTTCCTCCCTCGAGACGGGCGGGCTCGTGATCGCCCACAGAATTCAGGGGCACCAACACTTCCCGGGTCAGGCGCGCTGATTCTGCCAGCACGGCATCGAACAATGCGGCTTCCGCTCCTTCTCCGCCCGGAAGGGCCGCCAAGGGTTCGAGTCCCAACAATTCCTTGACCACGAAGGCCATGTCATCCAGCGGGGGAATATAATTCACGTCGGTTCTCCTCAATTTAGAAATGTTCTTCTTCCCCAAGCAGGCGCCATTGTCCCAGAGGCAATGCGCCCAGGCGCACGTTTCCGATCCGTACCCGCTTCAGTCCGGTGACACGCAACCCCACCAATTCACACATGCGCCGAATCTGGCGTTTGCGTCCTTCCTTCAGGATGAAACGCAACTGATCAGGATTCTGCCAATCGACCTGTGCCGGACGTAAGGCCCGACCATCGAGGGACAACCCATGATTGAGGAGTTTCAATCCCTGGGAAGGCAAACGCCCCGACACGCGCACCAGGTATTCCTTTTCCACCGTGGAATCTGCCCCGATGAGGGTCCGAGCCACACGACCATCCCCGGTCAGAACCAACAACCCCGTGGAATCGATGTCCAATCTTCCGGCCGGAGCCAGACCACGGATCAGCGCCGGAGTCCAAGCGCCCGTTGCCGCATCTTCACTCCAGCGATTTTCGGCAGTCACCAGTTGCACCGCCGGACGATACCCATCCTCCGCCTGTCCCGACACCACCCCGACGGGTTTGTTCAAAAGCACCGTCGCCCATTGCCGCTGCGCGCGTCGTGCCGCAGGCGCCACGGTCAGGATCTGGTCGGGAGTCATTTTTGTGCCCAACTCCATGATCTTTTTTCCATCCAGAAGCACCCAGCCCTGAAGGATCCATTGATCGGCTTCACGCCGTGAACACAGACCGCGTGCCGCCATCACCTTGGAAATGCGTTCCAAACCCCTGTCCTCTGCTCCGCTCATGGATGTTCCGTTGTCACGAAAAAAGTCCCTGCGTCATTCAGACCCTCATGAATGGGCAGATCATGAGGCTCCCGTGGAACCTCATCCACGCACTGTTCGCGAAAAGCCATGGCCAGGCGCCAAGCGCGGGGAGCCTTGGACAACAGGCGGTCATAATACCCGCCCCCATAACCCAGGCGCCCCCCCTGCACATCAAAGAGCAGGCCGGGGACCAGAATGAAATCGAGGGTCTCCGGACGCACGGGGTCACAGAGATGCGGAAGAGGTTCCCGTAGCCCCCAGAGACCAGGAGGACCCAGTTCGGTGTCGAGATCCCGTACCCGATAGAGTGCCAAAGTATCCCGCTCGATACGGGGCAATACCAGGGATCGTCCCTGTTTGAGGGTCGCGCGCAAGAGCGGCCAGGTATTCGGTTCCGAACCCATGGACCCATACAACAGGAGTACCCGAGCCGCCTGGAAGCGCGGATGATCGTGAAGCAGGCGATGCAGGTCGAAACTGCGTCGTTCGCGCTGGGCAGGTGGAATTTGAGCGCGTTGCTGTAATGCCCAATGGCGCAGGGATTTCTTGTCGACATGCAAAGGGGGGGAAGTATCCATGACCGTGTCCAGAACATTGATTCAGAGTGCGGTACAATGCCGCGTCATTTTTCGATCAGATTATGAAGGATAATTCCATGACCCGAGAAAATATTTCCAGTGGTTCCACCTGGGAACCCATCATTGGCTATTCCCGTGCCGTCAAGGTAGGCGCTCAAGTATTCGTTTCCGGCACGACCGGGACCGGTACCGATGGTCGCCTGGTGGGACTCAATGATCCCGAGGCCCAGACCTTGCAGGCGCTGGCCAACTTGGAGCAGGCCTTGAAACGGGCCGGGGCTGAATTGACCCATGTGGTCCGCACGCGCATTTTCGTCACCCAGATCGATCAATGGGAAAAAATTGCCCGTGCCCATGGCCAGTACTTTGGTGAAATTCGCCCTGCCACCACCCTGGTGGAAGTCAAGCGCCTGATCGACCCCGAAATGCTGGTGGAAATCGAAGCCGACGCCATCATCCTGCACGCCTGAGTTTTGGCCAGTCAGCACCCTGGATTTCCTGCAAGCGACTGACGGTGCGCAGGAAGTCACCGCTTTTCATGCCGGCGGGATACAGTTCAGTGGGCGGCAGCGCGGCCGACACCATCATCTTCATGCCCTTGTCATAGCATACGTCCACCAACCAGACCAGACGCTGGGCAGCATCGCGCATTTTATCCGTCAGGAGGGGAACATCGGACAGATACAGGGTATCGAAATCTGCAGCCAATTCCAGATAATCCCGTTGTGACCGTGCAGAGCCGCAGAGTACGTCAAACTCGAACCAGACCGTACGTCCGCAGACTCCCCGCACCGGGACGATACGCTCCATGAGGAGCAGACAGGCACGCGCCTCGGGATGCGGGCAACTCTGCCGGAAATCTGCTTCGAAACGGCTGCGTGTCGCGACATCCAAAGGGTACAGGTAGTGGGGTGAGGTTCCTGCCTCATCCTGACGATGGTCTTGATTTCCCTCCAGTTCGATCACATCGAGACGGTCCCGAATCAGGGCAATGGTGGGGAAAAAACGCTCCCGTTGCAATCCGTTGGAATACAGGTCTTCAGGGGCATGGTTCGACGTCAGGACCAGTACGGCCCCCCATTCGATCAGCGTTTCCAGCAGACGTTGCAGGATCATGGCATCGGCAATGTCACTGACCTGGAACTCATCGAAGCAAAGGATCCGGGTTTCCACGACCCACTCCGCTGCCACCCTCTGGAGCGGTTCCTCCTGTCCTTGCAACTGGTTGAGTCGCTCATGCACCTGTGCCATGAATTCATGGAAGTGCAGCCTTTTCTTGCGTTGATAGGGCAAGGTGGAAAAAAAAGCATCCACAAGAACGGTCTTACCTCGTCCCACGGCCCCATACAGGTAGATTCCGCGCGGCGGACGTCGGTTTCCGAAGGTGCGGGCCAGCAAGGTCTGGCGATACTCCTTGAATTCCACCAGGGCATCGTGTAAGGCCTGCAACTTTTCCACCACCGGCCATTGGAGCGTATCGGCCCGATAATCGGGTCGGGCCCGAAATGATTGATACCATTGCAATGGACCGGGCACAGGAAGACTCACAGATTGAGCGTGCGCCCGTCCACGCCCAGACAGGCTTCGCGCAGAGCTTCACTGAGTGAGGGATGGGCATGGACGATGCGCGCCAGATCTTCGCTGGAGGCCTGGAATTCAAGAGCCACCACTGCCTCGGCGATCAATTCTGAAGCTTCGGGGCCCAGGATATGAACGCCCAGAATACGATCCGTGGTGGCGCAGGCAATGACTTTGACCAAGCCTAGGGGTGCGCCCCGTGCTTTGGCGCGGCCATTGGCCTGAAAAGGAAAACGCCCGATCCGCACAGCCCTACCTTCTGCCCGGGCGGCTTCCTCGGTCAATCCGACCCAGGCCAATTCGGGTTCGGTATAGATGACCGCAGGGATATGAGCCAAATTCACCTCGGGCAACTGACCTGCCAAACGCTCGGCCACGGCCACCCCCTCTTCCTCTGCTTTATGGGCCAACATGGGGCCACGCACCACATCTCCAATTGCCCACACGCCCGCCACCGGCGTACGGCAGTGGGCATCCACAGGAATACACCCTTGCGCATCGGGGACCAAACCCACCCGTTCCAATTCCAGTTTCGTGGTGTTGGGACAACGCCCCAGCGCGAGTATCAGCACATCGGCGTCGAGCGTCAGGAGTTCCCCTCCGCGCGTATATCTAAGTTTTATGGATTCTGCTGTTTTTTCAACCGATTCCAGATGTATTCCCAACTCGATTCTGAGGCCTGGAGACTGGGTCAATATTTTCAGGGTCTGTTGTGCCACTTCCTGGTCTGCAGTCGGTAAAAAAGTATCCCGAGTTTCCAGCAGAGTGACCGAACTGCCCAGACGTTGCCACACGCTGCCCAATTCAAGTCCGATGACTCCCGCCCCCACGATCACCAACTGGCGGGGAACCGTGGTCAATGCCAAGCCGCCCGTGCTGTCAAGGATCCGTTCCTGGTCAAAGGGCACACCCTCCAGGGCCCGGGGAACCGAGCCAGTCGCAATGATCACCTGAGGAGCGGCGATGTCTTCCGTTTCCTGACCCTTGCGTTGAACGGTCAGATGGATCTGATTCCCTTCTTTTCCTTTGAAACTGGCACATCCCGGTATAAAAGACACCTCATTTTTTTTGAAGAGATAGCCAACTCCGGTAGTCAACTGCCGTACGATCTTTTCCTTACGTGCCTGCATGCGCGCCACATCCAGTTGGACCGGACCCGTATCGATGCCATGTCCCGCAGCTTCCTGGGTGATCCGGGCATACAAGGCAGAGGATTCCAGCAATGCTTTGGAAGGAATGCACCCGACATTCAAACAGGTTCCGCCCGGACTGGGACGCTGTTGCGCATCTACCCTCTCATCGACGCAGGCAACCCGCAAACCCAGTTGGGCTGCCCGCAAGGCTGCCATATAGCCTCCAGGTCCTGCACCAATAACCACCAAATCAAATGATTGCATGATATATTTAATATTTTTTATAGATCAAGAAGCCAACGCGTCGGGTCTTCCAATCCCTCCTTCATGGCCACCAGCCCCAAAACCGCCTCACGACCATCGATGAGTCGATGGTCGTAGGACAGGGCGAGGTAATTCATGGGGCGAATCACGATTTCCCCCTCCACCACCACGGGCCGGTCGCGCGTAGCATGAACGCCCAGAATCGCGGACTGGGGAGGATTGAGAATGGGCGTGGAGAGCATGGAACCGAAGACCCCTCCGTTGGTAATGGAAAAGGTTCCGCCTGACAATTCTTCCAATGCAATATGCCCGGCATCGGCACGTTGGGAGAAATCTGCGATCTGACGTTCGATATCGGCCATGCTCAGGCATTGAGCATCGCGCAGGATAGGGACCAGTAGGCCCCGTTTGCTGCCGATGGCTACCCCGATATCGATGAACTCGGGCGTCACCCAATCCTCACCTTCGATGCGCGCATTGAGCACCGGATAGCGCTGAAGTGCAGAAACGACCGCCTTGACAAAAAAGGACATGAGGCCCAGACGAATCCCATGCTTCTTTTCAAAAGAGTCCTTGTGGCGTTGACGCAAGGCCAGAACTGCCGACATATCCACTTCGTTGAAAGTGGTCAGAGTGGCCGTGCCCGACTGTGACGCCATGAGGCGCTCGGCCACCCGCCGGCGCAGGGGAGAGAGTGGGGTTCTGCGCTCCTGACGCGGCTTTTCGGGCAAAAGCTCCGGAATCGTTTCCACAGAGGAGGGGGGAACCCGTTCAGGGGATGGTGGAACGTTGATGACGTCTTCCTTCAAAATACGCCCACCCCGTCCGCTGCCCCCTTCCGCAAGCGGCGCGCGTCCCTGTTCCCGCAAAATTTTACCGGCCGCCGGCATGGTCCGCACAGGGACATCGGGCACAATCGGGGGAGAGGAAGGCATTTCCGCCTGACTCTCTTCCATGAGTGCCAGAACATCGTGGGACTGAACCTTATCCCCCACCTCCTTGAGAATACGCTGGAGCACGCCCGCGTGCGGTGCCGGAACTTCCAGCACGACCTTGTCGGTTTCGATATCCACCAGTTTTTGATCCCGTTGCACCAGCGCCCCCTCGGTCACATGCCAGACAAGAATGGTGGCTTCCGTGATGGATTCAGCCAGGGGGGGGACTTTGATTTCCAGGGACATGGTCACACCTCTATGGTCACAGTGTCAGGGCAGCCTCGAGGAATGCCCGGCGTTGTTCTTCGTGTAGGTTGAGATAGCCCACGGCAGGCGCAGCCGATGAGGGACGTAAAGCATAACTCAAATGCTGATCCTGGCGCAGGTGGCGCACCAGATAATGCTGGATACGATGCCAGGCTCCCTGATTGCCCGGTTCTTCCTGACACCAGAGTACAGAGTGGGCAGCGGGATAGCGGGCGAGCTGGGCAGCGAATTCCTCATGAGGAAAGGGATAGAGTTGTTCCAGACGCAACACGGCGATGTTCTCTATGTTCCGTTGTGCGCGTTCCGCCACCAGATCGTAATAAACTTTTCCGGAACATACCACGATCCGTTGTACAAGCGCAGGATCGATGGTCCCCCTCACCTCGGCGAGAATGGGCTGAAACCCGCCCGTCGTGAATTCTTCCAGGGGACTACTGGCCTCTTTGCGGCGCAACAGGCTTTTAGGGGTGATGACGATGAGGGGTTTGCGCAAAGGGCGCAGCATCTGACGCCGCAACAGGTGAAAGATCTGGGCTGCCGTACTGGGAATGCACACCTGAAGATTGTAATCGGCACAGAGTTGCAAGTAGCGCTCCACCCGCGCCGAAGAGTGTTCCGGGCCTTGCCCTTCATAGCCATGGGGCAACAACAGGGTCAGGCCACAGAGTCGCCCCCATTTGGCCTCGGCCGAACTGATGAATTGGTCAATGACCACCTGGGCGCCATTGGCAAAATCGCCAAACTGGGCTTCCCAAAGCACGAGGTAACGAGGCTGAGCCGAAGCATAACCATATTCAAACCCCAGCACGGCTTCTTCCGAAAGAATGGAATCGATCACCGTAAAGGGCGCCTGGGTAGGGCTGACATGCTGCAAGGGAATATGGATGCCCGCATCCCAACGCTGCCGGTTCTGGTCATGCCAGACAGCATGGCGGTGGGAAAAGGTTCCGCGCCCACAATCCTGCCCCGACAGGCGTACCCCATAGCCCTCCTCCACCAGAGAGGCATAGGCCAGGGACTCGCCCATCCCCCAATCCACCGCCAGCGTTCCTTCACCCATCTGACGCCGATGATCCACCACCTTACGCACCGTGGAATGCAATTCGAATCCTTCCGGAATCTGGGTCAGACGTTCGGTCAGTTGGGTCAGTCGGTTGCGCGTCATCCGGGTATCCACTGGCGTACGCCAATCGGTCTGGCGATACGGTGTCCATTGGGCCGCATGAGCATAAGGGAGTTTGGGAGAAGGTCGAACGATGGATTCAGGCAATTCACCTCGATCGAGGGCGGCCCGATAGTCTTCGATCATCGCATCCGCTTCTTCCTGGGTCAGGCGAGCGGTCTGGATCAGTTGTGCTGCATAGCGCTGGCGCGTGGTGGGCAATGCCTGTATTTTTCGGTACATCCAGGGCTGCGTCACCATCGGTTCATCCTGCTCGTTATGACCGAGACGGCGATAGCAGACGATGTCCACCATTACATCGCGATGGAAGGTGGTGCGATAGTCCAGAGCCACCCGCAGCATGCGCAACACGGCTTCAGGGTCATCTCCATTGACGTGGAAGACCGGGGTTTCCGTCATTTTTGCCAGATCTGTGCAATAGGTGCTGGAACGGGTATCGCGCGGGTCCGAGGTCGTGAATCCGATCTGATTGTTGATGACGATGTGAAGCGTCCCTCCCGTGCTGAACCCCCGGGTTTGAGACAAGGCCAACGTTTCCATGACCACTCCCTGACCGGACAGGGCGGCATCGCCGTGAATCAGGACAGGGAGAACCCATTGCCCCTTCGTATCTCCCCGGCGATCCTGACGCGCCCGTACGGACCCTTCCACCACCGGATTCACGACTTCCAGATGCGACGGATTGAAAGCCAGCGTGACATGCACCGAACCCGCCGGTGTTTCCACGTCGGAAGAGAAACCCTGATGGTATTTCACATCTCCCGAGGTCAAGCCAGTCTCATGCACCCCTTCAAATTCGAGAAACAGGTCGCGCGGCAATCGTCCCAAACAGTTGACCAGCACATTGAGACGTCCGCGATGGGCCATGCCGATGACAATTTCTTCGATCCCTTTAGCACGCCCCTCATGGATCAGGGAATTGAGACAGGGAATGAGCGATTCTCCACCTTCCAGAGAAAACCGTTTCTGTCCCACGAAACGGGTATGCAAATAGCGCTCCAGAGTTTCTGCCGCACTCAGATGAGCCAGCACCGCACGTTGGGCCCGAGGGTCCGGCGTTTCGGAAGAATTTTCCATGCGCTGCTGAATCCAGCGCTTCTGTGCCGTATCCGTCAGATACATATACTCCACGCCTACGGTCCCACAATAGGTTCGTTTCAGACGGTTCAGAATATCACTCAGCGACGCCTGGGGTGGCCCCACCAATGATCCGGTTTCAAAAGACGTAAACTCATCGATGTCGGCCAGTCCATGGTAGTCCAGGGTCAGTTCCGGAACTTCAGGCAAGGGATGGCGTTCGAGAGGATCAAGGTGCGCAACCCGATGTCCCAAAAAGCGGTAGGCATTGATGAGGCGCAACACTGCCACCTGTCCCCCCGGCAACCCTTTCTCGCGCCGAGGACCTGAAGTACCCTGCTCCAGTGCCAAGAAATACGCTTGCCAGTGTGCATCCACCTGTTCTGGCGTTTGCTGCCACAGAGCGTATTGAGATTCGATCCATGACCGCGCCGTACCCTCTTCCTCACTCTGGCTCATGCTCTTATCCCCCACAGTGGCTCAATGATCCCGTGCTTCGAGCGGAAGCCAGTCGCGCTGCACAGGCCCAACGTACAGTTGACGGGGACGCCCGATCTTCTGCTGGGGATCGCTGATCATTTCATTCCACTGGGTGATCCAGCCCACCGTTCGGCCCATGGCAAAGACCGCCGTAAACATGCTGGTGGGGATGCCCAGTGCCCGGAGGACGATACCGGAGTAAAAGTCCACATTGGGATAAAGTTTCTTGGTGATGAAATATTCATCTTCCAGGGCAATTCGCTCCAATTCCAGGGCCAGTTTGAACAGGGGGTCGTTATGCAGGCCCAACTCTGCCAACACTTCATGACAGGTCCGACGCATCACCCCGGCACGCGGATCCATGTGTTTGTAGATTCGATGACCAAAGCCCATGAGCCGGAATGAATCATTTCTGTCCTTGGCACGGGCAATGTATTTTCCGACTTGGGAAACATCGCCGATCTCTTCCAGTTGTTTCAGGACGGCTTCGTTCGCTCCCCCGTGCGCAGGTCCCCACAGGGCCGCAATGCCCGCAGCGATACAGGCAAAGGGGTTGGCGCCACTGGATCCTGCCAGACGAACGGTAGAGGTGGAAGCATTCTGTTCATGGTCGGCATGGAGCGTCAGAATACGATCGAAAGCTTTCACCAACACCGGATTGGGCACATATTCCTCACAGGGGGTAGCAAACATCATGTACAGAAAGTTGGCCGCATAACTCAAATCGTTACGCGGATACATGAAGGGCAATCCCTTGTTGTAACGGTAGCACATGGCGGCAATGGTGGGGACCTTGGCCAGCAGGCGCGTGGCCGAAAGGGCCCGGTGTTCTGCATTGGTGATCTTGAGGGCATCGTAATAGAAGGCGGAGAGTGCTCCCACGACCCCCACCATCACGGCCATGGGATGAGCATCGCGACGAAACCCCTTGAAAAAATTATGTAATTGGTCGTGGACCATGGTGTGACGACGAATGCTGGTCTCAAAGATCTTCTTTTCCTGTGCGGTGGGCAATTCGCCATTCAGCAACAGGTAGCAGACTTCCATGAAATCGGAATGTTCCGCCAACTGTTCGATGGGATAGCCGCGGTAATACAACAGACCCGCATCGCCATCGATGAAGGTGATGGCCGACTGACAACTGGCCGTAGCCAAAAATCCGGGGTCATAGGTGAACAGGCCGAGTTGCTGAGCCAAGGTTCGAATATCGATCACCGCAGGTCCGAGAGCGCTGGCATAAACGGGCAATTCGACCTGTTTATCCTCATAGGTCAATAATATTTTTCCTTGTTCATTCATTATGTTCTCCAGCATTATTAATATATTTAATCAGGTATCGACAATCATTTTGAGCAGGGACTTCCATTCAGGTTCACAAGGGATTTTGCCCAGCACCCGATCGAGCAAACCGTTGTCATCCAATTGCAATACTTCGGCGTAGCGGACCAACTCGTCCGCTGTCAGCGTTGCCAAGTGGCGTTCCAGAAAACGCTGCAACAACAGATCCATTTCGAGCAGACCGCGTCGACTGCGCCAGCGCAGGCGTTCGAGCATACGCTCCGAAGAAGGGAGCCCCGGTTGCTGGATCAGGGACATCTCATACCATCCGTTTGACCATCATCCCCTTGATCTTGCCGATGGCTGCCGTGGGATTGAGTCCCTTGGGACAGACATCGACGCAATTCATGATGGTATGGCACCGAAAAAGCCGATAGGGATCATCCAGATCATCCAGGCGTTCACGGGTGGCCTCGTCGCGCGTGTCCGCAATGAATCGATAGGCCTGCAGAAGAGCGGCAGGACCCAGAAACTTGTCCGGGTTCCACCAGAAAGAAGGACAGGAAGCGCTGCAACAGGCACAGAGGATGCATTCGTACAGGCCGTCCAGTTCCTCACGATCCCCGGGAGATTGAAGACGCTCCTTCCGGGGCGGGGGTGAGGTGGTTTCCAGATAGGGTTTGACCGAATGGTATTGCTTGAAAAATTGATCCATGTCCACGATCAGATCTCGTATCACCGGGAGCCCTGGGAGCGGACGCAAAACCACCGGCTCCGTCAGACCCTTGAGCGGGGTAATACAGGCCAGACCATTGCGTCCATTGATGTTCATACCATCGGAACCACACACACCCTCGCGACAGGACTTGCGCAGCCCCAGCGAATCATCCTGAACTTTGATGCGCAGTATGGCATCCAGCAACATGCGGTCCGTCGACTGCAGGGCGACTTCATAATCCTGCATGTAAGGACGCTCGTCCTTTTCCGGGTTATAACGATAAATGCTGAATTTCATGACAGGCCCTCAAACTCAAGACTTAGTAAACCCGCACTTTGGGTTCAAAGGATTCCACCGTCAGGGGTTGCAGATTGACGGGTTTGTAGGCCATCCGACTGCCTTCCTGATACCACAGACTGTGCTTCAGCCACTGCCGGTCATCCCTCTCCGGGTAATCCTCGCGCGCATGAGCCCCCCGGCTTTCTTCACGGGCGGCAGCCGATACCAGAGTGGCTTCAGCCACGATCATCAGGTTCTGCAATTCCAGTGCCTCCACCCGCGCCGTATTGAATACCCGGCTTTTGTCTCCAATGCGCAAATGACGTGCCCGTTCAGCCAGCGCACGAATTTTTGACACCCCTTCCTGAAGGAGTTCCCCTGTTCGAAAGACACTGGCATGGTGCTGAACCAGCCGGCGCATTTCCGCTCCCAACACGGCCACGGATTCCCCGGTTTCAGGGCTTTCCAGATCAGCCAGACGAGCCAGCGCCGGTTCTTCGGCCCCGCGCGGCAGATCCCGCGCTTCGGGACGGGTTTTGAGCCAGGCGCTGACATGATCTCCGGCAGATTTACCAAATACCAACAAGTCCAGGAGGGAATTGGTTCCCAGTCGATTGGCTCCATGCACGGACACGCAGGCACATTCTCCGATGGCATAGAGCCCCGGGACGGGTTCAGCCATTTTCTGCCCACGGGGTACCACCACCTGCCCGTAGTAGTTGGTGGGAATCCCCCCCATCTGATAGTGGCAGGTAGGAAGGACGGGAATCGGCTCACGAACCGGATCCACCGAGGCAAACTTGAGCGCAATTTCACGAATCCCTGGCAAACGTTTGTGAATGACTTCTTCGCCCAGATGGTCCAATTTCAGCAGGACATGGTCTTTTTCCGGGCCTACCCCCCGTCCTTCCTTGATTTCCCGATCCATGGCACGGGAAATCACATCTCGACTGGCCAGATCCTTCATGTTGGGCGCATATCGTTCCATAAAACGCTCTCCCAGGGAATTCAGCAAGATACCGCCCTCACCGCGCACCCCCTCCGTAATCAGGATGCCAGCGCCTGCCACCCCGGTGGGATGAAACTGCCAGAACTCCATATCTTCCAGCGGGATCCCGGCCCTTGCCGCCATCCCCAGGCCATCCCCGGTATTGATGTAGGCATTGGTACTGGATTGATAAATCCGTCCCGCCCCCCCGGTCGCCAGAATGACGGCCTTCGACTGGAAAAGGACGACCTCGCCGGTTTCCATTTCAAGTGCCACCAGTCCAACCACTGCCCCTTCCCTATCCCGAATCAGATCGATCGCCATCCATTCCACGAAAAATTGGCATTGTTCGCGAATATTTCGTTGATACAGCGTATGCAGTAAGGCATGTCCCGTTCGATCGGCCGCGGCACAGGCGCGTTGGACCGGGCTCTGCCCAAAATTCTGGGTATGGCCGCCAAAGGGGCGTTGATAAATAGTGCCGTCAGGATTTCGATCGAAGGGCATGCCAAAATGTTCCAACTCATAGACCAGTTCCGGTGCCTTGCGACACATGAACTCGATGGCATCCTGGTCGCCCAGATAATCCGACCCCTTGATGGTGTCGTACATATGCCAAAGCCAGTGGTCTTCCTGCATGTTTCCCAGGGACGCACTGACCCCGCCCTGGGCCGCCACGGTATGAGAGCGGGTCGGAAAGACCTTGGAAAAGACGGCCACGGTATGTCCCGCTTCCGAAAGTTGGAGCGCCGCCCGCAACCCGGATCCTCCTCCGCCCACGATGACTACATCGAAATCCTGTTTATTCAACCCCATGTTCAACCCCATAAAATCTCGGCGGACCACAGTACCTCCGCCAGTAAGGTCACAATCACCCCCACCTGCAGGGTCAAACGCAGCCCGACGGACTGGATGTAGTCCATGAAAATATCCCGCAAACCGATCCAGGCATGCCAACACAGGGCCAGAATGAACAGAAAGGTGGCTATCCGCACGGGACGTTCGTGCAACAGGGCCGCCCACCCAGGGCGGTCCGCCGGATGCGCCAGAACCACCCACAAAAGCGCCATGAGGGTATACCCCCCCATGATCACTGCAGTGATTCGTTGCGCCAACCAGTCCCTGAGGCCATAATGGGCCCCTACCACGACCCTCTTCACCATGCCAGCATCTCCACGATCAAGGTTAGAAAACCACTGACACCCAGCACCCATAGACTGGAACGGCGAGCTTGTGGCTTGTCCAGACCGAGGTGAATATCCAGCAGCAGAAAACGGATTCCCGCACAAAAATGATGCAGAAAGGCCCAAATCAAGGGGACCAGGAGAAGACGAGGAAAAATCCCCGGTTCCCCCGCACGTTCCGGATGAAGACCCCACTCCAGAAAATAAAGAAAGAGAGGAATCCCCATCAGAAACAGGATTGCTCCACTGACTCGGTGCAAGATCGACACGATCCCCGGAAGGGGCAACCGGATGGTACGCAAATCGAGATTCCTGGGGCGCTGGGTCTTCATGAACGATCATCCTGATGAGGAAGAGCCTAAGGTTGTAGTATACCTTGCCTTTCACGAGATTCTAGCGGGACACCGAAACTTGCAAGTGCGCGGCCACTGTCATATAACACTTGACATCCCCCTGAACGCCCCCTAGGATGCCCCGGCATCCATTTGATTCAAGAGAGATTGACTATGTCCCACGACTCTTTCCAGGCGCTTCGTCCCCTCCCCGGTTCCTCTGACCAATATTATGCCCTGGCTGCCCTGACCGAAGCCGGTCTTCCTGCCGTCACCCGTTTGCCGGTGTCCCTGCGCATCATTCTGGAGTCGCTCCTGCGCAACGAAGATGGGCAACAAGTCACCCGCGCCCACATCGATGCGCTGGCCCGCTGGCAACCCAACGAAGCACGCACGGCAGAAATTCCCTTCAAGGTGGCACGAGTCATTCTGCAGGATTTCACCGGGGTCCCTCTTCTGGCCGATTTGGCCGCCATGCGCTCGACGGCACGACGTCTTGGTTGCGATCCCCAGGCCATCGAACCTTTGGTCCCCGTGCAACTGGTGGTGGACCATTCTGTGCAGGTGGACTTTTTCAACACACCCACGGCACTTCAGGACAACATGTCCCTGGAATTCCAGCGCAACCAGGAGCGTTACCGTTTCATGAAATGGGGGATGCAAGCATTCAAAACCTTCCATGTGGTTCCCCCAGGCATCGGAATCGTCCATCAGGTCAATCTGGAATTCCTGGCGCGCGGTGTTCAGCATAAGGGAACCGTGGTCTATCCCGACACCTTGGTGGGCACGGATTCCCATACCACCATGATCAATGGGATAGGCGTGGTGGGGTGGGGAGTGGGGGGCATCGAGGCGGAAGCCGCCATGCTTGGACAACCTCTCTATTTTTTGACTCCGGATGTCGTGGGCGTACACTTGACGGGACAGTTGCCGACCGGCGTCACCGCCACCGATTTGGTCCTGACTCTCACGGAAATGCTGCGCAAGGCCAAGGTAGTGGGAAAGTTCGTGGAGTTTTTTGGGGCAGGCGCAGCTTCGCTCAGCCTGCCCGATCGAGCAACCCTGTCCAACATGGCGCCAGAGTACGGCGCGACCCTGGGGTTTTTTCCGGTGGACGACGAAACCCTGCGCTATTTCCGTGCGACAGGGCGTAGCGAAGAAGAAATTGCCGCGCTCGAAACCTACTGGAAGGCCCAGGGATTATATGGGATGCCTCAATTGGGTGACTGTGCGTACAGCGCAACCCTGAGCCTCGACCTGGGTCAGGTGGAGGCTTCCATCGCAGGCCCTCGGCGTCCTCAGGACCGGGTCCCCTTGAACCGGATCAAGCCCACCTTTGAAGCCCTCCTCCAGGCTCCGGCCGACGCAGGCGGGTATGGTAAAACCGAACCTTTGCACGACCTGCACCCCGAGGGTCATCCCGAAATCACTCTGGGGGATGGATCCGTTTTGCTGGCTGCCATCACTTCCTGTACCAACACCTCGAACCCCGGCGTGTTGCTGGCTGCCGGACTTCTGGCTCAAAAAGCCGTGGCGCGCGGCCTCAAGGTGGCCCCCTGGATCAAGACTTCTCTGGCCCCGGGATCGCGCGTGGTCACGGATTATCTGCGACGGGCAGGCTTGCAGGAAGCCCTGGATGCCCTGGGATTCCGCTTGGTGGGTTATGGCTGCACGACCTGTATCGGCAATACCGGCCCCCTCCCCGCACCCATCGAAGCCTTCCTTGCCGAACACCCTTTGATCGGCTGTGCGGTGCTGTCCGGCAACCGCAATTTTGAAGCGCGCATCCATCCCAATCTGCGCGCCAATTTTCTCATGAGCCCGCCTCTGGTCGTCGCCTTTGCCTTGGCGGGACGGATCACCATAGACTTTGCCCAGGAACCCCTGGGGCAGGATGCCGAAGGACGGGCCATATATTTGCGGGATCTCTGGCCCAGTCCCGACGAAGTCGCCCGAGCCTTGGAGTACCTCTCTCCCGAAGACTACCGCCAGCGTTATGCCGATTTCACCCAGGACCACCCACTCTGGAACGGAATTGCCGCGCCCACAGGCACGACCTATGGCTGGGAACCGTCCACCTACATCGCTGAACCCCCGTTTTTTACTGATTTCTCCTTGACGGCAACTCCGCCAATCCCCATTCGCGCAGCCTATGCCTTGGCCTTTTTCGGAGATTCCATCACGACGGACCACATCAGCCCTGCCGGTTCCATCAAACCATCCTCTCCGGCAGGTCGCTATTTGCAGGCACAGGGTATCGTTCCGGCCGATTTCAACAGTTATGGATCACGTCGGGGACACCATGAAGTCATGATGCGTGGAACCTTTGCCAATGTTCGTCTGCGCAACCTGCTCCTGCCCGGCACCGAAGGAGGGGTCTCGCGCCACATTCCCAGCGGAGAAGCAGGTTCCTTGTATGAGGTCGCCATGCGTTATCAGGCAGAGGGTATCCCCACCGTCATTTTTGCCGGTGAAGAATATGGCACCGGTTCTTCACGGGATTGGGCTGCCAAAGGAACCCGTCTTCTGGGTGTACGGGCCGTGATTGCCCAAAGTTTTGAACGCATCCATCGCAGCAATCTGGTGGGGATGGGCGTGCTCCCCTGCCAGTTTTTGCCTGGTCACGACTTGAACAGCCTGAAATTGAATGGCGACGAAACTTTCGATCTGGAAACGGGAAACGGCCCCCTGCAACCGCAACAGAGAGTTTCCCTGACCATTCATCGGAGCGATGGCAGCCAAACCAGTTGTCCTTTGCTCTTGCGCATTGATACCCCGGTTGAAGTGGATTATTATCGCCACGGAGGCATCCTGCCCTTTGTTCTGAGACAATTGCTCACCCCGGCGTGAACCTTGTGGAGCCTAAAATGAAAAAACCCCTGCGCATTGCCATTACCGGAGCCGGTGGGCAAATTTGTTACAGCCTGCTGTTCCGTATCGCCTGCGGGGATTTGTTGGGTTCGGATCAACCCATGATCCTGCACTTGCTCGATATTCCCGCAGCCGAACAGGTCATGAAGGGCGTTCTCATGGAACTGGAGGATTGCGCCTTTCCTCTTCTGGCGGACATGTCTGCCAGCACGGTCCCCAAAGTGGCTTTCCGGGAGTGTGATATCGCCTTTCTGATTGGCAGTCGCCCCCGTTCCAAAGGGATGGAACGACGGGATCTTCTGGAGATCAACGGAGGAATTTTCAAAGCCCAGGGTCAGGCCCTGAGCGAAGTCGCCCAGCGCACGGTCAAGGTTCTGGTGGTAGGGAATCCTGCCAATACCAATGGCTTGATTGCCTGCCACCATGCCCGTGATCTCGATCCGCACAATTTCACCAGCATGATGCGTCTCGACCATAACCGTGCCCTGAGCCAACTGGCGCTCAAAATCCGGCATCCGGTTCATGACCTGCACCGTATGACGGTCTGGGGCAATCACTCGACCACCCAATTTCCCGATCTCTCTCAGGTTCTCGTCAACGGTTCGCCCCTGGACACGGTCTTCCAGGACCCTCAGTGGGTCGAACAGTTTTTCATTCCCACCATCCAGAACAGAGGGGCTGCGGTCATTGAAGCGCGGGGACTGTCCTCAGCCGCCTCCGCTGCCAATGCCGCGCTCAGCCACATGCGCGATTGGATCCGGGGAACACCGGAGGGCGACTGGGTCACCATGGGCGTTCTCTCCGATGGCAGTTATGGCATTCCAGAGGGACTGATGTGCGGCATGCCCGTCACCTGCAGGGAAGGCCGCTATGAAATCGTTCGAGGGATCGAACTCGACCCCCGGAGCAAGACTCTGATACAACAAACCTGCCGGGAATTGGTCAGCGAAAAGGAGGCAGTCGCAACGCTGCTGGACTGAGTCTTACCGTTACAACGCCGGGCAGGAGGTAAACGGAGTGCCCCCTGGGCATGGACGTTGGGCTTCCGTTCTTTTTCTGTCAGGCGGCATACACGCCGGTAGACAGGTAACGGTCCCCCCGGTCACAAACGATATGGACAATCACAGCATCGTCCACTTCCCGACAAATCTGTAAGGCACCCCAGCATCCGCCGCCCGAGGAAACCCCTGCAAAAATACCTTCTTCCCGCGCCAGGTGACGCATGGTCTCCTCCGCATCTTTCTGGGTGACTTCCAGAATGCGATCGACGCGCCAGGGCTCATAAATCCTGGGCAGATAGTTTTCCGGCCATTTGCGAATTCCCGGCACATTGGCGCCATCCGCCGGTTGCACGCCGATGATCTGAATTTTCGGATTTTGTTCCTTGAGATAGCGGGAAACGCCCATGATCGTCCCTGTGGTCCCCATGGTCGCCACGAAATGGGTAATCGTCCCCTGGGTATCGCGCCAGATTTCCGGTCCGGTGGTTTCGTAATGGGCACGGGGATTATCCGGATTATTGAACTGATCGAGAATGATCCCTTCACCTGCCTTTGCCATCTGTTCTGCCAGATCGCGTGCCGCCTCCATCCCTCCCGCCTTGGGAACCAGCAATATTTCAGCCCCCAGGGCGTGCATGGTCTGACGTCGTTCGATGCTGAGTTGCTCGGGCATGATCAGAATCATGCGATAACCCCGCAAGGAGGCGGCAAACGCCAGGGCAATGCCTGTATTACCGCTGGTGGCTTCGATCAGGGTATCCCCCGGCTTGATCTGTCCGCGTTCCTCCGCATGACGGATCATGGACAGAGCCGGACGGTCCTTGACCGAGCCTGCCGGGTTGTTGCCTTCCACCTTGGCATACAGTCGGTTCCGAGTCAGCCCAGGGAGATGTTGCAGTCGTACCAGAGGGGTGTTTCCGATACAAGATTCAATGGTTTTCTCGATCATGACACTCATTCCCTTGACACATAAATAGGGTCATTATACCGCCACGATGAGCACTAAGGGTGAGCATCCACCGGACTATGCCTGGACGGGGCCATCAGCGGCCGACCCTGAATGGAAAGGTGTGGTCCTACCTTGGCAATGGTTTTTTCCCCAAATCCTTTCACTTTGCGCAAATCGGCGGCCGAATGAAAGGCACCATTATGGGCACGCCAGGTCAGAATGGCCTGGGCACGGGTATGACCAATGCCTTTCACGGTCCGCAGTTGAGTTTCATTGGCAGAATTGAGATCCACCAGGGCCCAGGCATTTTTT
>JAJZDE010000081.1 GCA_021828745.1 Pseudomonadota bacterium
GGTTTGAAAACCGGGAAGAAAAATTGATCCCGCCGTACAGTATAATGCCCTGAGCATGAAAGTCCAAACCTGCCCCCTGGCCCTTCCTCCACAAAGGTTCTCATGATTCGGCACGCGACAAGTTCCACCCTTCCACCCAATCCGTACCGCCCATGAGCATGCCCCCCCCTGGTCTCGTCGTCCTGCACGGTAACCGCCTGGAATTGTTGCAGGAGGCCGTGGTGCACTGGATGCGCCAGCACCCACTGGCCCCGCTGACCGAAGAGGTCATCCTGGTCAACAGTATCGGCACAGCCGAATGGGTCAAGTCCTCCCTGGCTGAATCTCTGGGGGTCTGTGCCGCGACACGGGTCGAACTACCCGGCCGTTTCCTGTGGCGTTCATACCGCAAGATCCTGGGCCGGGCGGTGGCAGAACGATCCCCCCTGAATCGTCAGGCCCTGATCTGGCGCATCATGAAACTGGCGCTTCAGGACACGCTGCCCGCCCCCCTGGCCGCCATCGTTCACCTTCTCCGGGCAGAGGACCTGGAAGCCCGTTATGGCTTTGCCTGCGAAGTCGCCGACCTCTTCGATCAATACCAGAATTACCGGTCCACCTGGCTGGCAGACTGGATCCAGGGTCGGAATCAGTTGACCACGGCGCGGGGAGAAGAGTTACCCGTCCCGCCGGATCAAGCCTGGCAACCCGCCCTGTGGCGTTGTCTCTGGCAGGACCTGTCTCCCGCCGAACGCGCCTTCACCCTCCCGGCCCTGCATCAGCAGGTCCTCGAACGGCTGCAACGGGGCGGAGAAATCATCGGGTTACCCCCCCGTATCCTCGTCTTCGGCGTCTCCACGCTGCCCCATTCAACCCTGCAGATCCTGGATGCCCTGGCGCATCACTGCCAGGTGCTGGTGGCCTTGCTCAATCCCTGTCGTTTTCACTGGTCCGACATCGTGGAGGGACGGGAACTCTGGCAAGCCGTCCGGCGCCGCCAACCCTGGCGCCACCACCATGATTTCAGCATGACGGCCTTTGAAGACATGCATCTCCACGCTCACCCACTGCTGGCCGCCTGGGGTCGTCAGGGAAGAGACTTCATGCGGCAACTGGATGCCTATGCGCCTTCCATCCCGGAGGCCACAGACCTCCCCCGCATCGATCTGTTCGATGAACGAACCCCGCATACGTTGCTGGAGGAAGTTCAATGCGCCATCCGCGATTTGCTTCCCCTGGCCGAGCACCCGCGGAATGTCGTTGCCGCAACGGACCGCTCTCTGGTCTTTCACCGGGCCCATAGCCCCCTGCGCGAAGTACAGGTACTGCAAGACCAGTTGCTCGATCTTTTGACCCAGTCATCCCCCGCCTTGCAGCCCCGTCAGATCGTGGTCATGATCCCCGCGCTCGAAGATTATGTCCCCTTCATCGAGGCCGTCTTCGATCGCTACGAATCCGGGGACCCGCGCTTCATTCCCTATGAAATCGCCCTCTCCCGCCCCCGCCTCAGTACCCCGCTCATCCAGGCCCTGAAATGGCTGCTGGCGCTCGACCAACACCGGATCACGGCCAGCGAGGTCCGTTCGTTGCTGGAAGTCCCTGCGCTGGCACAGCACTTCGAACTGGATGCCGACGGGGTGAGCAAGTTGTCTCGATGGGCAGATGCCAGCGGGATCCGCTGGGGTCTGGATGACCTCCATCGCGCTTCCCTCGAACTGGGTGCCTGTGGCGACCAGAATACCTGGCACTTCGGCCTGGAACGCCTCTGGCTCGGCTATGCCAACGGCTCTTCCGGCCCCTTCGACGGCATCGAGCCCTACCCGCACCTGAGCGGACTGGAAGCCACCGTCCTTGGCTCACTGGCCCGTTTCATCGAGACCCTGAAGGAGACCTGGGAGATCCTGCGCAGCCCTGCGCCCCCGGCGGTCTGGGTGGAGCGGGGACGCCAGTTGCTGGACGACTGGTTCGACGCGACCAATGAACTGGAAAACCTCAGCCTCGGACTGTTGCACGAAGCCCTGAGTGACTGGCTGACCCTTTGCCAGGAAACCGGTTTTGCAGACCCGATCCCCCTTTCCCTGTTTCGTCGGTCCTGGTTCGATACGCTGGAAGAACCCAAGGAAACGGGCCGTTTTCTCAGCGGAGGGGTCACATTTTGCACCTTGCTGCCCCTGCGCGCCCTTCCCTTCGAGGTCATCTGCCTGTTGGGCATGAACCTCGAAGCCTTTCCTCGCCGTGCTGCCGCGCGCCCGCACGACCTGATGCAAAGACCGGGGATGCCGCGCCCCGGTGACCGCGCCCGCCAGGAGGATGATCGGGCCCTGATGCTGGATACCCTGCTCGCCGCCCGGCGAGTTCTGTCCATCAGTTGGTGCGGTCGGGACCCGCGCGACGATTCCGAACGTCCGCCCTCCGTGCTGGTGGCCCAGTTACGCGATTACCTGATGCGCGGGTGGCGTCCTGATGAAAATCATGGATACACCGACCTCCTGGCCCAACAGACCCGGGATCACCCCCTGCAACCCTTCAGCCGCCGCTATTTCGAGGAAAACCAGCCCATTCATACCTATGCCGGGGAATGGCGTCGGGTCTTTGACCCGGCCTTGCCAGAGGCGACTCTTCCTCCCCTCTCTCCCCAGGACCCACCCAAAACACTCTCGCTCGGAATGCTGGGCCGTTTTCTCAGAAACCCGGTCAGGTTTTACCTGGAGTCCATTCTGAACATACATTTCGAGGAAGCCCAGACTCCCCCGGACGAGGAAATGTTCGAGACTTCGGGTTTGGCGCGCCATGAGTGGATCGATGCCCTGATCACCCCACCGTTCAACCCGCGCGAATCGCAGGAACTGGAAACCCGGCTACAGCGCCTGTGTCGTGCCGGGCAACTTCCCCTGGCCGAAATGGGACAGGCGGTCATGGCGGAATTGCGCGGCACCGTCACCCCCATGCTGGAAACCTGGGGCGCCCTGCAGGAACGTTATCCCTGCCTGTGCGACAAGCACCCGATTCACCTCTCCTTCGGGATCCATGAAATCCGCGACTGGCTGGAAGGCCTGCGCAAAGAAGGGGACAGGGAACCCGCCGCGTGGGTGGAACTCCTTGCCTCCCGTGTTCTGGAAAAAAATGGCAAAGACCTGCAACTGCACAAACTGCTGCCGGTCTGGCTCCGTCACCTCGTCGCCAGCGCCACGGGGCACATGCCCGACTGCCACCTGGTGGCACAGGACATCGTGCTCACCCTGCGTGCCCCTGCGCCGGAAGAGGCCCGGGCAATACTTTCCAGCCTGGTCGAACTTTGGCAGGAGGGCCATCGCCGACCGCTGCCGATGGCCCTCAAATCCGCCTTCACCCTGGTTCGATCCGACGATCTGGAGAAAACCGCCCGGGTCTACGAGGGGACAGACCATTTGCCTGCAGAAAGAGACCGTTATCAGGAACGCATCTACCCGACCTTCGCCAGCCTGAACCAGACCGGAGAATTCGAAGCCCTCACCCGGAGTCTGGCCTTCCCTCTGTGGTCCTGGGCAAGAGATGCCGTGCTGACCCCCCTGGCGTCTGCCCATGAGTGAACCCCTCGATCCCCTGACCTTTCCCCTGTGGGGGAGTCGCCTCATCGAAGCCAGCGCCGGAACCGGAAAAACCTGGACCCTGGCTGCGCTCTATGTGCGCCTGGTGCTGGGACATGGTTCAGGGCATCACGCCCCCCCCGGCGCATTCCTGCCCGAACAGATTCTGGTCATGACCTTTACCCGGGCGGCCACCCGCGAACTGTCCGAACGCATTCGCGCACGCCTGGAAGAAGCCGCCGCCTGTTTCAGGGGCGACAGCCTCCCGGCCGATGATTTCCTGCGCACCCTGCTGGACGACTATCCCGATCCGCTGGCACGGCGCCATGCCGCCTGGCGTCTGACCCTGGCCAGCCAAGCCATGGAGAGCGCCGCCATCCACACGCTGGATGCCTGGTGCCAACAGGTGTTGCAGGACACGACTTTTTCCCATGGACAATGGTTTCCCGCTCAAATCACGGACAACGACGAGGACCTGATTCCCCTGGCGCTGCAAGATCTTTGGCGGCAACGTCTCTACCCGTTGAGCGGGCTGGAATTCCAGTTTTTTCTGGAGGAGTGGAAGGATTTCTCCCATTTTTCCCGGTGCATCCAGAAAGATCTTCCAAAAAACACCCTCCCGTCATGGTCAATGGAAAACGCCCTCGCCAACGCCATCGCCTGGAAGGAAAGGCACCAGGCAATGACCGACGGGTTGAAAACTCTGCGCATGCTGTGGCGCTCCCGCATCGAGGCCCTGTGTACCTGGCTCGATGACCAGCTCCCCCCCAATCGGCAAGATACTCCTTTCAATCAGAAAACCTTCAGGGCGGAGACGGTACGCCAATGGTGTGCCCGTTTGCGCCACTGGTGCGAAGAAAACGGACCGGCCGACCCCTGTCTGACGGAGGAGGTATGGGACAAACTGACGCCCGCAGGGCTCCAGGCTCAAGTCAAAAAGAATTGCCGGATCGATCCCCCGGCGCTCCTTGAAGAACTCGATGACCTCCGCACGACATTGCAACACCTGAGAGACCAGAGGAAACAGTTGCACGACCTCATGGTGGAAGGGGTTGCCCTGCGTCTTGCCCAACACAAGTCCCAGATCCTGCGCCAGAACTTCACCGACCTCCAGCAACGTCTCGACCGGGCCCTGCAGGGCCCGCAAGGGGAAACCCTGGTCACGGGGCTGCGCCTGCGCTACCCCGTTGCCCTGATCGACGAATTCCAGGACACCTCGATGCGCCAACTGCGCATGCTGGACCGTATTTATGACTTGAATGCCCACGCGCCGGAACGGGGGATCTTCCTGATCGGCGACCCCAAACAATCCATCTATGGTTTCCGCGATGCAGACATTCAGAGTTATCTCAAAGCCCGCGCATCCGTGGCGCCGCGTCATTACTTCCTGACCACCAATCATCGTTCGGTGGCGCCCGTCGTCGAACTCATCAACACACTCTTTCAGGGCGCCGAACAACGGGATGGACCGGGGGCCTTTCGCTTCCGCGAAGGAGACGAGGCCCCCCTGCCGTTCCACCCCGTGCAGGCCCATGGACGAGAGGAACAGTTGCGCTGTGACGGGCAGCCTCATCCTGCCCTCACCGTCTCCTGGACCGCCGAACTGGACAACCGGGGTCAATTGCTCGAACGCATGGCAGAACATTGTGCGGAACATCTGGGGGGACTTCTGGCCTCCGGCGCCAGCTTTTGCACGAGCGACCTCCGGGTCCCCCTTCGCCCCGCCGATCTGGCCATACTGGTACGCGACCGTCATGAAGCCGCGGCGGTGAAAAATGCCCTGGAACGACGAAACATCTCCTCGGTCTATCTGTCCGACCGAACTCACCTGCTGGACTCTGCGGAAACCCCGGACGTCCTTCTGTGGCTTCAGTCCGTGGCTCATCCCCGCAACCCCCGCCTCCTGCGGGCGGCCCTGGGGACCGCCACCCTGGGGTTCTCCCTGGCCGAACTGGAACACTGGGCCAGGTCGGAGGCCGCCTTCGAAGAACTATTGAATTTCTGGATGGAACTTCACCACTGCTGGCAACGGCAGGGAGTGTTGTCCATGCTGCAGCGCCTGCTCCACCATTTTTCCCTGCCGGCCCGCTGGCTTCAGGAAAAAGACGGCGAGCGCCGCCTCACCCAGGTTCTCCATCTGGCAGAATTCCTGCAACGCACCAGCGCCCGCCTCGAAGGCCCGGAAGCCCTGATCCAGTGGCTGGTCCACGAGTGTCAGACCCCCACCTCGAGCCCGGAGGAATTACGTCTGGAAAGCGATGCAGACCGGGTTCGCCTCATCACCATCCATAAATCCAAGGGGCTGGAATTTCCCGTGGTCTATCTGCCCTTTGCC
>JAJZDE010000082.1 GCA_021828745.1 Pseudomonadota bacterium
CTGGCCACCGTGATCAGTTACCATTCGGGAATCCCCGGCGGGATCTTTGCGCCCGCCCTGGCGGTGGGCAGCACCCTGGGGGCAACCTTGGCCCCCGCGCTGGGCAGCCATGACCTGATCCCCTGGGTCACCCTGTGCATGGCCGGTTTTCTGGCGGCGGTGACGCAAGCCCCGATTACGGCTGCATTGATCGTGATCGAGATGGTGGATGGGCATCGCATGGCTTTGCCGCTCATGGCGGTGACCTTTCTGGCGCGCGCCATCAGCGCGTATTTCGGACCGGAACTCTATCAGCAGTTGGCCCTGCGCTTTGCCGAAGATCGTCGGGGTAGCGGGGTTCGGTCTGCGGGCTCCCGGGAGGAGGCCTAGGTGCGCTGGTTACGCTTCAGACGGCTGGTATCGCATGCCCCATTCCCTTTCTCGTTCAAGCAATTGTTGGGAGTTTCCTTTGCCGGGATCCTGATCTTGTTGGGGGGCGCGCTGGGGCGTGCCCTGGTGGCGGTGGACACGCTCAGTCGAGACAGTCGGGACTTCCCTGCCAAGGCATTGCAACGTTCCAGGCAGGTGCGCGAGTTACAGGAAACGACCGTCGCCCTGGAACGTCAGGTCCGTCAATACCTGGTGTTGCACGATCCTTCCTTGCGTCCGGAGATCCGTCATAGCTGGATGCAAAGTCTGGCTGTGCTGAGGGATCTGGATGATGCAGGTCCGGTGGATCTCGTTCCCCTGACGCAGCAATGGCGCGCGCTGGCGGATGCTAATATTCCTCCCTTGCTCGAAGAACACAGTGAACGAATGAGCATTCCCACCGCGCATCTGGACGCGGTGTTTCATCAGTTGGGGCAACTGGACCAACAACTGGACAGCGTGCTGCAACTTCGCCTGGCAGAGCAGGATCAAACCCTGTTGCAGGAGTTCGAGCGCCAACGACAAGCCCTGATCACGATGGGCGTCACGGCCTCTTCGCTGGCCCTGGTGCTGGCTCTGGGTCTGGGGGCATGGTTGTCACGGTCCTTCGCCCAGTTGGACCGCTCCATTCGCCAGTTGGGACAGTCTCAACGGGTACCTCTGAAGCCGCTGGGTGGACCCACGGACATTCGTCAATTGGGGGAGCGGGTACGTTGGGTGCAACAACGATTGGCGGACCTGGAATCGGATAAACTCCAGTTCATGCGGCATATTTCTCACGAATTGAAGACGCCCCTGGCTAATCTCCGGGAAGGGGTGGCCCTGCTCGAAGAGCAGGTGCCGGGTCCGGTCAACGAAGCGCAACGGGAAATCCTGGTGATCCTGCGGGAAAATTCCCTGGCTTTGCAACACCAGATCGAGGGTCTCTTGCAGTACAATGCGGCAGCATCGGGCGCCCAACATTTACATAAGCGCTGGGTGGATGTGCGTGTTCTTCTGGAACATCTGGTGACACGCCAACGTTTGCAGATCCAGGCCAAGTCCCTGCAGGTTCAGGTCGAGGGAACGCTGGCGCAGGTCTGGCTGGACCCGGACAAATGGGAAACCGTGGCTGGGAACCTGTTGATCAATGCCATTCGTTTCTCTCCGGTATCCGGTTTGATCCGCTTGACTCTCTCGGACGGGATCGAGAGTTGGAAGATGTTGATTCGGGATCAGGGCCCCGGGGTCGATCCTCTGGATGCATCGCATATCTTTGATCCATTTTATCAAGGCAAACGTCAACCTGCGGGCGCGCGCAAGGGCAGTGGGGTGGGCCTATCCATCGTCCGGGCGCTGGTTCAGGCCCATGGTGGTGGAGTCTCGCTCATTCCTCAGGACAATGGAGGCGGCGGGGCTGTTTTTTGTGTGGAAATGCCTCGTGATGCCGGAGAAACGGGTCATCAACGAAGCAAAGGAAGCAAGGATCAGGCATGAAGATGGCGTTTGAGGAAAAAAGATGGGAGAGCAAGATTCCTGTGGTGCTGGGAATGGTGGGCGTGACGTTTCTGGTAGGGTGTGCGACGACCACACCGCATCCCGTGATTTCAAAACCCCTTGCACCCTCCGTATCCTCCAGGGTGGATGAGACGAAGCGCATCCCGGAGGCGATCCCTGTCGATGGCGAGGATATAGTCCTGGCTTTGTCTCAACTGGATCAGGATATGGTCCTGTCTCCTGAGGTACGCAGCGAAGTTCTGGCCAGTCTGGTGGCGCAACCCGCACCGGAAACTGCCCAGGACCGGTTACGGCGGGCTCAATTGCTGCTGCTGAAACATCAGGCGGGAACCACCCAGCAGGCCGTGGTCCTGTTACAGGACTTGGTGAGCGAGGAGGAAAAGGGGGATCATGCGGAACTGCTTCCCCTGGCGCATTGGCTGAAGCAATGGGCAGATACCCAGGCGCTGCTGGAACTTCAGGCGGATCAATTGACGCGTCAGTCCCAGGAGTTACAGGTCAAGGCCGATAACCTAGCGCGACAGATTCAGGAATTGCGCGCGATCGAGCGCCATTTGAGTTCTCGTCCCGTTACGGACAAAGCGGGCACTCACCCCTGAAAGCAGAGGCGATATGCCCGCATAGTGCCAGGCGCGCCGAAGAACCGAGGGAATGCGGCGTTCTTCCGGGATGTCCAGCAGGGAGAGGCCGCGCATCTTGAGAAAACGGGTGGAATGACTGGTGGCAACGGCCAGAGGGGCCGCCAGCAACCAGGGCAAGGCAATGGGGAGCAGAAAGACCATCAGGGTTGGCCCGTGCAACGAGGCCAATGCCAGTCCGCCAGCCGCAATCAGGAACAGGGCGCGGTAATGTTGCCAGGTGTCGCGCCAAGCCAGGGTAGAGGCTTCCCGTGCCGGAGACTTCCATTCCAGCTTGGATCCGGTCAAGGCGGTGAGTACGAAGATCGTATGGGCAACCATGCGTAGGGGCGCTTGCAAGAGAGAGAGGGTGGCTTCGGTGAAGGCGCTGGCCAGGAGGGTGGCCCCCCCCCCGAATTTGGTTTGTTCGCCCCGTTTGAAAAGAACCAGCAGGGCCAGCAGGCGGGGGATGAAGAGCATGCTCAAGGTCGCTGGCCAGAGTACGGGCAGGAGAGGGGTATCGGGAGCGAGCACGGTCAGACCCAGACTGACCAGAATGTACGCCATCCAGAGGGGAGCCGAGGCATAGGCCAGCACGCCGGTGAGCAGCATGGCACGATGCACGGCATGAAATCCGGGTTCCCAGAGCAGCCGGAAGTTTTTTAGATTGCCTTGGCACCAGCGCCGATCCCGCTGCAATTCCTCCAGCAGGTGGGCGGGTTGCTGTTCGTAACTGCCTTCGATGCCGGGAACGATCCAGACGTGGTAACCCGCACGCCGCAATAACGCCGCCTCCACGAAGTCGTGGGAGAGAATTTCTCCGCTCAGGCTGCCCTTGCCGGGCAACAGGGCAAGTCCGCAGTGACGCATGAAAGGCGCGACACGCAGGATGGCATTATGTCCCCAGTAATGGGATTCCCCCAGTTGCCAGTATTGCATGCCTGCCGTAAACAATTGACCGGTCACTCGCCCCGCAAATTGTTGGCTGCGTGCATGAACCGTGTCCAGTCCCACGGAGCGGGGCAAGGTCTGAATGATGCCGGCGCTCGGGTTGCGTTCCATCAGGCCGACCAAGGTCGTCAGGGCACTTCCGGTCATCACGCTGTCGGCGTCCAATACGACCATGTACCGATAATCTTTCCCCCAACGCCGGCAAAAGTCCGCTACATTGCCGGCTTTCTTGCGTCCGCGCCGTGCGCGCACCCGATAAAACAGGTTGAGACGATGGCCCAACTGGTCGCGTAATTCCTCCCAGGCCGCCTGTTCTTCGGCCAGAATGGCGGGATTGCGACTGTCGGACAGGACGAATACATCGAAAAGTGTGGCATCCCGGGTGGCTGCCAGGGATTCACAAGTCGCGCGCAATCCAGCGAAGACGCTGCGCACCTGTTCATGACAGATGGGCATGATGAGCGCGGTACGGGCATTGGAATCCAGAGGCAGGTCGGTAGGGGAGGAGGGCACGGTCAGGGCGTGGGGGTCGGGGTGCAGTTGCACCCAGAATCCCAGCACGGCTGTCAGGAAGCCTGCGCTGACCCAGGCGAACAACAGGACGAATAGAGTCCACTGGGTCCAGCCGAGCAACGCCCCCAGACCATCGAGATTCTGGGGCCATTGACTCCAGCCGGCCAGCAGCGAAGAAAAAAGAATCCCTGCGCCCAGAGTGCGGCGCCGGAGACGAGCCGCCGTTTCCCAGGCCTGAGGGGGAGCCTCCGCGTGGCTCCTGCGGGGGGGGTGCAGGAGGGTGCGGAGGGACTGCAGGAACCCGTTCCAGAATCCGGTCCACGGTCGGGTGACCATGGATCCGCGGTTTAGAGAAGGAACCTGAAGATCAGGGCGAGTCAGCGGTATGAGGTCGTAAGGATTCATGTCGGTGACTCTAGCAACGATTATGCCAGCACCCGAGTTTATTTATTAACAATATGAATTTAAATAATTTTAATTATTTTTTTAGCATGAATGGGGCAGGTTTTCAGGGTATTTCGGGCGCTGGCCCTGGGTTTTTTCAGGGGAGTTGTCGCCGTTAGCCGACAGGTTATGCGGGAATTTGTTTAATATGTTGATAATTAAATACTTTATTCTGTCGCTGTCAAGAGACAGGACGAAAACTGTCGGGTGTCAGTCCGTACTTTTGAAGCAGGCGATAGAATTCGGTACGGTTGCGTTGTGCCAGTCGTGCGGCATCAGCTACCTGACCCTCGGTCAGTTTGAGCAGTCCGATCAGGTACTCCCGTTCAAAGCGTTCGCGGGCTTCGGTCAGGCTGAGGATTTCCACCGTCGGCAGACGCAAGGCCCGATGAACCAGAGACAAGGGGATGATGGGGGTGGTGGAGAGGGCGCAGACCTGTTCGATGACGTTGTGCAGTTGGCGGATATTGCCAGGCCAGGGGGCTGCAGACAGGGCAGTCAGCGCCTCGGAAGAAAATCCGTTGAGATGTTTGCCGTATTTTTTCCCCAGTCGGGTCAGAAAATGCTTGGCCAGCAGGGGGATGTCTTCCCGTCTCTCGCGCAGGGCCGGGAGGACGAGTTCGACGACATTCAAACGGTAGTAGAGATCTTCCCGAAACTGATCGGCGGCGATGGACGCTTCCAGGTTTTGGTGGGTGGCAGAGAGGACCCGCACGTCCACGGCATGGTGGACATTCGAACCTACGGGGCGGACTTTGCGCTCTTCCAGGACCCGCAACAATTTGGTCTGCAGGTTGAGGGGCATGTCGCCGATCTCGTCGAGAAAGAGGGTTCCGCCCTGGGCTGCGCGAAAGAGGCCCTGGTGGGCCTGGACGGCGCCGGTGAAGGCCCCTTTTTCGTGTCCGAACAGTTCGGATTCGAGCAAGGCTTCCGGAATGGCACTGCAGTTCAGCGCGATGAACGGGTGCGCAGCACGCAAACTGGCGCGGTGCAGGGCACGGGCCAGCAACTCCTTCCCCGTCCCGCTCTCACCCCGGATCAACACGCTGGCATCGGAGCGGGCCACCAGTTGGGCTTCGTTCAGGAGTTCGGCCATGCGTTGCGAACGGCTGAGGATTTCCGCGCGCCAATCTTCTCCCAGACGATCGGGTTCCGGTGGCGGGGTGGACAGGTCCAGCGCGGATTGTACCTTGGCCAGCAGGAGTGCCGCATCGAACGGTTTGGTGAGGTAGCCGAACACGCCCTTGGCGGTGGCTTCCACCGCATCCGGAATCGTGCCGTGCGCGGTGAGCAGGATGACCGGCAGGGTGGGGTCTCGACCATGGATTTCATCGAACAGGCGGAGCCCATCCATGCCGGGAAGCTGGACATCGCTCAGGACGACCCCGGGACGTTCCGTGGCCAGACGCGTCAAGGCTTCTTCGGCACTGGCCGCACTGACGA
>JAJZDE010000005.1 GCA_021828745.1 Pseudomonadota bacterium
CCGGTGACCACCCTGTACCTGGCCCATGTGTTCCTGGGAGAATCCTTTGCCCTGCAGCAAATCCTGGGTTCGATGCTGGTCATGGCTGGGGTGCTGGCCATTTCCCTGAAACCCAGGGGGGCGTAACCCTGCATGATTTTTTCAGAGGGCTCACGGGGAGCATCCATTCCATTGCCTACGGTGTTGGCTCAAATAAAGTCTTAAGCACGCGACAAGGAAAGTCCATGACAATATGCGAGTGGTAGAATGCCACAGCAGGTTGACTGTGTGGAAGTGGCGTGTGGGCGAAACCGGGTGAATCTGTAAATCCCTCGCCTTTAGGCGAGGGTTGTTGACAGCGACCAATAACGAATTTTCAGGAACGACTAAACTCATGGGTAAAGTTGCATTGATTACCGGCGTGACCGGCCAGGATGGAGCCTATCTGGCAGAGTTTTTACTGGATAAAGGGTATGTGGTACACGGTATCAAGCGTCGGGCCAGCATGTTTAATACGGGCCGGATCGATCATCTCTATCATGATCCTCACGAGCAGGGACGGCGTCTCGTTTTACACTATGGTGACCTGACCGATTCCACCTGTTTGATCCGCATTATTCAGCAGGTACAACCGGACGAGATCTACAATCTGGCAGCCCAGAGTCATGTGGCAGTATCTTTCGAAGAACCGGAATACACGGCCAATTCCGATGCACTGGGGCCGCTGCGGATTTTGGAAGCCATGCGGATACTTGGTTTGAAGAAAACCCGTTTCTATCAGGCATCCACTTCCGAGTTGTATGGACTGGTACAGGAAACTCCCCAGAAGGAAACTACCCCCTTCTATCCCCGTAGTCCCTATGCCGTGGCCAAACTCTATGCCTACTGGATCACGGTGAATTACCGTGAAGCCTATGGCATGTACGCCTGCAATGGGATTCTGTTCAATCATGAGTCACCTTTACGTGGCGAAACCTTTGTTACCCGCAAGGTCACCCGCGCCTTGGCACGGATCAAGTTGGGTTTGCAGCACTGCCTCTTCATGGGGAATCTGGATTCCAAACGCGACTGGGGCCATGCCCGGGACTATATCGAAATGCAATGGTTGATGTTGCAGCAGGATCACGCCGAAGACTTTGTGATTGCTACCGGGGTACAGTACAGCGTTCGCGAATTTATTATGGCGGCCGCCCAGGAACTGGGGATTACGGTGCGATGGGAAGGCACAGGGGTGGATGAGAAAGGCTATGATGCTACGGGCAAATGCATCGTGGCCGTGGACCCTCGTTATTTCCGCCCTGCGGAAGTGGAAACCTTGCTGGGGGATGCCTCCAAGGCAAAGGAGAAACTGGGCTGGACACCGAAAACATCCTTCAGGGAACTGGTGGCGGAAATGGTGCGAGAAGACCTGAGATCCGCGGAGCGCGATGAACTGATCAAACATCATGGACATAAAGCATTTGATTACAATGAGTAATTTATTTTAAGGACCCCCTACAGCGAGTCAGTTGAGGTGCGATGTGTTCAGGGGAAATGATGATGGATCACGCACACACCCTGAGCGTGGCTCGGCAGGCATTCATGAAATTTACAGCGCGTCCTGGATGAGTATTCCGGACAAATAACAATGACAACCGCCCTCTACACTATCGTTTCAAATAATTACCTGCATTTTGCAAGAACGCTTCTGCAAAGTGCCAGGAAGCAACATCCCGATTGTGACCTGTATTGTGTGGTTGTCGATACAGATCCGTCTCCCGCACTTGCACATGAGAGAGAATTTCGCGTGCTTGACCTGCTCGAGATAGGTCTGCCCGATATTCGAAGATTCACCTTTCAGTACACGGTGCTGGAACTTAATACTGCTGTAAAGCCATGGGCAATGGAGGCCCTTCTGACCAGAGGCTACAGCGAGGTCCTATACATCGATCCGGATATCTGTTTGTACCAACCTTTGAATGAAGTATTTTCCGCCTTCGAATCCGGGGCTGACATCGTAATAACGCCGCATCTTTTATCCCCGATCAGAGATGACCGGAAACCCGACGAACTGGATATCCGCCGTGCTGGCGCCTACAATCTTGGTTTCTGCGCAGTTAAATCTTCCGCGAATACGTTAAATTTTTTGCGTTGGTGGCAGGCGAAACTTGAGCGGGATTGTATCGTCGATGTGGATCGGGGTGTTTTCGTAGACCAAAGTTGGATCGATCTCGTTCCCGGCCTTTTTGACAATGTCGTCATATTAAGACACCCAGGATACAATGTTGCCTATTGGAACTTGGCCCAACGTCAGATAAAGTTCACGGATGTCGGGCAATGGACCAGTAATGACTTGCCACTTGTTTTCTTTCATTACAGCGGATTCAATCCATTGAATCCTGCGCCCTTTTCGAAACATCAAAATCGGTTTGCGTTGTCTGATCTTGGTATCGTTGCAACATTGATTCGCGAATATGCGGACCGTGTCGTCTCAAATGGTGCAGAGTATTATTCCCGGTTTCCCTACGGATTTGGCAGTTTTGAAGACGGTACTCAAATACCGGATTTCTTCCGAAGATATTATCTGAATACAGCCTTTCTCAGGAAGCGCATGGGAGATAACCCGTTCGAATGCCCGGAAGCACTTTCGTGGAATTCCGAGAAAAATGAAAAGGGAAGAATCCCAATCACCTGGGCGATGATCGGACTTTGGGAATCTCGCAAGGATCTTCAAAGATTATTTTCTCTTGATCGGGATTCAACGGTTTACTGCTACTGGGAATATTTTCTTCATGAGGCTGAAATGTGTTTTTCCGGGTCTGTGGCTGAAAAACACAAGAGCATGTTTCAAGCTATTTCGCCGCCACCAGTCCATTCGGTTCATCCGAAATCAAATTCGGCAATGACCGTGCAAGCGATTTTCATGCATTTGCTGGGACGAGATGCTGGAGTACGGGGTATGAAGTATCTTGGGCCACTATGCGGGAATAAAATTGGCGCATGTCTGGCAGTGGGGATCATCGCTGCCACGCGAGAAAGTCGCACACGTGGATACGGATTGACGCGCTTAAAAAAGACGTTGAAGCACGTAATTGCACCTTCCATGGTTCCGGCGGATATCTCCAGGGCTGGTCATGTAGGCAGTCACCAGGGGGGGGCGTCAGGTCGCAGGATTCAATGGCTTCCGTCAAGTGGGATTCGGATGGTGGAAGGGATCAATCTGATCGGGTACCTGGCGGCAGAACTTGGTGTCGGAGAGGCCGCCCGATCCATGGCGAAGGCGGCGAAAGAAGCGGACATTCCGTACTCGATCATTGACGTAGGGTATCAATCGCCGAATCGTCAAACTGATAGAAGTGCCTGGCAGCAGGCCGAGAACCGCAATTTCGACGTTGACATCCTATATGTAAATGCGGACCAGACACCGGACACGCTCAGGTATCTGGATCACATCGATCACCCCCCATCCAGGGCTCGCATCGGTTATTGGCACTGGGAGCAACCCAAACTGCCAGAGAAATACCTTGGTTCGTTTGACGGGTTGGACGAAATATGGGTACCCTCTGCATTTGTACTTGAAGCCGTCGCCTCTGTTTCCCCCATTCCGGTTTTTAAGGTTCCGCACGCAGTTGAGTTTTCGGTTGATCCAAGTATCACACGTTCCTCATTCGGCATTCCGGAGAATGCGTTCGCCGTACTCGTGATGTACGATTTCCACTCATACCGATACAGAAAAAATCCTGAGGCAGCGATTGCCGCATATAAAATCGCCGCCAGACACACACGCAATGCGTGTTTGGTCATCAAGACCATCAATGCCCACCACTTCACAGCCGACTATGATGCACTGAAGCAAAGTGTCGAAGATCTCTCCAGTGTTATTTTTCTTGATGAAGTATTTTCCCGGGATAAGATATATGCGCTTGAGGCGAACTGTGATTGCATGATTTCTCTGCATCGTGCTGAAGGGTTCGGGTTGGGACCCGCCGAGATGATGTATCTGGGTAAACCCGTCATTGCTACCGGTTGGTCTGGAAATATGGAGTTCATGAACAGCATGAATTCATTCCCGGTCAACTACTGCCTGAAGCCTCTTGATCATTCGGTCGGCGTCTATGAATCAGGGATTGAGTGGGCTGAACCGGACATTGAACATGCCGCCCACTGTCTGACCAGGTTGCTTTCGGATCCATTATTGAGTAAACAGATTGGTCATCGTGCGCGCACAACCATCGAGACATCCTTGAGTCCCAAAGTGGTTGGCCTGCAATACAGGGCGCGCTTGGCTCTGGTTAACGCTCGGTCGTAACGGCGCATGTTACTGGTGGAATTGAATAAGACAGGAGACATATATTGGTGTCTAGCCTATTGTTGACAGGTGCCACCGGTTTTACGGGCAGGCATTTTGCGGTTGTTGCAAGGCAAGCAGGTTACAGGGTCCATGCACTAACTTCGGACCTGGAAAACGCAAAGTCTGTTGAGACAGAAATAGCCGGGGTATCACCAGATTATGTCGTTCACCTTGCGGCAATCAGTGCGGTGACGCATCGTGATGTGGAGGCACTCTATCGCGTTAATTTATTCGGTACGATGAACGTATTGAACGCCCTGGTTGCTTTACCCCATCCCCCTAAAAACATATTGCTGGTAAGCAGTGCGAATGTTTACGGGAATGCCAGCCAATCACCCATTGAGGAATCTGCCTGTCCTGTACCGGTGAATCACTATGCGGTCAGCAAGTTGGCGATGGAACATATGTCGGTCACCTACGCAGATCGTTTGCCATTTGTGATCGTACGTCCATTTAATTACACAGGGGTAGGTCACGATGAGCGTTTTGTCATCCCGAAAATCGTGAAGCATTTTGCAAGGCATGCACCATCCATCGAGTTGGGTAATCTTGGCATTGAAAGAGAGTTCAACGATGTACGTGCCGTGTGCGAAATTTACCTCAGACTGCTAAAGTTGGGCAAACTTGGCCAACTTTATAATGTTTGTTCTGGCCAGGCGATTAGTCTGACTACTGTAATCGAAACCCTGGAACGTATTACCGGACATGAATTGCAAGTTAGTGTGAATCAAAGGTTCGTTCGTGCAAATGAGATACATCGCCTATGTGGCAGTCCGGCAAATCTGGAAAGTTGCATCGGCCGGGTGCAGCACCCAACGCTGGAAGAAACCTTGCGCTGGATGTTGAGTTCCGAGGTTGTATGAAAGCGATTTTATCGATAGACCCCATACGGTTTCCCCTGACAGGAATAGGGCGCTATACCTTCGAGTTGGCAAGGCATCTTGAGCAGTTGACGCAGTTGGAGCAACTTCTTTTTTTTTCGGGGAATCAATTCGTCAATCAACTGCCCAGTGAAGGAGAATCGGATACGCCTGACCTCACTTTCGTGGGCAGGTTGCGTCGCTCGCTGAGCAAAAGCCCCATCGCCGTTGATTTTTATCGATGGAGATCTTCGTACGTAAAATGCCAGGCACTGCGTGGTTACGAGGGCTGTGTCTATCATGGTCCGAATTATTATTTGCCGCCATTTAAAGGGCCTTCCGTTTGTACTTTTCATGATCTTTCAATGTACACATGGGCACATTGCAGCCTTCCCGAGCGGGTACGGTACATGCGCAAGGAAATTGCGCTTACCCTGAAACGGGCGGACATTCTGATTACCGACTCCGAGTACACAAGGCAGGAAATTTCTGCCTACTTTAATTGGCCTTTGGCCAGAATCCGGGCGGTTTCCCTGGCATGTTCTGCCGATTTCAGACCAAGAAGCCATGAAGAGTTGTTCCCGATCCTGAAAAAATACGGGTTGGAAACGGATGGTTATACCCTGTACGTTGGAACTATCGAGCCCAGAAAAAATATAGACACTTTACTCGATGCCTACGAGTTGCTGTCACCCACCTTGCGAAAACGCTGGCCATTGGTGCTGATAGGCTATCAAGGTTGGCGCAGTGAGCATCTGCATGCGCGAATTGAAGCAGCGACAGCAGAAGGTTGGGTAAAGTATCTGGGGTATGTGGCAGAACATGAGTTACCCTTCTTCTTTTCAGGTGCCCGTCTTTTCGTCTTCCCCTCTCTTTATGAAGGGTTTGGCCTGCCTGTGCTCGAGGCAATGTCCTCGGGAACCCCGGTTGTCTGCTCTAATTCATCGTCCTTGCCGGAGGTGACAGGTAATGCCGCAGCCATGTGTGAAGCCCGGGATGTCGACGCTTTGAGTTCGTTGATTGCAATCGGACTGGAGGATGATGCATGGCGAACTGATGCACAAAGCAAGGGCATTGTGCAAGCAGGCCGATTTAGTTGGCGTCGGTGCGCGGAGGAGACTGCTCGGGTGTATGGCGAGGTTGTATCGTGACTCAAAATTCGTTGCGTGTTTTGCATTTTTACAAGACATCTTTTCCGGACACGATGGGCGGAATTGAGCAGGTGATCAACCAGATTGCCAGGGGGGCCAACAAACTCGGCGTACAAACCGATGTCCTCTCACTCACACCCAGCCGGGTCACGAGTACAATTGAACTGAATGGTTATCTGGTGCATCGTGCGAGACTGCACCTGCAGGTTGCTTCCACCGGATTTTCTGCTTCGGTATTTTCGCGGTTTTCTGAATTGGCAAAGAAAGCGGATGTCATTCACTACCATTTTCCCTGGCCGTTCATGGATGTGGTGCACTTTGCTTCCAGAGTCAGAAAACCTACTGTGGTCACTTATCACTCAGATATCATCCGCCAGAAGTACCTGCTGAAATTTTATCGCCCATTACAGAACAAGTTCCTGAGCAGCGTGGATCATATCGTAGCCACATCGCCAAATTACCTGTCATCCAGCGACGTATTGAAAAAGTTCTCGGACAAGGTCAGTGTGATACCCATTGGTCTGGACAAAACCAGTTACACACAGTTGAGTCTGGATTGCCTGAATTTCTGGAAGAAACAATTTGGCTCGAAGTTTTTTTTGTTTGTCGGTCTGCTGCGTTACTACAAGGGCCTTCATATTCTGATGGAGGCCGCGCAGGGCATCGATTATCCTATCGTGATTGTGGGCGCAGGACCGATTGAACGGGAATTGAAGGCCCAGGCAGCGCAACTTGGTTTGCGTAATATTCACTTCCTGGGGCATGTGTCCGATGAAGACAAGGTCGCACTTCTCACCCTCTGCTATGGGATAGTTTTTCCATCTCACTTGCGTTCAGAAGCCTTTGGCATTTCGTTGCTGGAAGGCGCAATGTATGGAAAGCCCATGATCTCCAGCGAAATTGGTACAGGGACGACCTTCATCAATGTTGGTGATGAAACCGGTCTAGCCATATCGCCCAGCGACCCCGTCGCATTGCGACAGGCAATGCGTTATTTGTGGGAGCATCCCGAGCAGGCTGCCGCAATGGGGAAACGGGCCGAGCAACGTTATCTCAAGTACTTTACGGCTGATACGATGGTGAAGTCTTATGTTGATCTTTATGGTGAACTGGTGAAGAATCATTATTCCAGACAGGGAAACAACGGCGCACTGGAACGGTAACTGAACAGAAAACCGGGTAATCTCTGCCCCATGCATGGTTCTGTTCGACAGATTATCAGAAGATGCGCCATCCGTGGCAATGGTAAAACATCCTGGCAGACTGAAGGAACATCATGATATGGTTCCATCCCTTGCTGGCGGCTTTCCCGCCCAGATGCGTAATTTTTACCGTTGGCGCATGCAGCAATCGTCCGTATCGGGCAGCACGCAGGCTCAAATCGAAGTCTTCGAAATACATGAAATACCTGGATGAAAAACCGTTAATGGAACGAAATACTTCGGTTTTCCCGAACATGAAACAGCCACTGATGATTTCTGTCGGAAAAACTTTTCTGTCATCGGTTTCCGTTTTGTATTCGTAGCGAGAAAGTCTGTCTGAAAATATTTTTTTCAACCAATCCGGCGCAAATCCGCGCAATAGAAGATTCAGCAACGCGGGGTAACGTTTGCAAAGATATTCCGTGCTTCCGTCGGGAGAACGGGATTGGGGGGAAATCAGGGCCACGGAATCCTCGGTCCTGAAAAACTCGAGCGCGCAATCCAAGGCATCCTGTTCGAGAATCACATCCGGGTTCAGAACCAGATGGTATTCGCTTTTGGCATTAACCAGAGCCAGATTATGACCTCGACCATAACCGACATTGCCATGACCTGCCAGGCAGTGAACAGTGAGGGCAGCAGGCTCCGCTGAAAAAATCCCCGCATAATGGTTGGGGTCGAAATAATCCGGTTGTTCCCCATTGTCGACCAGACAAAGCGAGACCTGGGACAGGTTTTTCGTGGCCAGGGCAAATCTTATCGCCTGACGCAGTGAAACCAGGGTATCGGTCAGGATTTTCTCTGTCGGACGATAAACCACCACAGAAATGGAGAGTATGGCGCCCATCAACCAAAGTGGCGCCGGTAGGGGAGGAAAAGGCCATGGGCCATGACCGCCCGAAGGGATGAAGAAGAAACTTTTCGGTCGTGCTGGAGGTGTGTGCGTTGTCTCAGAATGACAGGTAGCCCGAGCAACGCATCGCGTTTGGCTTTGAAGATTACCCTGCCTTTGCCATAGAGTGAATAGGCGATCAGAGTTACCAGGATTAACAGCAGGTGCTGGGGGAGATAAAACCACAGAAGCAGGGGGGGCATGTTTTTGAAGAAGGTCCACTCAAGATTCCGGTGGCCGTGGTAAATCGCAAAGTCGCTTTTATAACCCGTGATGGCTGACCCTATATGATCAACGATGGCATCGGGGACGTAGGCACAGCGATAGCCCAGCAGACGCAATCGAAAGGCAAGATCCACATCTTCAAAGTAGCAAAAATAGTTCTCGTCAAACCCGTTGACCTCCGCCAGAATATCCCGTCGATAGAAGGAAGCCGCCGCACAGGGGCCGAAAATCTCCGTCAGTTCCCGCCCCGCCTGGCTGCGTCGTGCCCGAAAATTCTTGCGCCAAACGGCTCCGCTGACGTGATAAACATCCCCGGTTCCATCGAGGAGCGTGGAATCCTCTCCGGTTTGCATGAGACTGCCGAAAAACTGGAATTCCGGATGCGCCATGCTGGCCTTGACGAGATTACTCAGCCAATCGGGCGCTGCAAAAGCATCCGGGTTCAAACAGGCAATCCACTCGCAATCCTGGGCGGCGGCAAAACCGATGTTGTTTCCCGTCGCAAAGCCCGAATTATAACCTGCCCGAATGAAAGAAAATTCGGGAAAGGTGCGTTCCGCAGTCTCCACTGAATTGTCACGACTATCGTTGTCCACCACGATAACGCGAAATGAGGGGTAGGTTTGCTGGCGCAAAAGAAGCAAACACTTTTGAAGTATTTCTCCCCCGTTGAAATTAACGATGATAACGGCTACTCGAGGCAACCGATCGGCAGGGGTTTTTGAAAACGACAACGTGGACTTCATAGGTGGCGGCGATTTCCAATCAATCATTTTTGTTTCAGGATTCTACGTTACGCGCCCTGTTTCCGGAACTTTTTGTGGCATCCCATCCGGCGGGTTATAATCGGACGCCCATGCCAAAAACTTCGTAAATTCCAGAATCTGTCAATGACTCCTCGTACAAGTAAAGTTCACCACGGGATCGGTCATTCGATGATCATCAACTTTACGGGAAGCATTCTAACCTCTCTGGTTTTATTTCTATCGATTCCTGCTTACCTTCATTTGGTAGGGGAGGTTCGGTATGGGGTTCTGACGCTGCTCTGGCTTCTCCTGACTTACCTCGGTGCTCTGGATCTCGGTATTGGAAGAGCTGCCACCAACCGTATTGCCGGACTGGGCAACAACATGTCTGAACGAACGCAGACCGTATTCTGGACTGCCTTCACCATTTGTCTTGCCTCGGGACTGGCAGGTTCGATCCTTCTGTATTTTACTGCCCAGGCGTTGCTGGATCATTTTCTGGCGACCACCCCTGTGACTCTCCGGCAGGAACTGGTTCATTCACTTCCCTGGATCATACTGGCTCCGCCCATCACGACGGTCTCTTCACTGTTCGTGGGAGCCCTTCAGGGGAAAGGTGCCTTCATGGCCATGAATGTCGGCCAACTGACGACGATGATCCTGTATCAACTCACTCCCCTGGTCATTGCTTTCTCCGGCTATACTTCCCTGGATTACCTGGTTCCCGGGATGGTCGGCAGCAGAATGGCCGGAGCCCTTGTTCTGTTCCTGCTCTGTCGCCTGAAGATCCCTCTCGGATCGAGCCCTTCCTTCGACCGCGCTGAAATTTCCCCTCTTTTGCGATATGGTGGCTGGATATCCATCACCAACTTGGCTGGGCCCTTGCTGACCGTATTTGACCGTTTCGTGATCGCCGCCCAAACCGGGGCTGTGTCGGTAACGACTTATACCGTACCCTTCAATCTGGTCAACAGCCTTGCCTTGTTACCGGCCAGTCTCCAGACTGTCTTGCTTCCCCGTTTCGCCGCACTCCGCGAGGAAGAGGCGCAACAACTGAATGCCCAAGCCTCGGTGGTTGTCATGACCCTCATGACCCCAATGATCACTGCCCTGTTTTTCCTTATCCATCCTATCCTGATTTTCTGGGTGGGACAGGGACTGGCCGATCGTTCAACCCCTGTGGCTCATGTTCTACTGATGGGGGTCTGGCTGAATGCCATCGCCTTCATCCCGTTCTCTTTTCTGCAGGGAAGAGGCCGTCCGGACATCCCGGCCAAATTTCATCTGTTGGAATTGTTTCCCTACGTCGTGATCCTCTGGCTATTGATTCACAAATTCAGCATCATCGGGGCCGCCATCGCCTGGAGTTTGCGCGTATTCGTCGACACTCTACTACTTTTTGCTGTGACAAGGCAGTTACAGTTATTCATCAAGTTATCGCTCATATCGTTTGCGATGTTTGGCGCTTTTAGCGCAGGCAGGCTTTTTACCCACGACGTATTCTGGTACTCGGTGAGCGGGATTTTCACCGTATCGGCCAGTATCCTGGTATCCCTGACGGTATTATTCCGTCAATTTGGGCCCCATGTTTTTCAAAGAGATACGATCCTGTTTTTTTTCAAGCAATTACTGAGCAAGGGAAATCATGAGTGACTCCAAGCCGAGCCCATCAGCGTGGCCTTTAGGGGGGCTGGAAACTCAGGATCACTGCCCGGTGTGCGGGGAGAAAAGCAGAACGCTGCTTTACTCTGACCTGACGGATCGCATCTTCCATTGCGCCCCCGGAGAATGGTCCCTGTATCGATGCGAAAAATGCAACAGCGCCTATCTCGATCCCAGACCCACACCAGAAACCATCGGTCTCGCTTACAACGAGTACTACACACATGAATCCACAAAAGAGAACACCTTTGTCCAGCATATCAAGCTTGGTCTGAGAAACGGCTATATCAATCACAGGTATGGTTCATCATTATCCCCGGCTTCAGGTTTGGGACGATTCATTGTGAGACTGTTTCCCGGCGGCGAATCTGCGCTCAATATGTACGTTCGCCACCTTTCCCCCAATACCGGTACCGTAGTGGATATTGGTTGCGGGAATGGGGAATTTCTGAAATTGGCGCGCGCACTGGGGTGGATTACCTATGGGATTGATCCTGATCCGGTTGCGGTGGAGATCGCCAAAAGTACCGGGGCCTCTGTCCGGCAGGGCACCTTACCCCACACCGGGCTACCCGCCCAGCAGTTTGATTTGGTTACCCTGAGCCATGTCATTGAACATGTTCATGACCCCCTCGATGCACTTCGAGAGTGTCTGAGAATACTCAAGCCCGGCGGCAAACTCTGGATTGCTACACCCAATATCGACAGTTTTGGCCACGAGAGATTCCGCCAATACTGGAGAGGGCTGGAACCGCCGCGTCATCTGGTCCTCTTTAACCGGAAAAGCCTGGAGTTGGCCTTGGTAACATCAGGATTCTCCTCATTCCGGCTCGAGCCGCAACCCCCCTTCTCCCGCTGGATGTACAGGGAGAGTTTGAAAATTGAGGGTATTTCTGACGAGAGAGGCCATAGGAAATCGACTTCTCCGGGGAGTTATTTCGGCTCCCTGCTCGCAGACCTGATAACCGGTCGGTTTGCCGAAACGAGTGAATTTATAACGGTTGTGGCAGAAAAGCCGCTCCTTTCGGATCAAGGTCAACCGTGACTCGAAGGGTTCAGATCCGCAGTGATTCACAAGCGAATCACGACTACTTTGTCGTGGACAGACGGATCGGGATATGCTACATTCCTGTGATGTTAATCACGTTATTTTTTGTGATACCTGTCACTTTTCTGTTGGGCGTTATAAAACCCCCCCTTAATTTTCATACCCATTCATGAAAGCTCCTTATTCATTCCCAAAAATTCCCCAGAATGAAATCGGTCAGGCGGTATTGGCCTACCGCAGCGTTTTTCGGACGGTAGGGGTGTTCAGTGCCATCATCAATCTGCTGATGCTGGCCCCCTCCTTATACATGTTGCAAGTGTATGATCGGGTCCTGCCCAGTCGCAACGAGGTGACCTTGCTGATGGTCACGATCATGGCGGTGGGGGCCTACATTTTCATGAGTGCCCTGGAGTTTGTGCGCAGTTTCATCCTGATCCGGGTGGGCGCGAAACTGGACGAGAGGCTCAACAAGCGGGTGTATACCGCGGCTTTCGAGCAAAGCCTCAGGAAAGCTGGCGGTAATGCGGGGCAGGCCCTGCAGGATTTGACGGCCCTGCGCCAGTTCATGACCGGCAACGCCCTTTTTGCCTTTTTTGATGCGCCGTGGTTTCCCATTTACCTGTTGGTCATCTTTTTGTTCAATGTCTGGCTGGGCCTGTTTTCCCTCGTCACCACCCTGATCCTGATCTGGCTGGCCTGGCTCAACGAAAAAGTCTCCCACAAACCCCTGTCCGAGGCCAATACCCTGGCCATTACCTCCAGTAATCTGGCCAGCAATAACCTGCGTAACGCTGAAGTGATCGAGGCCATGGGGATGTTGCCCCATTTGCAGCGGCGCTGGTACACCCTGCACAGCCGTTTCATTACCCTGCAGGCCGAGGCCAGTGAAAAGGCGGGCATTGTGGGCGCCGCAACCAAGTTTATGTCAGTGACGTCCCAATCCCTGGTGCTGGGGGTGGGGGGATGGCTGGCGATCAATGGCAGCATTACCCCTGGGATGATGATTGCTGGTTCCATCCTCATGGGTAAGGCCATGGGACCGGTGCAACTGCTCATCAGCGTGTGGCGGCAGTTCAGTGCCACGCGTAGTGCTTACGAGCGCCTGGTGCTCCTCTTGGCCACCAATCCACCGCGCATCCCGGGCATGGAGTTGCCGCCTCCAGAGGGGGTCCTCACCGTGGAGAATGTGACGGCGGCTCCTCCGGGATCGAATATTCCCGTGATCAAGGGACTGAATCTGGCCATTGCGCCGGGCGATGTGCTGGGCGTGATCGGGCCCAGCGGTTCGGGTAAATCCACCCTTGCGCGCTTACTGGTGGGGGTCTGGCCCTCGATCATGGGCAAGGTACGCCTGGATGGCGCAGATGTGGTGCAGTGGAACAAGGACCAGTTGGGGCCGCACTTGGGGTATCTGCCCCAGGACATCGAACTGTTCGAGGGTACCGTGAGCGAGAACATTGCGCGTTTCGGTATGGTGATTCCAGAAATGGTGGTGGAAGCAGCACAGCGGGCGGGGGTGCATGACCTGATCCTGCAGTTGCCCAAGGGCTATGACACGATCCTGGGGGACGGGGGAAATGGGTTGTCGGGTGGGCAGAAACAACGCCTTGGGCTGGCACGGGCCATGTACGGCGACCCGGCAGTTCTGGTACTGGATGAGCCTAATTCCAATCTGGATGACGTGGGGGAACAGGCTCTGGTGCGCGCTATTCTGGAACTGCGCCAACGCAAAAAAACCATTGTCCTCATCACCCATCGGACCAGTATCATCAGCGCGACCAACAAGTTGCTCCTGATACGGGATGGCGTGGCCCAACTCTTTGGCCCCACCGACCAGGTCCTGGCCCATCTGGCCCAACAACAGCAACTCCAGCAGGCACAGCAACAAGCCCAGCAGGCCGCACCGGCGGAAGGGAAGGGGGCATGATGAATTCCGTGAATCCATTACGCAAGAAACATGACATCATCGATGCCACGGCCGTGGAAATCATCAAGACGGATGATCGGGTCTACACCCGCATGGGCTGGTGGATCGTGTTGGGCGGGGTGGGCGGATTCCTGTTGTGGGCGATTTTTGCGCCCCTGGATCAGGGGGTGGCCATCAGCGGCATCGTGGAAGTTGCCACCAACCGCAAGGAAATCCAGTACCAGCCCGGCGGAATTGTCGAAGCCATTCTGGTCAAGGAAGGGGACACGGTCAAGGCGGGACAGGTGCTGGTACGCATGAATGATACCCAGACCAAGTCACAGGCGGAAATGAGCCGGACCCAGTATTACTCCGATCTGGCGGTGGAGGCTCGTCTGGAAGCCGAGCGGGACGGCAGGACCCGTCTGCAGTTTTCTCCGGAACTATTGGCTCATCAAGGGGAGACGCCGGTCAAGGATGACATGGCGCTGCAACAACAGTTGTTTGGGGCGCGTCGTTCGGCGCTGCAAAATGAACTCTCGGCCATGGACGAGAATATTGCCGGACTGGAACAGCAGGCTGCCGGACTGGAACTGGCCAGGAGCAGCCGCGCTCAGCAACTGCAATACCTGACGGAACAGATCGATAACATGCGCGATCTGGTCAAGGAAGGGTATGTGGCCAAGAGCCGTTTTCTGGACTTGCAGCGAAACCAGGCGGAAGTCAATGGAATCATGGCTGAGGAGAGCGGGCGCCTGGGGTATACCCAGCGTCAGGTAGCCGAAATGAAATTGAAGAAGAGCCAGCGTCTGGAAGATTATCAAAAAGAGGTCCACCAGCAATTGACCGATGTGGAAAAAGAAGTGGGGATGATCCGGCACCGTCTCGCCAGCCAGGATTTCGAGCAGCGCAATACGGAAGTGAAATCGCCGGTGGACGGCACGGTGGTGGACCTCAAGGTGTTCACTGTGGGGGGCGTCGTTTCCCCCGGTGTGCCCATGATGGAAGTGGTTCCCTCGCACGATGCCCTCATCATCGAAGGGAAAATCCCCCTCGAACTCATCGACAAGATGCATCCGGGGTTGGAAGTGGACATGACCTTTCCGGCCTTCAACCGGAATACCACGCCGCATGTTCCGGGACGGGTGACCGAGATATCGGCGGACCGTCTTACCGATCAGAAAACGGGTCAGTCCTATTACACCATGCGTGCGGAAGTGACAGAAAAAGGCGTCCGGCTTCTGGGCAATCTGCAGGTGCGTCCCGGGATGCCCGTGGAGGCCTTCATCAAAACCGGCAATCGAACCATGATGAGTTATCTGCTCAAACCCCTGTTCGATCGCATCAAGACCTCCATGAGCGAGGAATGAGCGCATGAGAACCGCCCATAGACGTACTCTCCTTGTCCTCATTTTAGGGCTGATTTCCAGTCAGGGGTGGGCACTGGGGCTGGAAGAAGCTCTGGATGCTGCGCTTCAGAACGATCCGACCTACCGTTCGGCGCAACATGAACGGGATGCAGGAGCACAAAACGTGGCTTTGGGGCGTTCAAAGTTGCTGCCTAACCTGTCCCTGGATTATCAAAAAGGTACCAACCTGTTGGGTATTTCAAATGTGGGTTCACCCCAACCGGGTCAGCAAGTCAACTACATCAGTGAAGTGACGACTTTGTCCCTGCGTCAGCCTCTCTTCAATCTGGGAGACATGGCCATGTACCGTCAGGGGAAGGCCCAGGCCAATTACAGTGATGCCCAGTTTTCCGGACACGCTCAGGATCTGATCCTGCGCCTGGTACAAGCCTATACGGATGTGTTGTATGCCCAGGACCAACTCGATCTGGTGCAGGCCCAGCATACGGCCTACGGGGAACAGATGAAGGCGAACGAACGGTTGTTCCAGAAAGGGCAGGGCACCTTGACCGACACCCTGGAAACCCAGTCCAAGTATGCCCTGAGCGAGTCCCAGGTAATCGAGGCCCAGGAGAACCTGGCAACCGTCAAGCGCAGTTTCAACAGCATCGTGGGAACCGATGTTCCTGATTTGGAACCTCTGACCGATGAATTCCACCCATCCCCTCTCGACCCAGAGGATTTTGAGGGGTGGAAAGCCCTGGCGCTTGACCACAATCCTGAGATCACGGCGCAAAAGTATGCGGTGGATGCCAGCGCACAGGAAGTCAAGAAGGACCAGGCCGGTCACGCCCCTCAACTGGACCTCGTGGGCAGTGTCAGTCGTAACAATCAGGGATCCATCTATACCTTTGCCCAGGACATGTTCGTACGTTCTATTGGGATCGAACTCAGTATTCCCCTTTACGCTGGGGGCTATGTTACCGCCCTGTCCAGTCAGGCCAAGGCCAATATGGAACGGGCCCAGGCGGATCTCGACGACAAGACCAATAAGGTACTGGTGGACCTGTACAAGCAATATGGTCTGGTGCTGAGCAGTTTTGCCCGGATTCGTGCTTTGGAGCAAGCCGTCAATTCAGCTCAGCAGTTGATCAAGGCTACCCGCATGAGCATTCTGGGGGGGGAACGGGTCAACCTGGATCTGCTCAATGCCCAATCCCAATACTATCAGGCACGCCGGGACTTGGCCAAAGCCCGCTATGACTACCTCAACAGTTACCTGCACCTCAACGCCGATGCCGGTACTTTGAGTCGGGACGACGTCCAACGACTGGCTCACTACTTCGATCATAATCCGGTCAAGACAGCCCAGGATGTGGTCCCCCATTTCGACGCCGCCCACTGAAGTTGTTATTCCAGAGCCATCCGGGTCAGTGCCTCATGGTCCAGAATGATCAGGCGGTGTGCTTCCCGCTGAATGATGCCCTTCTGGGTTAACAGGATCAGCACGCGGGTGACGGTTTCGCGACTGGTGTTGAGCGTATTGGCAATATCCTGATGGGTGGGCAGGTTCTCCACGACAAATTGTTTGGTGGGGGTTTCTTTCTTGATCAGCCACAGGAAATTGATGATGCGCCGCGAGGTGTTGGTGATGCCCAGCAGCGTCTTGAATTCGGCGTCCCGTTGCAACTGGCGGGCCATATGCCGCAGGAGATAGTTGATCACGCTGGGGGAATGGGCAAACAGGTGCAGGGCATGGACGGGCGGCAGGATGGCGACCAATACCCGGCTGAGGGTGATGGCGGAGGCCGCATAGGGGCCTTCGTTGAGCAGACTGATCTCTCCGAAGAATCCCCCCTCGGGAACCAACTCCAAACCGATGGCGCGGCCATCTTCCGTGAGTCGGACCAATTGCAACTGTCCTGACAGTAAAAAGACGATTCCCCCGTTGGGTGTTCCTTGCTGGATCACGGTGGCACGCTTCTCGAAGAAACGAAAGTGCAAATTCTCCCGGATCCCTTTCATCTCGGCGTCTGTCAACTGGGCAAACAACGGAATCTTGCGCAGATTGACCGTGATCTCCACCTTGTTGCGCCCACCGGAGGGGACGGACTGAAGAAACTCAGGGGGAGGCGTATCCCCCTTCTCAGGCGAAGACTGAGGAAGACTCATCGTTGGATCGTTCATAGAAACACCATAGTCCCCATTTTACCGGATTTGCGCCGTAGTGCTTCAGCCATGGGGCCGAAAAAAAATCAATCGTGCCTTAATTTCCCTCAAGTTCTTCCAGAGCCAGACGATAGGCTTCGTTGAGTTGGGTCATGGCCGCCGTATCTCCGCCCCGATCGGGGTGCAACACCTGAGCCTTGCGCCGGTAGGCGCGTTTGATGACTGCCAGGCGCCTTTCTTCAAGCGGTACCTCAAGCACCCGACGCCAATCCGCCAAAGGGGCAGGCTCGGCCAAATCTCTTGTCCTTGTCCACAGGAACTCCGGTTCGCGCACGAACCAGCGCACGAAAACTCTTGGCCATTCGGCCAGAGCCACCAGAAGCAAAACCACAAAGAGAAAAGCCAGAAAGGTCATGGAGAAAAGCGGTCAGGAAGAAAGGAAACACGCTTTGACGTTCGTTTTTCCCGGAGATGGAACGGGCCGGTCCAGAGCCGTGCCCCGCCATTCTGCCACAGGGGAGCATCCCTGTCATGCGCGCCGATTGTTTGATGATGTTCCAACGAGACGATCCCGGCACCCGGCCTCAGGGAGGCGGTGGGTTGCATGTCCCGTTGTGTTCGGGGGTAAAAGCGCGATAGATGACCATCTGCGGCTCATAGACACTATAATAATGGGGCATGGTTGACCTGCGAGGATCGAGAGTAGTGAAGTTACCCATTGAAGCACCCGAAGTCATCGAGTACCGCTGCAACATCTGTGGTGGAGTGAACCGGCTCGATAGCCGACTGTTTCGCCGCGAATTGGCGCTTTGTGGGCAATGTGGGTCGAATGCCCGTTTCCGGGGAATCATCCATGTGCTTGCCGGTCTGGTGGGGGAAGGGACTGACTTGCCCCTGAGGGACTGGCCGGGACGCGTGGATGTCGCCGGCCTTGGCATGAGCGATTGGCCAGGATATGCCGATCTGCTCAGCAGGAAGTTCAATTACGAGAACACCTTCTATGATCGCACCCCACGATTTGACATACAGAATCCGGACGAAGCCCAGTGGGGGAAGTACGATTTCATCATCAGCAGTGATGTCTTCGAACATATTCTGCCGCCTCTGCAACGCGGTTTCGATCACCTGCTCGCCCTTCTGAAGCCTGGGGGCAGCCTCCTGTTCAGCGTGCCCTATACGCGCATCCCGCACACTGCGGAACATTATCCAGGCTTGAGTGAATACGAGATACTTGATTTTCGTGGGGGTAAGATACTGGTCAACCGCGATGAATCCGGCCGGTTGCAGGTTTACGATAACCTCGTCTTTCATGGCGGAGAAGGAGCGACTCTGGAAATGCGCCTGTTCTGCGAGTCGGATATCCTGGGCCGTCTTGCCAGCGCGGGCTTTGAGGATATTCAGGTACACGACCAACCGAAACTCTCCATCGGTTATTACTGGCCGGAACTGAGTCAGGCTGATCCGGAGGCGCCGCCGCTTTACGCGTATATCATCAGCGCTCGTCGACCTGTCAAGGCGTTCTGATGGCACTTCTCCCGCGCAAGAAGACACGCCGTGCCTTCGAAAATTTCCTGTTGGCCCACTACGAACGCGCCTTGCATGTCGAGCAGGTTCGTTCGCGACCGTTCGTACTGCTGCTCGATCCGGCGTCCGTATGTCAGCTCCAGTGCCCGATGTGTCCGACCGGTCTGGAGAATGCCGGCAAGGTGGGACATGGCCGAACGGCCTACCGCTCTCGCGGTCTGCTCAGTCGGGAAATTTTTGATGCCGTGCTCGACGAGTTGGGCGATACCCTGTTTTTCGTTCACCTCTATAACTGGGGAGAACCTCTGCTCAACAAGCAGTTGCCGTACTTCATCCGGGAACTTGTGCGGCGAGACATTGTTGTCGACACCAACACCAATCTTTCCTTGCCGCTTGCCGATTCGTTCATCGACGAACTGCTCGATTCGGGGATTGACCGGATCGAAGCCTCGATCGACGGATTCAGCCAGGAAACCTACGGGCGCTACCGGATCAAGGGGCGCTTCGAACTTGCCCGCGACAACTTGCTGAAACTTGTCGCTGCCCGCGACCGTCTTGGGCTCCACACCCAGATTGTCTGGAACTTTCTGGTGTTTCGGTTCAACGAACCTGAAATTGAAATGGCGCGAAGTTTTTGCGACGATCATGGTATCGAGTTCGTGCGCCGTGAGGCTGCCTTGTCCGAGCCATTGCGTGCTGAATTCCTGCCCAGTTACAGGGAAGGGGAGGTTCTCGAAGGATTCTTCGAGCAGAGGGAAATGCCTTTTGACCCGGAAAGCATTCGTAGACGTTCGACGCAGAGTTGCGGTTGGCACTACTATTACTCCGTCATCAATGCTGACGGTAGCGTTTCACCCTGCTGCGCTCCCTGGGAATCAGACTGGGATTTTGGCTTCGTGGCGCCGGAGACAGCACGTTTTGCCGAGATCTGGAACGGTGAGGCGGTGCGGGCAGCGCGACGGGATGTGGCGGGGCACCAATTACTTGAAAAATTGCGCCTCACGGGCAAACTCGATTCGATCGTTTCGGTGGACGATCTTGTCCGGCAGGGAACGATTTGTGAAGGTTGTCAGATGCCGTTGCCGATGCTTGATCTCTATTCGGGGCGTGCCGACCTCGTCGTTTCCCATTTTTTTCAGACATTCGGAGGACGCGATCCCTTTCTGGACCGCGCTTTTGAACTGGTGCGCAGCCAGCCTGATGCCTTTGTCCGGTACTACGGGGACAGCCTTCCGGAATTTTGAAGGCTGGCAAAGTCATGCATGATGAAATGGAGTGATGAATGCGTTTTTTCTGGGAACCCCTGATTCTCTTTGCGCGCCACCGGGTCCTGCTGCGCCGATTGACGCGGCGGGAGTTCGAGGCCAGATACCTTGGGTCGGTACTGGGCCTGGCCTGGGGAGTGATTACGCCCCTGGTTACAATGGTGGTCTATACCTTTGTCTTTCATTCCGTGCTGGCGGCCCGTTGGCCTGGCCATGCGGCTGGCGACAAAGTGGGCTACGCGCTCAATCTGCTGGCCGGATTGGTCGTCTTCAATCTGTTTTCCGAATGCCTGGGCCGGGCGCCGCGCCTGATCCTGGAAAATCCTAGTTATGTGAAAAAACTGATTTTCCCGGTGGAAATCCTTCCGGTCGTAGTGCTTCTGGGTGCGGCAATCTCGGCGTCAATCAGTTGCTTTGTGCTCCTCCTCCTCCAGTGGGTGACGGTGGGGCCGCCCTCGCTGGCTATCCTGTCGCTGCCGCTTCTCCTCTTGCCGTTCCTGTTCTTGTGCCTGGGCGCCACTTATCTGCTGGCTGCGCTCGGAATATTTCTGCGTGACATCGGCCAGATCATCGGCCCGCTGGTGATGGTGATGATGTTTTTGTCGCCTGTATTCTATCCGGTGGAAAATGTACCGCAGCCTTGGCGTGACTGGCTGGCGCTCAATCCCCTGGCGGCGGCGATAGGCTGGATGCGGGGCGCCGTTCTGCTCGGCAACTTGCCGGAAATCGGGAGTTATTTGGGCCAACTGGCGGGAGGAATGCTGTTTCTCGCATTGGGCTACCGGACATTCATGGCCTTGCGGCCCAGTTTTGCCGATGTTCTCTGAATCTTCCAAGGCAGCGGTTTCGGCAAGTCCGGGTGACTTCGTCATCCGGGCACACCACCTTGGCAAATGCTACCCTCTCTACGAAAAGCCATATGATCGGCTGAAACAGTTGGTCGTGCCAAGACTGCATCGGTCTTTTCCCTTATTGGGCCGCTGCTGGCCTTGCCCCCTGCCTCTGAACTACTATCAGGAATTTTGGGCGCTACGCGACGTGTCGCTCGATATCCGCCCCGGTCAGACGGTCGGGATCATCGGTTGCAATGGATCGGGCAAATCCACTTTTCTGCAGTTGGTCGCCGGGGTTCTCAAACCCACAGAAGGCGTACTGCACACCCGCGGGCGGGTCGCTGCACTGCTCGAACTGGGGACCGGCTTCAACCCGGAGTTCACGGGCCGGGAGAATATCCGCCTGGGCGCAGCACTGCTCGGCCTGGATCCCGACACCATCGAAGCGCGCATTCCCGATATTGCCCGTTTCGCCGATATCGGTCATTTCTTCGAGCACCCGGTCAAACTGTATTCTTCGGGCATGCACGCCCGCCTGGCCTTTGCCCTCGTCGCCCATGTCGACGCCGATATTCTCATCGTCGACGAGGCGCTCGCTGTGGGGGATGCGGCCTTTGCGCAAAAATGCATGCGTTTCATGCGCGATTTCCGCAGTCGCGGCACGCTCTGTTTCGTCTCCCACGATGCCGCTGCGGTCATCAACCTGTGCGATTCCGCCCTCTGGCTCGATCATGGCAAACTCGTCGCCTTCGACGAGGCGCGTTCCGTGTGCCGGGCGTATGCTGCAAAGATGCTGGGCCAGTCGCGGCAACAGCACTCTCACCGGGCGGGCGGGCGTTCTTTGGCGCCTCCCGTCGTGGCCGAGGCACCAGAATCCCTGCTGACAGAGGAAATCTTTCCGCTCCCCGGCTGCACGCTGGACAGGGTCGACCTGTTCAACGAAACTGGTGCGACCGTCCATGCGCTACAGGGGGGAGAGCGGCTCTGCCTTCGGCTGACGGGGCAGGTTGACGAGCCGTCAGCCTTGGTGGCCTTTGTTTTCAAGGACAGGCTGGGTCAGGCACTGTTTGGGGCCACCCTCGATGTGACTGGGGAGATGTTTTGCGCTACGGCGTGTGGCTTCGAAGCGCGCTTCAACTTTGATCTGCCGATGCTGCGGGCCGGAGATTTTTCCTTCACAGTCGTGCTGGCGACGGGATGCGATGATTCGTTGATCATCCGCGCCCGCCGCGACGAAGCGTTCGTCGTCCGTGTCGACCCACAACAGGTGACCCACGGACTGTTGCCCATTCCCGTCGAGGTTGATTACAGGGTTGTTTCCAACATCAAGCAAAGAGTGATTCATGAATAATATTTCTCCCGAAACGCTGTCCCGTCTGGCGACCTCCCTGGTCTTCACGGAACCCGCCCTGGCAGGCCCCGATACGGCGTGGAGTTGCCATCTTCCGTTTGCTTTCTGGTTGGTGGAAGCGCTACGTCCTTCCGTACTGGTCGAACTGGGCGTGCATACTGGCGTTTCCTACAGTGCCTTTTGCCAGGCGGTCGTGCAACTGGGTTTGCCAACGGCCACTTATGGCGTGGACACCTGGCAGGGGGATGTGCACGCGGGATCCTATGGCGATCAGGTGCTCGATACGCTGCGCGCCCATCATGATCCGCGCTACGGTAGTTTTTCCAGCCTGGTGCGCGCCACGTTCGATGTGGCACGGACGAATTTTTCGGCGGGCTCGATTGATCTTCTGCACATTGACGGCCTGCACACCTATGAGGCGGTACGCCACGATTTCGAAACCTGGCTGCCCCTGATGTCGGCGCGGGGAATAGTACTGTTTCACGACATCGCGGTGCGCGAGCGCGATTTCGGCGTCTGGCGGTTGTGGCAGGAACTGGGCACCCAATACCCTTCGTTCTCCTTTCCCTTCGGTCACGGGCTCGGCGTTCTGGGGGTAGGCCGTCAGTTGCCCGAAGCGCTCAACTGGTTGCTGGGAGAGGGACGGAACAACGACGGCGCCGAGGTGGTGCGTTTCTTCTCGTTGCTCGGGGAAAGGCTGGAGGCACGCTCGGGGATGGCGCGCGTCTTGCGCGATAGCGTACAGGAGCGCGAACGTCACCATGCTCAAATCGCTCAGTTCAAGGCTGAAGCAGCCGAACTGGACGCCCGTTGTGCCGAGTTTGACGCCCGTTGTGCTGAACTCGATGCCAGTCGTACCAGACTTTCTGCCATGGAAGCCTCGCTCTCATGGCGAATCACTGCCCCGCTGCGCCGGATGAAATCCAGACTGCGCGCGGTTGCCCCTGGCCTGAAACGCGGAGAACTCGAGGAGTTGCCCACACACCCACTTTCGTCTGGCGAGGTCGGCAAGGTCACGATCAAACCGCGCTATCCGTTGCGCGAGATGTGGTACGACCCCGAATTGCCCGAAGTGTCGCTGGTCGTGTTGAACTTCAACAAGCCAGACCTGACGCTTGCTTGCCTGGATTCCCTGTGGGAGCACACCCAGGGTCACCGGTATGAGGTCGTGCTGGTGGATAACGGCAGCAACGCCGATGCTTTCCTGAAACTTGCGCCCGCTGTCGCTGGCGCGCGCATGGTTCGTCTGGGGATCAACCGGTTTTTTGGCGAGGGTAACAATCTTGGCTTCGAAGTTTCACGGGGTCGCTATGTGGTGTTCCTGAACAATGATGTCACGGTGACACCGCACTGGTTGGCTCCGCTGATCCGGAGACTGGCTGAGGATCCCGGGATCGGAGCCATCGGTCCGAAGATGGTGTATCCCGATGGGGTATTGCAGGAAGCGGGAGCGGAGGTCCGGATCGACGGCAGCAGTTGCCAGTTTGGCAAGGGTGGGGATCCCCAGGATCCCGTTTATGGATCGGAACGGGAGGTCATGTATGTTTCGGCAGCGGCGCTCGCCCTGCGCCGCGAGACCTTTGAGCAGGTACTCGGGTTTGATCTGTGTTACGAACCGGCTTATTACGAAGACAGTGATCTGTGCATGAAGATCCGGCAGACCGGATTACGCGTGGTGTACTGTCCCGATTCCACCATCGTGCATCACGAGAGTGCGACTTCCCGCGATCTCGTCCAGCAACTCATGCTGTCGGCTGTCGTCCCGCTCAACCAGGAGCGCTTCCTGGCGCGCTGGAAGCCAGTTTTGACGGGTGAGGCCAGTGCAGTGGCGGGACTGATTCCGCCGCCGGCGTTTCCCATCCAACGGCAGGCGGGACGGCCTTCCGTCCTGCTCTATTCGCCGTTTAACCTCATTCCCGGGGGGGGGGAGCGCTATCTGCTCACCCTCGCTGCCGGACTTTCCGGTATCGCCAATGTCACGCTGGCAACGCTATACCCATTCTCCCGTTTGAGGTTGCGCACGATGGGGCGCGAATTGTCCCTCGACCTGGATGCCGTCGACATCACGACGCTCGATTCGGCGATGAGATCCGCTTCCTATGACTGGTCGATCGTGATCGGCAACGAATTGCTTCCGGAAATGGCGGGAAAGGGAAAGCGCAACCTGTTTATCTGCCAGTTTCCCTTTCCGGTTTCCGGAAAGGTGCTGGTTGATCGCTGGAGTTATGCCGACGACTACGAGCGGGTGGTGGTCTACAGTCCGTATGTCGAGCGCCATTACCTTGCCCTGCTGCCAGCCCTGGGCAGGCCGCGGCCTGCCCTCGCGGTGGTTGCTCCGCCAGCGCCGGCAGTGTTGACGCCAGAGGATGCCCTGGCTGGCGTAAAAAGAACCAGGGTCCTGGGCGTCGGGCGCTTCTTCACCGGAGGGCATGCCAAACGGCAGGACCTCATGATCGAGGCCTTCAGACAGTTGGTTGTCCTGCATCCCGAAGCAGAACTGCACCTGGCCGGATCGCTGTCCACGGAAAGCGAGTTCCGTGCCTATTTTGCCGATCTGCAGGAGGCAGCCAGGGGGTTGCCGGTTTTCTTTCACCCCAATGTGTCACCGGAACAACTGGCCCGGCTCTACGCTGAGGCTTCGCTCTACTGGCACCTGTCGGGATACGGTGTGGACGAGACCAGGGAGGCTTATCGTTGCGAGCACTTTGGCATCACCATCGTCGAAGCGATGTCGGCGGGTTGCATTCCGCTGGTTGTCAATCGCGGCGGGCCACCGGAAATCGTGCGGTCGGGGGTGACCGGTCATGTCTTCGAATCGCTCGATGATCTGGTGAAAATCAGCGACCGGATCCTCTCTTCGCCGGCCGGTGATGCGGACATCGCTGCCATGCGAAAGGCTGCGATCGATGCAAGTCGCCAGTACAGCAGCGCGAATTTTATCGCCAGATTCCTGGGCCTGATGGGGCTCGATGCCGGATGAGTCTGCTGGACGATCCCGTCGACGGGCGTGACCATGGCGCCGGCCCGGTCGTGTCATCCGAGGCTCATGCTATCGCCTGTACGGGATTGGGGAAAGCCTACATGATTTACGCGCGACCGGAGGATCGGTTGAAGGAATGGCTGAAGGGCAGTCGCCTTGGGGAGGCTTTCTGGGCGTTGCGCGACGTGTCGCTCGATATTCGCCCCGGTCAGACGGTCGGGGTCATCGGGCATAACGGATCGGGCAAATCCACTTTTCTGCAGTTGGTCGCCGGGGTTCTCGAACCCACGGAAGGCGTACTGCACACCCGCGGGCGGGTCGCTGCACTGCTCGAACTGGGGATCGGCTTCAACCCGGAGTTCACGGGCCGGGAGAATATACGCCTGGGCGCGACCCTACTCGGTCTGGATCCCGACACCATCGAAGCGCGCATTCCCGATATTGCCCGTTTCGCCGATATCGGTCATTTCTTCGAGTACCCGGTCAAACTGTATTCTTCGGGCATGCACGCCCGCCTGGCCTTTGCCCTCGTCGCCCATGTTGACGCCGATATTCTTATCGTCGACGAGGCTCTTGCGGTGGGGGATGCAGCCTTTACGCAAAAATGCATGCGTTTCATGCGCGAGTTCCGCAGTCGCGGCACGCTCTGTTTCGTCTCCCACGATGCCGCTGCGGTCATCAACCTGTGCGATTCCGCCCTCTGGCTCGATCATGGCAAACTCGTCGCCTTCGACGAGGCGCGTTCCGTGTGCCGGGAATATCAGGAGGCCGTGAATGTGGCGCGACGGGGGGGCTACTCGAGTACCCGCAGCCAGACCCACGCCCGTCCGCCCATACAGGCGGCTCTGGCCGGGCAGATTCATGCGCAGGCCGTGGCTTCTGGATTCGACCCCGAGGGGCCGTGGCATGGATTCCTGGGGGCGCGCATCGTTGCTGCCGATCTCGCCCTGGCAGAGGACCCGTTCTGTCTCAAGTTTCAAAACGGTGACCGGATACGCCTGAGGGTGACGGCGCATTGCGATCAGGACATGACCAGTCCGGTGATCGGCTTTTCCTGGAAAGATGTGCGCGGACAGGAAATTTTTGGCGCCAATACGCTCGCTGCCCTGAGTGATGACGAAACCTTGTTGAACGGGGATGCCTTCGTCGCTGAATTCCTGTTCACAATGCCTACCTTGCGCTCCGGACTTTATTTCATTGCGCTGGCATTGGCGGAGGGCGACCAGTTCAACCATGTCCACCATCACTGGATGGATGAAGCCTTCAGCATCCGCGTGACCGCCACGGAGCCAGTTATTGGCCTCATGGAGGTCTGGTACGAGGGCAGACTACAGACAAAAAGTCGTGAAAAGTGATGTGTGTCACATGATGAGGTCGTAAGCCTTGTTATGATGCGTGTGGGATCCCCCGACCGGGGTCAATTTATTCTAGTTCAAGTGGTGTGAGGAACATTCGTAGGATGAAGTCTGAAATAGTGGTTGTCATAACGGAACAGCAGGATATACAATGCCCCCTAGGTTGAGTACCGTGGGCTAGACTCTGTCCTGTAGTTTAGATTTATATAAATTCGTTAATTTATGGGAGAAACAACAATGGCTCTTACCGCCAATCAAGTACAGCAGGCTTATCTGGCCTATTTTGGGCGCCCTGCGGATGTTATCGGTCTGAACTACTGGGAAGGTCAAAGTCAAGCAGCCATGACTGCCGGTTTTGCAGGTAGCGCAGAATTTGCCAATATGTATGCAGGGATGAGCCAAGCTCAGCAAGTGGAACAGGTTTATCTGAATGTGCTGGGTCGCCAAGCTGATCCCGCCGGTCTGACTTACTGGGCTGTACAACTTCAATCCGGTGCACAGACAATCGGCAGTTTGGTCAGTGCTATCTATAACGCTGTCCTGAGCGAAGCCACCACCAGCGTGGATTACGTCACGGTTGCAAACCGTTTGGCCTACGCCAATGCTTTCACGAATGCCATGACCAACAGCACCCCCGATATCGTTGGTTACAGCGGGACAGGTGCAGCATCGGCAGCGCGTGCAGCATTGACCAGCGCCGTTCCAAGTGGTTCAACAGTGATGACTACCTTCAGCACCGTGGCCGCAGATGTGGCCAGCGTGGTTGCTGCAGGCACACAAGCACAAGCAACGACATTCACGCTCACTACAGGTGTGGACACCATCACCCCTGCAGGGAACTCCGTGATTAATGGAACACTGGATAACACTGCTGGAACCCCTGCAACCACAGCAACGTTGAGTGGTGCAGACTCGATTACTGCTACTGGCACCGGCAACACGCTGAAGTTGACCGATGGTATTTCAACCGCATACGACACAATCCCCGTTGGTACCACGATCTCCGGAGTTCAAACTATTACGCTGACGACAGCTGGTAATGCCGGTGACTTCGGTACCTCGTCTTTCGACACTTCCGGTATTACTGGTGTTACATCAGTTTCAGTGACATCTGCTGGTACTCACGGGGATCAAATTAAGGCTGCTGCAACGACTAACGTTACAGACATCTCCAATGGAACGGCGAACCAAGTAGTGACCATAGGCGGCAACAATGTCACCGTTACTACGAGTGGTATCGTTGATGTCGGTTATACGAGTGGAGGCGCGGTTGGCGCAGCGGCTACAGCGGCAGCAGGTGCAGTTACTGTTACAGATACGGGTGCAGGTACCGCTGGGACGTTGACGGCTGCTACATTGTTGGCTAGCGGTGCGATTAATGCTGCGGCCAGTTCAACTCAGGCTACTGTAGGTGCTGCTGTATTTGTTCAGGCTGCTGGAGCGGTTACGGTTGCTTCCAAAGGTAGTGTTACAGTGACTGGTGGTACAGCAGTTTCTGCAACTGTTTCTGGTGCAACGACCTATGCCACCCAGCAAGCAGATGTGACTGCGTCGACCACAGCAACAGCGGCGTCCGTTGCGGCTACTACTGCCAAAACGAATGCTGCTGCGGTAGTGACGGCTTTGAACACCGCAAATACATCTCTTGGTTCGGCTACCACCCAAGCATTGGCCAACGCAGCAACTTTTACTGCCGAGAATGCTGGCGCTATTACCCAGGCACAAAGGTCAACGATTGACGCTGCTTACTACACAGCGTTGAATGCTACCGGCGGAACTGCTTCTTTGGCTGAGACTGCAGCTCAAAATGCATTGGCACCCATCATTACGGCTGCAACCAATTCGAGTACATCTGCAGCAAATGCTGCCACCCTTGCGGGAAATGCTGCCATTGCTGCAAGTGGTGTTGTTGCTACTGATGGTTCTGCTGCAAACATTATCTACACTGATACCACCAATACTGCACTGGCTAGTTTCTCCGCAACTGGAAACTATAAAGGGTCTGTCGCTGTGACTGATGGTTCTACCCTCAGCAACACATTGACTTCTGTGACTTTGAATAATGCTGGTACAGCAACTCTTACGGGTCAAGCTTTGACAAATGTAAGCCTGTCCAATCAGGTCAACAACGTAACGGTTGACAACACGACCGTTGGCCACGCAGATACACTGACATTGAATACAGTGAACGGCAGCACCATCGTTGATGCTCACGCCACTACGGTGAACATTGTTACTGCCGATACATCTGGCGACACCATCACGCTGACAACTGGCCTTGCAACAGCAGTAAACATTTCAGGTACTGCTGGGGTGACCTTTACTGCAGATACGTTAGCGGCTAATGCAGTTGTGACCGCTTCTGTTGGTGGTGACTCAATCACCTTGACGGCTGGTCAGTCGTTTGTCGGTGGTACAACTGGCGGCAATACCATCACGACTGCAGATGCAGCATTGCAAACTGCAGCAGTGAATGCAGGAACAGGTGGGAATAACACGCTATCCATCACAGGCGGTACTGATTATGCGGCAGCACCTGCGAGCTCCACAACGGCACAATTGGCTTCAGCAGCTGAGTTCTCAAACTTCAACACCTTGGAAGTTACGGCAGCAACCGTAAACATTGGTAACTTTACGAAGTCGACCTTTACCGGAATTGAACTGGGTGGAAATGCGACGATAAATGGTCTGAATGCAACACAGGCTGCTAATGTGACGGCACTTGCAAATTCAGTATTTACGCTTGGTATCACCGGTGCTACCAATCCTGGTCAGATCGATACCGTTCACGTTACAGCCAATGCGGGTGACAGTGGCGCAAGCACACTGACTCTCGCTCCAACACTGGCAGGCGTGGAAATTCTGCACCTCACAGCAGTTGATGGCATCACCATTAGCTCGTTGACGGCTGACCCTGCTCTTACCAATGTCAACATTGATGGTGCAGGTTCGGTTAGTTTGACTACCGGTGCTTTGGTGTTGAATGTTAACACCGTCATTAATGCAAGCACTGCTACTGGCGCTGTAACGATTGACGCCAGTTCTTCCACCACCAACCCATTGGATATCGTTGGTAGCACAACGGCAGCCAACACGCTTACCGGTAATGCAGTTGCAGGGGATGTTCTGACCGGTGGGAATGGTGGCGATACCATTACCGCTGGTGCAGCAGCAACTATCACTGATGGCAATGGAACCAATGTCATCGCTGGCAGCACCTTCGCTGACACGATCACCGTTGGCAATGGTGTTAACACCATCACAGCAGGTGCTGGAAGCACGATTACTGCGGGCACTGGAGATAACTCCATTACCGATGCAGGAATTACTGGTGTGAATACAATCACAGTCGGTACAGGTTCCAACACGATCGTTCTGGGTACGGCTGCTGGTGACACGACAGCTACATACGCCGTCACGCTGGGTGCACATACGGCTACTTCCGGAATTGATTCGATTTCGATTGGTAGTGCTGGTACAGCGTTTGCTACAGTGCCTAACTTGGTTGTTACGGGTGCCGTAGCGGGTGATCAGATTGTGTTCGCCAACGACACCGCCGCTAATACTGTGCTTGCTGCAGTAACAGCAGGTTCTACAGCCGCAGCGACTATTACTGCGGTTGAAGCGGCAGCGTCAGCAGGAGCTCATGATGTTGCTTACTCGGTTTTCGGTGGTAACACCTACGTGGCTGAGAGCCTTGCTGCTGCTGCGGCAAGCGCAACCAACACAACATTGATTGAGTTGATTGGTACGCACACAGTAACGGCAGGAACAGGTCACATCGTAGTAGCCTAATCTCAAAAGAGATGCCCACAGATCACCGTGGGTTAAGTAATACGAAGACCCCACCTTTCCAAAAGAGGGGTGGGGTTTTTCTCTAAGGGGATTAAGGGATTCAGATGGTTAGTCCTTTTAGAGAAAAGTACCCAACGCGGGCCGCGATGCCCTGTAGATTTGTCCTATCCAACTGGAGAACTTGAAACATGGCGACTACTGCTACAGCAACAGATGTTGAAAACGCATATCTGGCTTACTTTGGACGCCCAGCAGACCCAGAGGGTATGAACTACTGGATTGGTAAGTCTATTGCGACCATGCAAGCTGGATTTGCTGCTAGCCAGGAGTACCAGAATTTGTACGGAGGGATGACCAATACTCAGGTGGTGACCCAGGTTTACCAGAACCTGCTGGGACGTGCCCCTGATGCGGGTGGTCTGGCATATTGGGTGAACCAAATGAATCTGGGGGCGGCGACTGTTGCTACGATTGTGACGCAAATGCAAGCGAATGCAGAGGGGGTTGATATTGCAACGCTCGCCAATCGCTTCGTTTTTGCCATTCATTTCACAGAAGATCTGACCTCTCAATCACAGATAGCCGGTTACAGCGGAACTGCCGCAGCGAATGCTGCTCGTATTGCGGTATCTCAGGTCACCAACACGTCTTCCTCTCTTGCCACGGCTGAATCCAATATGGCCCTGGATATACAGGCAGTAGATAACGGAGAGTCTCCGGTTGCACTGGCTGCGGCGAATGCGGCTGCGGCAGCAACGGCAGCGACCAATGCCAGCAATCTTGCCTCCTATGGCTCAATTAATGGGGTGACGCAAACCAGTGCTGCCAATACGTTTGCACTGAGTTCTGGGGCGAATACTGTAAACATGGTGGTTGGATCCTCGGCTGTCACTGATACCTTTACAAATACTTCAGCCCCTACATCGTTGATCGTAAATGTCTCTGGATCAAGTACGGGCGCTTTGGGGATTGCAGCGTTTACGAATAATAGCCTCACATCTGCAACGTTCAACAATACCAGCGCTTCAGCTCTAACGGTCTCAGGAATTACTGATACGGCGCTTGCTACCTTGACTATTGGCGGGGGGTCAGGAACGGGATCTGAAGCGATTACCGTGATCAATGATGCGGCTTCGACTTTGACGATTCATGGCAATAACTTTTCTACAGGGGGGGCAACTGTAACCCTGACATCACCGACTGTTGCAACCTTGAATGTGTATGCCGGAGGAGATAATTTAGTAATTGCACCGTTTGCTGATAACAGCCTGACCAATTTGACGCTCGGGAATGGTTCTGGAACTGCGTATAGTTTAACATTGGACGGGTTGACTGACAGTTCTAACTTGGTTTTGAATATTCTGGGGTATGCAGGCCCGGTTAACGAGAATGCACTGACGCTGACGGGTACGAGTTTTACCGTGAACGATAGTTCGAATGCAAATCAATCCTTGGTTGCTTTTACTGACAACAACCTGACCAGTCTTACGCTGAACAATACTCCGGCAATTGGACCGTCTGCTTTGCTGACTGCATCTGGCATCACTTCCGGGGCGACGGGTACAGTAACGGTTGCAGACACGGGTACAGAAGCCGTGACCATTAATTCGCTGACTTTGAGTGGTGCAGGTAACCATACCATCAGCAATAGTGGTGCCGGACTTCTGACTATCGGGTCCCTCAGCGATTCTACGGGTGCTAATATCCTTGCCATTAGCAGTAGCGGCGCAGGGGGTATTTTGGACTCGGCTGATACGACTACTGCGGGAACGGTGACCTTCACAAATTCGGGCGGTGGAACGATCACTGAATCAAACATGACGGCCAACGTCGCAACGGCTATTAATTTGGTGAATGGCGTTACCGGCACGATTGGTGATAGCAGCGCATCAGCAGTTACTGTTTTGGGTTCAGGTGATAATTCGGCCCTTACGCTGAATATTACTGGAAACGGTGCTAATACAATTACAGTCGGCAATGGTGGAAACACGATCACTACAGGCACTGGGGCAAACACGGTTACTAGCGGAACAGGGAATGATACGATCAACCTTGGAGCCGGCGGAGGTGGATCCACGGTCAATGGAGGTGGGGGTACCGATCAAATAAATTTGAGTGCTTCGCATATTACGGCAGATACAGTGTATCTGGTCCCCGGAGCTATTGAAAATATTACGGGATTTGGTGGTTCAGGTACAGTCGCTGATCTGTTGAATGTGACTCACACTGGAAATGTGCTTTCAGGTGCGACATTAGTGAATGAGACAGCCCTTGCTACGGGTAATGCAAATCTAGCTGCAACGAGTGGTGACGTATTTCTGAAGGCTGATGGTGGAACCGCACTGACAGTAACAACAGCTGCGGCACTGTTTAGTACCACAAGTAGCAATGCTGGAACTTGGAATATTGCTAATTCGGCAGCATCTAGCCACGTATTGATCGAGACGGGTTCTTCTGCTACGTCGGATATTGTTTGGGAGATTAATGTGGCAAACGCTGGTGCAATTACAGCGGTAAAAATTGCAACGATCGGTGTTGTTTCAGGCCACGACATTGCATTTGCAAACATCGCCTAAATCTCCCTAAAAAGAGATTGCCCACAGATCACCGTGGGTAGTATCAAATCAAACCCTCAGCTCAAAAGGCTGGGGGTTTTTCCATTAATATACAAACTCAGAAGAACCCAATATGACCAAGATTAGAATAGACAACATCGAATATGACCTTGACCTCCTGACAGATGAAGCCAGGGCACAATTATCCAGTCTGCAATTTGTGGATAATGAAATAGAGCGATTGAATGCGAAGATGGCGGTATTACAGACAGCAAGGAATGCGTATTCCAAGGCATTGAAGGAGGTGTTGCCAAGTTTTCAGGGGGATACGATCCAGTTGAATTGAGGGGGTTGGTTGTCACTGAGCAGAAATACCGGTGGTGGACCCGAATCCCCCCGCAGCTGTAATGGCCAACGGGGGTTTTCATGGACTGGGTCAGGAAATCATGCACAAGTGGAAGGACAAAACCATCACCACCATCGAACATAGAAGCAGGAACAGAGACATGATCGCTTCCCCTCAGAACCAAGACTTGTAAACTGGCTTCATCGGACGTAAGGAGTCGACACTCATCCTGGTGGCATTGGCCAAGATCTGAGCCAGCTCGAAGTTCGGGATTCGACCTATTTTGATCCAGTTATAGATAGAGGCGTTGGAGACACCCAGCAGGTTGGAAGCACGGGTGGCACCCCCGACTTTATGAACGGCGGCACGAACCGCGTTGGTGTTGGTATGAATGGCCATGATTTTCTCCTAAAGGTTGAGGTTTTTGAGGAATTGTTTGACTCCTCTATACCTTATTTTAGGCGATAGTTTGATCAAAAACAGGGTGTTATGGCCTTAATCCGCTGTTTCTGTGAACTATTTTTTTCAGGGTTTGGCTTGATAATGGCCGGATAAATTTTTTCCTGGGGGAAAGATGTCAACGTCCAGAATACTTGCTCCAGTCACCTGTCGGGAACCCACGTTTTTTCAGAATTTTGTGGGTTGCTAAAACCCGCAAAGCCCCGTAAACAAAGGGCTGGCGGGCAGGAGCCACTCTCTATTATATAGTGAGAAGCAGAACCACCTAGAGCAGCCCCGGCCCAGCCCCTCACAGAGTAGGCTCCAGTCCCCCCCGCCTAGCCCCACTCCACTAAGGACCAGCCAGACCAGTCTCCAGCCAGCCTCTCCCCACCCTTGTCAGTGGCCAAGTAAACTGACCCATCTGTGGCCAATAAAAATGACCCACCCTTTGGTAGGGGCATAGAGCCCCTGTAGAGTTACCTCATTGCAAACAACATGAGGTACTTTTGTGAAGGAGTGGATTGTGATTCATAAAATCAAGGCGCTGTACGATGAAGGTCGCGGGCTGTCGATCA
>JAJZDE010000083.1 GCA_021828745.1 Pseudomonadota bacterium
ACTCTTACCTGAAGTCAATGATTTACAGGAGTTGAGAATCATGCTGGCAGACCGACTGGAAGAGTGGGCGCATCAATACAAGACCGAAGGTATGCAACAGGGCATGCAACAGGGCCTGCAGCAAGGCATGCAACAGGGCATGCAGCAGGGTGAGGCTTTGGCCTTGCAGAAGTTACTGACCAAACGGTTTGGGGGAATATCGCCGGATATTCTGGCACGGATATCCAGCGCGAGAACCGAACAGATCGATCTGTGGCTTGATCAAATCATGGATGCCCAGAGTATTGAAAACTTGTTTGGCGGCCCCGCCACTCATTGACCGAACCGAGCCAGCCCAGTTTCACTCGCGCAGCCAAACCATATCCACTCCTTATATTTCTCCGAGGCGGCGTTTTTCAGGATAGATGTCGCGTCAACCCTCTTTATGTTGCCAGCCGAACTGGTCGTTCCGGGTCGCTTTGCGTGCCACAAGGGCACAATTGGACAGCCCCTACAGGCTCCCAGGGCGGCACTATCACATCATCCGATGCTCGTCGCAAGATCATCCACAACAGAGCCAGCAGCACCCAAGGGCCAATCTGGAGCGGTGCAACCTTAGCAATTAAGACCAAGAGTAATGGCAACATCCATGCTGCAACCAACACTTCACGCTCTCCGCGTAGCCAGCCGTCTTCCAGCCCTAGTTTTGTGAGCCATGTAATCGGGAGGCCCAACCAGACCAGATCGTAATCAAACAGGTAGGGACTAACCAAAAGAGTTGCCGTTGTGAGGGCTGCCCCCCGAAGAGGCCAGGAAGTACTGTGTTTCCAAACCTTCCACATCGCCGTAATCGCGCCAGTAGCCACAAGGAAATGGCCCGCGTAGGCCAGCATCGCTGGCACTCCTAGTAGCCGCAGAAAGGAAAAAATCGTGGGCATCGCAGACCAGGGGACGATCCCAGTTTCTATCCACACTCTTGCCTGTCCAATGCTCTGTAGCCATGCGGTGAACGTGCCCAGACCCAGTACTGCAGCGCTGACCAACATAAAAACAAGTGCCACGATTACTGCTGTAAAAAAGGTTCTCCAGGCCCCAATGGCAATCAAAGCAAGGGGAAATAGCACAGCCAAATGAGGTTTGATGGAGAGCAACCCGATGAATACACCGGCCAATATGGACCGTCGTTCCATGCTAATCAGTGCAGCGCCCGCTAATGCAGCGGTTAGATACCCATTCTGGCCTCGGAACAGATTGAACCATAACCCGGAGAATGCGGCCAGACACAGTAGCGACTCCCAGCCCCGGACGATGCGTCGGAAGACCGCGACAAAACAGCCCAGCGTCACCAACATAAAAACCAGGTAAGCGTGAAAGTAGGGTAACAGCGCCAATGGCAAAATGACAAGGAAAAAGGTTGGTGGGTAGAACCATCCAAATGATAGAGCCTGCCGATCAGGTAGCATGCCTCTTAGCGCATTTGAAAATGCAGAAATGTTGTAGGCATCCAACGCCTGTTCCGATAAAGCAAAATGTGATGCCCCCCAGAATACAAAAAGGTCTGTGTAGATGCTGTAGCCTTTCGGATCTACCAAGTTTGAGTACCAAACAAAACCGACGCTGAACATTAGGAATGTGCCCAGCATAAGAAAAGAATAGAGCCTAACGCGCCCTCGGTTCAACCAGTGCTCACATCGATCCATGTCTCCACCCATTTTATGAGGCGAACACGACGCAGGGTTACCCCAACAGCACGAAGTCAAGTCCAAAATTTGCTGTAAATTCGCTTCAGCCGGTTCATTGACGTTTTGTTATTAAGGGTATCAGGTTTTTTTGTGTGCAAGGCTCTCGTAAACTTTTCCACAGAGCCGCTCGCCACCACCTTGTCAAGAGCAAGGGCGTGCGGCGCGATGGTAAAGTCGGACCTCATTCTACCGCATTACTTTCGTAAAGCAGTCTTCGTAAAGATCCAAGTAAAAAGCCGTTCGCAGGGATGGCGCGTAGCGACACCTCGCAAAATCTGGATGATGAATCGGTGTACAACATGATACGCTTGGCGCAGTTGCTCAGGCGCGATGCGAGGATGGCAGGATAGGTGCATCCACAGAAGAGAAAATGCTACGAAAAGTGGCAACAATCGCTCAAATCAGGGGCTTGTAATCCGCCAACTTGAGAAAATGAAAAAATCGGCTGAAAGATTTCGGTGAAAAGTCGAAAAATTGATGAACTGACGCAATAAAAATTGATTTTTAGAGGTCCCTTTATATGAGGTTGATCGGAGAGTTTCACTGGCGTTATCTTATTCGGTTCAAGGGGTCATAGCCTTGCTGGCGCTGGCTTTGCTGGAAACCATTCTCTTTACCAGCCATTCATGGCCTCTCATGGGATCTGCAGTGATAATCTCGGGATTTCTGGTTTCTTCTTATTTCAGGATCTATGATCTGGTTGGCATTTCCTTTGGCCTGGTTTGTTCCCCTCGTGCTCATGATTTCCCTGGTGTTGATTTGGGGGCAACGGGTTGTATAAATTGACCGGGGTAGAACGCTGGCTGACTCCAGAACGATTGCGGGGTTACCCGCGAGTTATTTTTGCGGTTTTTGTGGGAGAGGCCTTATGGAAATGGGGTCAATTCACTCTGGATTTAAGAGCCGGAAGTTTACCGGATATTGATTTTTCGGTCTTCTGGCTGGTTTCCCATCTGGCGTCTGAGGGGCAGGCGCTTTCCTTGTATGACCCAACCCAACTCAACGGACACCTTCACGAAGTTTCCAATCTCATTCGTGGAAACTATGGCTGGTTCTATCCTCCTTCTTTCATCTGGCTGTTGCTGCCGTTGGCAACACTACCCTATCTTCCCGCTTACTTTACGTTTGTGGGTTTAACCTTGTGGGGATTTGTCGCCGTCATAAAAAAATTCTTGCCTTCACCGTCCTGGATGTGGGGTTTGGCGGCTTTTCCCGGTCTGTGGTTCAATCTTCTCGACGGGCAAAATGCTTTTATGACGGCTTCACTGGCCGGATTAACCTTGTACTGGATGGACCGCCGCTGGAAGTTGTCGGCATTGTCTTTGGGACTACTGTTCATTAAACCCCACCTGGCTGTTTTATTTCCTCTTGCGTTTTTGATAACGGGGAAGTGGCGAATCCTGGGGGGGGCTACGTTAACCGCTGGCGGTCTACTGGGGATTGCTCTCTTGTGGGAAGGAGTCGCCACTCTACCTGCCTGGTTGCACAGTCTGGAAGTGGCCAGATCCTGGGCTGAAAATGGTGGTCCCAGTTACTGGAAATTCATGCCCAGCGTTTTTTCCAGCCTCCGTTGGTTGGGACTGAGCGTTAGGCTGGCCTATTTATTTCATGGTATGACGGCGTTGGTCGCCGTTCTGGTCACCGTTTGGGTATGGCGTGAGTGCCGAAACCCGAATCTGCGTGCGGCGGTGCTTACCAGTGCCAGTCTGTTGATCAGTCCCTACCTGTTTTATTACGACTTGGCCTGGTTGGCGTTGCCCCTGGTGTTCCTGACCCGGGATGGACTGCATCATGGTTGGCGTTCCTGGGAACGAGAAATTTTATTGGGAGTCTGGCTATGTCCTCTTTTGTGCATGGCACTTCCCGTCGTGATTCCTTTGCAAATTGGGCCGTTGTTTACAACTTCTCTTTTGTGGATGGCTGTGAGGCGAGCACGGTGGAATAGCCTACCTACAGGTGAGGCGTCGCCTGACGGCGCCATCCCTGCGAAACTCGCTTTCCGGGGCGATGATTGAGGCGATCACTGCCTGCTGCACCTGTTTCTGGGTAACCTCGGTCAACTCCATTGCCTTGAGGAAATATTGCCGCAGCAACGGGGATTGTCGGCGATAGGAATATGGATTCTTCGTTATAATCACAACCAGCCCTCACTGTTCAGGAACCGTCCTCATGGCACAAACCGCTTCCCTCATGCTCGCCCTTGGCACCCGTGCACCCGACTTTTCTCTCCCGGACGCCGATGGAAAAATCTGGCACCTGGCCGATCTGGCAGACCAAAAACCCCTGCTGGTCATATTCCTGTGCAACCATTGCCCCTACGTCATCCATATCCGCGCAAAACTGGCCGAGGTCACTCGTGAATTCATGAAGCGTGGCGTGGCCGTGGTAGGAATCAACGCCAATGACGCCGCCCGTTACCCCCTGGACAGCCCGGAAAAGATGAAGGAAGAAAGCGCCCTGGCAGGCTACGCTTTTCCCTATCTGTATGACGAGCCCCAGACCGTGGCTCAAGCCTATCGTGCCGCCTGCACCCCCGACTTTTTCCTCTTCGACCGTCATCATCAACTGGTTTATCGAGGACAGTTCGACGGCAGTCGTCCCAAAAACGCCGAACCGGTCACCGGCAAGGATCTCATCGCCGCGTTGGAAGCCGTCCTCAGCGATGCACCCCAGGTCACGGATCAATTCCCCAGCCTGGGCTGCAATATCAAATGGAAGGAAGGAAACGAACCTGATTATTTCTAGTCTCGGGGGAAGGAGACCGGCCTTGGGATCAAACCACCAGAATTCTTTGCTCTGCGGATGCGCCTCAGGATACCCTACAAAATCAAGGGGAGGAATCTGGAACAGTGGCAACAGGATCACAAAATGAAGGCCCATCGATCGGTGTGAGACCCATACCACCCCCAGCGGCCCCTCGCCACTGGTTGACACCCACCCGGCTTGAAAGTTATACCACTTTGACCGCAGTGGCAGTTTTGTTTACCTATCTATTCTTTGTGGGACGGTCTGTCCCCAAGATTTTGGCAGGGCACACGCCATACATAGACCTCGTGGTTTTTTGGGTGGTTGCAAAAAATACTTTGAGTGGACACGCTCAGGATATGTATGACCTGCTCAAGTTACATCACCAGATGCTTCTTGTATGCCCGGACGAAAAAGGATGGGAGGCCTGGAGTTACCCCCCGCTGTTCTATCTTATCATCACCCCGCTTGGATGGCTTCCCTATGTCTGGGCTTACACCCTGTTTATGGTCAGTACGATGGGGGGGATTGTACGCGCACTCTGGATGGTTTTTCCCGGAAAGTGGATGCTCCGGGTTTTACTCTCTTCACCGGCAGTTTGGTTTAATTTGTTCCTGGGACAAAACGGCTTTTTGACGGCATTCCTGGCGGGTGCAGGTTTGTTGGCGTTGCATCGTCAACGGCCAATTTTGGCGGGTCTGTTGATTGGGCTTCTGACAGTAAAGCCCCAGTTGGGTATTTTGTTTCCATTGGCTTTGCTGGCTTGTCGAGCCTGGAAAACGCTGCTGACAGCCACAGTTACAGCCATCTTTGGCACTTGGCTCACGACTCAGATGTGGGGCGTTGGTGTGTTGTCCAATTTTTTGCGGAGTGTGCCAGTAACCCGTTCGTTCATATTGGAAAACCAAGGGATATGGGGAAACATGCCCACCGTGTTTGCCTTCCTGAGCCAATTGGGGATATCTCTGCCGGTGGCCTATGGCGTGCAGGCAGTTGTCGCATTGGGAACCGGTATCGTGGTGTGGAACATCTGGCGGTCGTCAACACCGGCTGATCTCCGTTATGCGGCCCTCATGTCCGGTTCGCTTTTGGTCAGCCCCTATGTTTTTGATTACGACCAAGTATGGTTGGCGTTTCCAATCGCATGGTTGACCAAAAGAGGTTTGGATCATGGATGGAACCGTTGGGAACGGGAGGTGTTGGTTTTTGCATGGGCTTGCCCCATTCTTCTCTTGCTGACTTCAAAGGTCCTTCATTTGCAAATCGGTCCGTTGGCCAGTATCGGACTCCTGTGGATTATTTGGCAAAGGCGTAACGAGGGATCCTTGGCAGGTGAATAGAATCAAATTCTTTGCTCTGCGGATACGTCTCAGGATAAGCAGCAACATCCCCATGA
>JAJZDE010000084.1 GCA_021828745.1 Pseudomonadota bacterium
CCGAACTGGTGACGTTCGGGTGTCCGCGACCAGGCTACGCGACCCTCCGCAACCTGCTCAAGGGATCGAACATGATCGCCTACCGCAATGGTGCCGATATCGTCCCCACGGTGCCAGGGGCTTTCCTGTGGTGGGCGTATCGGTCCTATACGGACTGGACTCGGATCGGGAAAAGCGATGATCCGTTGCTGGATCACCTGATCGCAAATTACATCACCTCATTGCAGAAAATGCCGAGTTGATTTATTCGCACAAACCGTAGGAAGAAGAACATGAAATTTTATCTTCAAGATCGAATATAAAATTTGATTGCCTCCCACCTCGTGAGGTTTTACTCCATTCCACGACTTTCGTGATGTTACCTCTTTCGACGGCAGTATGCGTCTCACCGATGGCCGCAAAAAACGTGGATGCCCCGCGTTTACTTGCTTTTCCAACCAATTCTTCCCATTCCGAAATACGGTTGATGTGGTCATGCCACCGAATATCAATTTGTCGGATTTCGTCTTTCGTCGCATTTATGCAGGGCATACACCCAACACGCCCGCATCCTTGCAAATAGAGCGGGTTCGGCTCTAAACCTTGGCGCTTTGCATAAGCAAAAACGTCCAGTGCGTTCCATTCGACAATCGGACGAAAGATATAAATTCGTAGTCCGATACGCTCCATCTTTTTTGCATCTTTCCGGGCTGTGCTTTCATCCCTGCGTATTCCCTGCCAACTAATTACATTATATCCCGCATCAAGCAAATCCATCTGATAGCCCACTGCCAAATCACGCTTCAATTCCTCCGTACAAAATTGGGCCTTCCGACTGGGGAAACGACCCTTCCACAAGCACAAATCCAAGAAAGGATTGCCGGTAGGGTGCAATACCTCCAATGCTCTGCGCTTCGCCTTATTTGTCCAACGTATTTTGCGCCCCCCTCCCACTTTTTTGGTCTTTTGCACAAACATACAGCAACGCCCGTCTTTTTTAACTATCTTGAAATGCAAATGGCCGCACCCGTCACGCGCCCATATCGGAAAACCTTCACCGTCCACGACCCCCTCCGTGGCATATTTTCTCCCGCATCTGGCATCTCGGGCGATGAATTTTCTTTTATTTGCAATCTCTTCCGAAAAATCCGCTTTGAGACGGTCTATCTTAATCCCCAAACTGCGCTCAAGATAGTCCAAATGTTCGTATACAAGATCGTGTTCGTTTCCCGTGTCACAAAAGATGGCGCGCAAATTCTCACGCGGTATGCGATTAAGGGCGAGCAATAGGGTTGCTGTGCTGTCCTTGCCTCCAGAAACACTAACCACATGCATTATTTTCATGAATTTTCCTGTTCGGCAATCCTCTGGCCAATCCAACGCATGACCGGAACTGACATACTGTTCCCTACGGCTTTATAACGAAGTGTGTCGGGGGCCATCCCGTTGCGCCACGGCACGAGGGCCCAATTGTCAGGGAATCCCTGGAGTCGCTCACATTCGATGGGAGTCAACCGGCGCACCTGCGATTTGGTAGCGATGGATTGGGATTGCGGGGATGACGACCCAAGCGCCCCAAATCGCTCCGTGCTTGACACTGGGTCTTGGCGGCTATCAAAAGCGACAATCTCCGCAATCGCGTGCACATCTGTTGATGTGAGCGTGTAGCAAATATCGCCAAACCCGTTTCCGTTGCCGCCAGCATCCCTGCCACGGCCAATAGTATTTCCGGCGAGCGAAAAACATTCTGACTCGACGATGAAAGTTTCGGAATCAAAATCCTGTCGCCCGCCGTGGGCCGACAGAGTCGTCGCCACATCTATCGCTCCTGAGCAATTTCTTCCGCCGAGGGCCAGCCGTTCGCCACTCGCTCCAGCGCCAATCTCAGCGCGTCTGGCAAGTGCTTTCCTCGATTCTCTGCGCGTCGCAGAATTCCTGCGCACGCTTTCTGGCTCAAAAAGTATTTTTGCGGGATCGAACCCCTCTCTAGCACTTGAGATAACGAAGACGCGACGGCGACGTTGGGGCAATCCGAAATATTGAGTATTGAGGATTCGCCAGGCAATTGCCCTTTTGGGTCCAAGCACAACACCTGCGTCCGTCCACTTTTTCCCTGTCGGGACGAGATCGCAATCCTCTCCTGCAAGCGCGCCGAGAAAGCATCCAAAGGCATTGTCTTTGCTGTTGAGCACTCCGGGGACGTTTTCCCAGAGCGTGACGCATGGATGGTCCCCTCGAACAGATCGAACTGTATCGATGGCATTAGCGATTCTGACGTATTCAAGAGTGAGCCTCCCTCTGGGGTCTGAAAGTCCGGCGCGAAGTCCGGCGTGAGAAAAAGACTGGCACGGAGGTCCGCCCACCAGCACATCAGGGGCGGACACTTCTCCGCTCATAATTCGGTCTGCGATGCACGTCATGTCTCTCAGATTGGGGACTGAAGGATAATGATGTGCCAGTACAGCAGATGGAAACGGCTCGATCTCGGCAAGCCATGCAGGAGTCCAGCCAAGATCATGCCAAGCCACCGAAGCCGCCTCGATGCCGCTGCACACCGAGGCGTATTTCATGGCAAGCATTCGTACCATTTTCTGTCAAAATTACTCATTGCCGCAGCGGGGGAATTTCCTATTGCGCGCACACCCCCATAGGATGCAGTCCATGATTTTCTGGAATAATCAGCGATCAATTCTGGCTTATAAATTGCACTAGGAAGAGTAGCGCAACTCAGAACCTCCTGGATACCCACCAAAACACGCCAAATTTCTTGGTCCATTTCAAATCTCCTAAGTTTTACGCGCTTCTGACTTCGATTGGGTCATGGTAGATCATGTCAATTTGATCTCGGCATTTTGGACACGATAATGCCGCGTGCTCACCACAGGTTTCGCAATAAATCTCCGATTCGTACCACAACGTATGAGCCGAAAACTCCCCGCATGTCGGGCACTTGAGTTCGCATCCTTCCGTCAGTTCGTCGGTAAATTTCCACCATTCGAGTCTTTTTATTTCCATCAATTGAACTCCGTTCCGTTTTTGCGCGTAAGATAGTCTCCAGAAACCGACTTGATGAATACACCGGGACGAGATACGCTGGTCATGACAATTCCTTCACGGATATGATCCGCATCCAATACCGTTTTCCCGTCTGTGTATTCCTGCATTTTTTTTACCGAGAACGGCCCTACATACAGGATTGGAACTGGATAAAAATCAAGCGCATTTCCATTACATCCCGACATAACCTGCGGCAAGGAAAACCAGATGCGATCATTCGTATATCCGTGCGCCAGTCCAAATACCCTGACTCCCAACTCTTTTCCGTAAGTAAGGTCTTGTACCCCAGGACCAAAGGTTTCACCGAGAATATAGAGCGGAAAGGTTTCGTCAGCGAATGATTCAAACAGGCTATCGATCTTTTCAACGATGGAGCGAGTTGATCTGACATAGAGATTGTTCTGGTTTTTCTCGTTATTTTTGAACACAAGTCCTTTTGCGCCAAGACCTTTCGAGAAGATCAAGACGTTCTTGTTTTTGCCGAACGCTTCCGGGTGCGCGTCTTTCAATGGCAGAATGGCAATTCCAGTAAATGTTCCGTGCAGTTTTTCGGTGAAGATTACTTCCTCGCCATCGGCAAACACGTCCGGGCAGGATTTCCAGTTTTCCACATCAAAAGCCACGGTAAAATCTGTTCCGGCATTGAAAACCTCACCAGCCATTGCCACTGGGATCGGGGGTTCGTACTTGGTGATGCCGAGCAATCCGGCGACCTCTTCGCCTTCTGAGATATACACAAACTCCGATTTTCCCGCTCCAGTCCTGATTTGTCCGGTTGTTTCAGAATCTTGCCACACGCCAAGGCAAAGACCCTGAGACAGCACTCCGCGAAGTTTTATGGCCTTGACACGGTTACCGTCTTTGCCATGCAACAATCCCTTTTGTTTCTCGTGATCCCAGAATCCAAGATGGTGCAACAACCATTCAGGGATAATCGCTGCTTCTGGAATATAGGCCACCAGATCGCCCGTTTGATACTCACCGCGCTTGATGATGCATTCGTACCCGTCAACACGGGCCACGTCCAGACGATCCGCATTGGGATGGTTTTCAACTGCTCTGATACGTTTGATCAAAACTTGGAAAGCGCTCATATTTCCTCCTCAAATAATCCGTGGTTCAGGCCGGAACTGAGCGGCCTCGGGGTGACGTTCCAGACGGTCGCGCATGTTCTGCTCCGCCAGCGCCCGGATGCGCTCCGGGGTCCAGTAACGGCATAGTCGGATATAGGCTTTCTTTGGGTCGTTTGTTGTTGGTGTCATCGTTTTCTCCTGATGTGAAAAGACCGTGAATTTCATGGTCCAGATTCCCTCAATCGGCCACTCGCCTCCATCCTTCAGGGGAGTATTCCCGCTGACGACGAATCTCGTATATCCCCGGAGTAATCAAGATCGATTCGTGGGTGTCGAAGGAGCGAAGATGCTCGATCAAGATTTCCGTTTCTTCTGTGGCCTCGATAACCTCAAGGTAACTGATAAGCGGATCGCCCGATTCAAAGACGCGCACATTTGGGCGTTCTGCTATCACATGGTGATGCCCGGTTTCGCTATGGGCCACAATATAAGCCCCATTTTCGGGATTCATCAAGTTCAGATTTTCCGGCAATTTTTCAATGCGACGAATCATCAGATCGCCCTGAGCTGCACAATTTTTGAATGTTTTCATTTGATTCTCCTATGATTAAGTGCGTACTTCTGGGATAAAAGACCGATTGGCATCTATGCCATAGGTCCACAAATTTCCTTCAAGAGCCGTCTCACAACTGGGAGGTACAGGAAGCACAAACATCCTACCCGTCCCGCATACCACTTTTAGAAATCTCTGCTTTCCTGCATCCGGAAGCGAACATTCCAATAAAATGCCCACTTCTGGATCATCGTCCACATCGATGATGCTCGCATCCAATTCTTCAAGTATATTCCCCCATCCTGCGATTTCACACGCCGCCCTGCGCTGCTCGATTTGTGGCCAGGAGATCGCATCTTGTGCGGTCGGCTTTTGTCCTGATACCCACTCCTTTGGAATTGATACTCCATGCCAATGGTAGAGAGCCCATCCGTCCCGGTATTCAATAGATGGACCATTTTCACAATGCAAATGGCCTTGATCGTCCCGCTTGATAATCCTCGGGCGATCTGAGGATACAAAAATATTTTCATGCCACCACGTCCATCCCACCGATGAGACTAATGCCTCATTGATCTCCAATCTTTTATGTATTTCTTCAGGAAAAGTCAATTGGCAAACATCGCGAAAAAAAGATGAAAAAGCACTTAGTGTGCACCATAACGATGCTATCCCGTAATTATTAAAACCTTCTTTAGCATTTTTTCCAAAATCCCCCACCTGGGCCTTCACCTGGTCCGCCACCTGGGCCCTCACCTGGTCCCCCACCTGGGCCCCCACCTGGGCCCTCACCTGGGCCCTCACCTGGTCCCCCACCTGGGCCCACACCTGGTCCCTCACCTGGGCCCTCACCTGGTCCCCCACCTGGGCCCACACCTGGTCCCTCACCTGGGCCCCCACCTGGTCCCTCACCTGGGCCCTCACCTGGGCCCTCACCTGGTCCCCCACCTGGGCCCACACCTGGTCCCCCACCTGGGCCCCCACCTGGTCCCTCACCTGGTCCCCCACCTGGGCCCTCACCTGGTCCCCCACCTGGGCCCTCACCTGGGCCCCCACCTGGGCCCCCACCTGGGCCTTCACCTCGTAAATATT
>JAJZDE010000006.1 GCA_021828745.1 Pseudomonadota bacterium
ATTCCCATCAGGAGATCGAGAGCATGCAGTTGAATCCATCCGAAATCAGCGAATTGATCAAGGCGAAGATCCAGAATCTTCCCATCACTGCCGAAGCCCATACACAGGGAACGGTCGTATCCGTCACGGACGGAATCGTACGGATCCATGGTCTGAATGATGTGATGCAGGGGGAAATGCTGGCCTTCCCGCAAAATACCTATGGTCTTGCCCTGAACCTGGAGCGAGATTCCGTGGGGGCAGTGATTCTGGGAGAGTACGCGCACATCAGCGAAGGAGATACCGTCACCTGTACCGGTCGCATTCTGGAAGTTCCGGTTGGCCCGGAGTTGATTGGCCGGGTGGTGGATGCCCTGGGTAAGCCGATCGATGGAAAAGGGGCGATTGAAGCCAAAGTCTCCTCTCCCATTGAAAAAATTGCACCCGGCGTGATCGAGCGCCAATCGGTGACGCAACCTGTACAAACCGGATTGAAATCCATCGATTCCATGGTGCCCGTGGGTCGTGGACAACGGGAATTGATCATTGGTGATCGGCAAACCGGAAAGACAGCCGTTGCCATCGACACCATCATCAATCAAAAAGGTCAGAACATGACCTGCATTTATGTGGCGATAGGACAGAAGGCCTCGTCGGTCGTCAATGTGGTGCGTAAACTCGAAGAACACGGTGCGATGGCATACACCATCGTGGTGGCTGCGACAGCGTCAGAGTCGGCGGCCATGCAGTTCATAGCCCCCTATTCGGGGTGCTCCATGGGTGAATATTTTCGTGATCGTGGCGAAGATGCTCTGATCATTTATGATGATCTGACCAAACAAGCCTGGGCTTATCGTCAAATCTCCCTGTTGTTGCGCCGTCCACCGGGTCGTGAAGCTTATCCAGGGGATGTTTTTTATCTTCATTCCCGACTGCTGGAACGCGCTGCACGGGTCAATCCGGATTATGTGGAACGGTTGACCAAGGGCGAGGTCAAGGGCAAAACGGGCTCCCTGACTGCCCTGCCGATCATTGAAACCCAGGCAGGGGATGTGACTGCGTTCGTGCCGACCAATGTGATTTCCATCACCGATGGTCAGATCTTCCTGGAAACGGATTTGTTCAATGCCGGGATTCGTCCGGCCATCAACGCCGGGATTTCCGTGTCCCGGGTCGGCGGCGCGGCACAGACCAAGGTGATCAAAAAGTTGGGAGGCGGGATTCGTCTGGCATTGGCGCAGTACCGCGAACTCGCCGCATTCGCTCAGTTTGCTTCTGATCTGGATGACACGACCCGCAAGCAACTCGAGCGTGGGCGCATGGTGACCGAATTGATGAAACAGGCACAATATGCCACCTTGTCTGTGGCTGAAATGGCAGTAACCTTGCATACGGTCAACAAGGGACATTTTGATACGGTTGAAGTCAAGCGTGCTCTGGCTTTCGAATCCAGTTTGATCGCTTTCCTGAAGAGCAAGTATCCTGCCATCATTGAAAAGATAGCAGCGACCAACGACCTCGATAAGGATACTGAGCAGGCCCTGGAAGCAGCAATCGAAGATTTCAAGAAAACCGGCGTGTATTGAGCGGGACGAGGAGCACTGAATCATGGCGGGATCAAAGGAAATCCGGATAAAGATCAAAAGCGTACAAAATACGCGCAAGATCACCAAGGCCATGGAAATGGTGGCTGCCAGCAAAATGCGCAAAGCGCAGGAACGCATGCGGGCTGCTCGTCCTTACGGTGAAAAAATCCGTAAGGTGGCTTCTCATCTGGCGCAGGCCCATGCCGAATACAAACATCCCTTTTTGGTGACCCGGGAAAAAATTCAAAATGTGGGCGTTGTGCTGGTGACTTCCGACAAGGGGCTATGCGGTGGGTTGAATTCCAATCTTTTTCGCCACCTGATCAATTCCATGAAACAGTGGGAACAGCAAGGGGCAAAAATTCGTGCGGCTGCTCTGGGTAACAAGGGGTTGGGTTTCCTGAACCGGATCTCCGTTCCGGTCGTTTCCCATGCGGTTCAGTTGGGAGACAAGCCTCATCTGGAAAGATTGATCGGACCCCTCAAGGTATTGCTGGATCAGTACATGACAGGTGAGGTGGATGCGGTCTATCTGGCCTACAATCGCTTCGTCAATACCATGAAACAACAGACCGTCGTGGAAAGGATTCTACCCCTGCCGCAGGAAAAGATTGGCGATGAAACGCGTCAGGAGGCGGCTGCCTGGGACTATCTCTATGAACCCGATCCACAGGCCGTGATCGATGAGTTGCTCATGCGCTATGTCGAAGCATTGGTCTATCAAGCAGTGGCCGAGAATATCGCCTCCGAGCAAAGTGCACGGATGGTAGCCATGAAGGCGGCTTCTGATAATGCAGGCACGGTCATCAGTGAATTGCAATTGATTTATAACAAGTCCCGTCAGGCCGCCATTACCAAGGAACTGTCGGAAATCGTCGGTGGCGCGGCCGCCGTTTGACCCTATTAATTAATAGTACTCATCATTAGGACTCGCAAATGAACCAAGGAAAAATTGTCCAGTGTATCGGGGCGGTGATCGATGTCGAATTTCCCCGCGACCAAATGCCCGGCATCTATAGTGCGCTTACCATGGAAGGGAGCGAGTTGACGCTGGAAGTCCAACAACAACTCGGTGATGGCGTGGTTCGGACCATTGCCCTGGGATCTTCCGATGGTTTACGCCGGGGTATGATGGTCAGCAATACGGGAAAGCCGATCTCGGTTCCGGTTGGACCCAAAACTCTGGGGCGGATCATGGATGTATTGGGTCGTCCCATCGATGAAGCTGGTCCCGTGGAAGCCGAAACGACCGCATCCATTCACCGGAAGGCGCCCAGTTATGAAGAATTGTCGCCAAGTCAGGAATTGCTGGAGACAGGGATCAAAGTGATCGACCTGATCTGCCCTTTTGCCAAAGGGGGTAAGGTTGGTTTGTTCGGCGGCGCCGGTGTCGGTAAAACCGTGAACATGATGGAGTTGATCAACAATATTGCCAAGGCGCACGGCGGCTATTCCGTCTTCGCCGGCGTGGGAGAGCGAACCCGGGAAGGGAACGATTTCTATCATGAAATGAAGGATTCCAACGTTCTCGACAAGGTTGCTCTGGTGTATGGCCAGATGAATGAGCCACCGGGCAATCGCTTGCGCGTTGCATTGACGGGTTTGACGATGGCTGAATACTTCCGTGATGAAGGACGGGACGTATTGCTGTTCGTGGATAATATCTACCGCTTTACGCTGGCTGGAACGGAAGTATCTGCCCTGTTGGGACGGATGCCCTCGGCGGTGGGTTATCAACCCACCCTGGCGGAAGAAATGGGACGGTTGCAAGAACGGATTACCTCGACCAAAGTGGGTTCCATCACCTCGGTGCAAGCCGTCTATGTGCCTGCTGATGACTTGACGGATCCGTCGCCGGCAACGACCTTTCTGCACCTGGATTCCACGGTGGTATTGTCACGGGATATCGCTTCTCTCGGGATCTACCCGGCCGTGGATCCACTGGATTCCACTTCTCGCCAATTGGATCCGCTGGTGGTGGGCGAAGATCACTACAACGTTGCACGTTCGGTTCAATCCACCTTGCAACGCTACAAGGAATTGCGTGACATCATTGCCATTCTGGGAATGGATGAACTGTCCCCTGAAGACAAGTTGGTGGTGGCACGGGCGCGCAAGATTCAACGCTTTCTTTCGCAGCCTTTCCATGTGGCTGAAGTCTTTACCGGCGCACCGGGAAAATATGTGTCCCTGGCTGAAACCATCAAGGGTTTCAAAGGCATCGTCAACGGCGATTACGACAATTTACCCGAACAGGCCTTCTACATGGTGGGCGGAATCGACGAAGCCATCGAGAAAGCCAAAACGATGCAATAAGGGGAAATCATTATGGCCAATGTCATCCATGTGGATGTCGTCAGCGCAGAAGCTGAATTATTCTCCGGGGATGCAGAGTTTGTGGTGCTTCCTGGAGAAGGCGGGGAGTTGGGAATTTACCCGCGTCATACGCCATTGATTACTCGCATCAAACCCGGAACGGTCAGGGTTCGTGGGGTGGGAAAGAGTGAGGATGAAATCATTTTCGTGGCCGGTGGTATTTTGGAAGTACAACCGGACGGCGTGACGGTGTTGGCTGACACCGCCATTCGTGCCCATGATCTGGATGAAGCCAAGGCTTTGGAAGCGAAACGCAATGCAGAAGAAGCCTTGCAAAACAAATCCAGTGATGTGGATTATGCCCGTGCTTCTGCCGAGTTGGCTACCGCCGTTGCGCAATTGGCGACCATTCAACGCGTACGCAAGGATCATCACTGAACGCCCCACGCATCACGCCGCTTTATATCGTTGTCCTGGCGGCAGGCCAGGGCAAACGGATGAATTCCGCTTTGCCCAAGGTTCTGCAGCCTCTCGCTGCAAAGCCTTTACTGGCCCATGTGCTTCAAACTGCCCAGGTTCTCGAGCCCGATAAAGTCATCGTTGTCTATGGACATGGGGGAGAGGCCGTACGGGCATCTTTTGAAGGCCGGGACTTGACCTGGGTCCATCAGGCAGAACAAAAAGGCACTGGCCATGCCCTTGCTCAAGTTTTGCCCCATCTGCCTGCCCAGGGCATCGTCTTGGTCCTGTACGGTGATGTTCCACTGCTTCAACCTCATACACTCGAACAACTGATTCAACCCGCGCGTGATGCACTGGTTCTTCTGACCCAACATATTCCTGAGCCTGGGGGGTATGGGCGAATTTTGAGGGATGATCGACAGAAGGTGATCGGCATCCGGGAAGAAAAGGATGCGTCAATCCAGGAAAAACAGATTCATGAAGTCAATACCGGCATCATGGCCATGCCCATCGAGCACGTTTCCCACTGGCTGGAACGATTGACTTGCGCCAATGCACAGGGTGAATACTACCTGACGGATATTGTCGCCAGTGCGGTGGCCGACGGGGTGGTTGTCCATACGGCTCAGCCCACCCATGACTGGGAAGCACTGGGTATCAACGACAAGCGTCAACTTGCCCGGCTCGAGGGCATCTGGCAACGACACCAGGCTGAAGTCCTTCTCGGCAGCGGGGTGACCATTGCCGATCCTGACCGTTTGACTTTGCGGGGCACGGTGACCTGTGGTCGAGACGTCATGCTCGATGTAGGGGTCATCCTGGAAGGGGACGTCATTCTGGAGGAGGGGGTCACCATCGGGCCCTACTGTGTCCTCAAGAATTGCAGAATCGGCGCGGGAACGGTGGTGCAAGCCTATACTCACGTCGAGGGCGCCCAGTTGGGTACAGGTAATCACGTAGGCCCCTATGCGCGTATTCGTCCCGGAACGATCACGCAACAGGCAGTTCATCTGGGCAATTTTGTAGAAGTCAAGAATTGCACCATTGATCAGGCTTCCAAAGCCAATCATCTGACGTATCTGGGAGATAGTTCCATCGGCGCAAGAGTCAACGTCGGGGCGGGAACGATCACCTGTAATTATGATGGAGTCAACAAACACCGCACCCAGATTGGCGATGATGTATTCATCGGGTCGGATACTCAACTCGTGGCACCTGTCACGGTGGAAGCCGGCGCCACCATCGGCGCCGGGTCCACGATCGTCAGGACGGCCCCTGCCGACCAACTGACGCTATCGCGCAGCAGGCAACTGACGGTTCCCCACTGGAAACGCCCGTTCAAAAAGTAAACTGCGCAACAGTGTGGAATGACACGCCGACTGTGGCGTGCTCAGCGATGTTTCTTGAGAGTGAGTTCCCGGGTAACCAGTTCATTCAATACAGTGAAAAGCGCCGCATTACTGCCGGCCTGAGAGGGTGAAGTGGCATACATGCCATCGACGATGAGGGTGGGCACACCGTCCACGCCATAACTCATGGCCTGCTGATCGCCTTGCTGCACCTTGGACTGGATGGCAAAGGAGCGGTAGAGCGCAATGAATTTATTGCGATCGACCCCCTGTTTCTGGACCCAATCGAAAAGGTCGTCTTCAGAGAACAGGTTGACCTGTTGCTCGTGCAGGGCAGTAAATACCTTTTCCTGAAGGCGGTTGGCCTCATGAAGGGCTTCCAGAGCATAGTAGGCACGGGCCAGCACGGACCACTGCGAATGTCCAAAGGTCACGGGAACACGGCGGTAGATGACGCCGGCCGGGAGTTTACGTGACCAAGGTTCGAGCAGGGGTGCGAGATGGGCGCAGTGAGGACAGGCATAGGAGAAAAATTCCAGCACTTCCACAGAGGATCCAGGCAAGGGTGCTTGAGCAACGATCTGGTAATCCTGTCCCGCAGTGGCGGCTTGAAGTTTGTCCGCCATGGAACCGGTCCATAGAAGGATCCCAGTGCAGGCTAGAAAACGACGACGGGAATGAGGCAAGAGCATGAGAAGAAACTCCTGTAGAGAAGGCTAATGAGGAATCAGAGAACTGTGACTGGTGGTGGTTTCGCGCAAGACTTGGGCTGGAACTCCATTATCCTTGAGGGATTTGACCAGGGTACGGACCTCTTCCACGGAAGAAAATGGGCCGATTCTCACACGATAGTAGAGGGGTTTCCCCTCTACCTGACCAGGTACGACCGTGCTGTCTATGCCCAACAAAGCCAAGGTGGCACGCTGACTTTCTGCCTCGGAGGATTGACCAAAGGCGCCGGTTTGCACAAAGTAGCGAACCGTTACCGGATGTTGCAATTCATCACTCAAAGGTGAGGGTATGGAAGTGGCGGGGGTAGAAAGACCGGACGTCGGAGTTTTTTCTTCCACATCGGGGGGTGGGACACCCTCTGTGGCTGGAGTAGGCGTAGACGTAGTGGGTGCTGATGAAACGGGTGTGGCTGGTGCACCAACTTCACTTCCTTCGGTCACTTGAGACGGAGTCAAAATTCCTCGTTTGGTGAGATCAGATCCGGTAAGTTTCTCGGGTGTGGCGGAAGGATGTGGGGGGGTATTGCGAGAAGTGATCGGCGAAGAGAGATGGCTGATGTATAGTGCCACTCCCGCCGCCAGCAGAACACCGCCTGCCAGCCCTATCATGCTTCCGATAAAAAAAGCACTGCCTGGGGTTTTTTCGGGTTTCTTGTTAGATTTCTCAGCCACAAGTCACTCCAAATAGGGATTTCTGCCTGAGAGGATGATAGCAGAATCCATGTAATGAAAAGCGGGTCTTCATTTTACATTCGATCTGGAGCAGAGACGCCCAACAGGCTCAAACCATCCCTCACCACGATCCCGATGGCGCTCAGCAAGGCCATGCGCGCATCTACCTGAGCGGGCTCACCTTCCAGAAAGGGAACCTGGTTGTAGTAGGCATGAAACTCGGCAGAAAGATCTCGCAAATAAAATGCGACGAGATGGGGGGAAAAGTCGCTGGCGGCCTGTTCCAGAAGTGAGGGATAAGCGTACAAAATTTGCAGAATGCGCGTTTCCTCTTCATGAATCAAGGAGTGCAGCACGCTGTTTTCCAGTACAGCCGGATCTCCGCCCCAGCGTTCCAGAACCCTCTGGATACGGGCATGGGCATATTGAATGTAATACACCGGGTTGTCCTGAGACTGGGAAGTCGCCAGATCCAGGTCGAAATCCAGGTGCTGGTCTGATTTGCGCAAAACGTAAAATAAACGGGCAGCGTCCCGACCGACCTCGGTACGCAATTCACGCAACGTGATGAATTGCCCCTTTCGGGTGGACATTTGAACTTTTTCGCCCTGACGGAACAGGCTGACGAATTGAACCAAGGGTACGGAGAGACGTGTGTCATCATAACCCAGTGCGTTCAGGGCTGCCCGGATCCTGGGAATGTAACCGTGATGGTCGGCACCCCAGATGTCCACGATGAGATCAAAACCCCGTTCGAATTTACCCACATGGTAGGCAATGTCAGAAGCAAAGTAGGTGTAGAGCCCGTTTTCCCGCTGGACGACTCGATCTTTTTCGTCGCCAAAGGCCGAAGAGCGAAACCAGCGGGCACCCTTGTCGGTATAGAGGTGCCCGGCATGTTCCAGACGGGACACGATGAGGGCTACGGCACCCGAATCAAAGAGGGATTGTTCGGAGAACCAGTCATCGAAGACGACCCCAAACTCTTCGAGATCCTGGCGACAATCGGCCAGTTGTTCGGTCAGCACGAAATGGTGCAGCGCCAAGTAAGTTGGTCCCAGAAGTTCCTTCGCCGCAGCAATCAGAGCATCCATGTGGTGCTCTTCTTCCTCAGGCGGAATGACGATCAGGTCTTCGGTATGAGGGATCTCCAAGATCGACAACAGAGGGTCTTCGCTGACGACCAGGCCGGAAAACCGGCGTATGGCCTCCTGTGCCATAATCTCTACATAGTCGCCCTGATATCCGTTATCGGGAAAGGGAAGGGATTTCAGTTGATTGGATTGCTGGAGCGCCCGTAACCAGGTGGAGACCGTCAGGATGTCCATTTGACGGCCGGCATCGTTGACGTAGTATTCCCTCTGCACCTGGTAACCCACCTTGCACAACAGGTTGGCAACCGAGGCGCCATAGGCGGCCCCACGGCCGTGACCAACATGGAGGGGTCCGGTAGGGTTGCTGGAAACGAATTCCACCTGTACGCGTTGTCCTGATCCTTTTTGAGAGGAGCCAAAAAGGTGGCCGCGTTGCAGGATTTCGTGCACGATTTCCTGGCGCGCCTGGGACGTCAAAAAAATATTGATGAAGCCGGGTCCCGCCAGTTCTACCCGTTCGATGAGTGCGGATGAAGGCAGTGCCGCGATCAGTTGGGCCGCGATTTCTCGAGGAGGCTGGCGCAACCCTTTGGCGAGTTGGAGGGCGATGGGGGAAGCAAAATCTCCATGCATGCTCTGACGGGGTCGCTCCAGAACCGGGTGGAGCGTGGGAGCAGAGGAAATCTTCCGGATCGCAGCGCTGAGGAGGGCACAGAGACGGGCTTCAAGAGTCTCTTCGGGAGTCGTTACGGAATGGGAAGACATGACTCAAATTTCAATCAATTCAAAATCTTCCTTGCGTGCCCCGCACTCCGGACAAACCCAATTCATGGGGACATCCGCCCAGCGGGTTCCCGGTGCGATGCCGTCCTCGGGAGCGCCCAATTCTTCATCATAAATATAGCCACAAATCAGGCACAGCCAGGTTTTATAACCTTGTTCGGAATCCATGAGTGTCTCGAATACGTTAGAATGTAACAGCGACGGTCGACGAAATGCGCGAAGCCTGTCGATCCACCGCCATGATAAAACTTATCCACCCTCAAGAGCAACCATCTATGATGCCTGCCCCCCCTGCCGTTTTGGTGTTTGCAGCCACGGATCCCAGTGGAGGTGCGGGATTGCAGGCAGATCTGCTGACTCTTTCCAGTATGGGATGCCATCCGTTGTCGGTCGTGACTGGAATTACGGTCCAGGATACGACCGGGGTCGAGGATGTTCTGGCGATGGATGCGGAATGGGTGGTGGATCAGGCGCGATGTATTCTGGAAGATGTGCCTGTGGCAGTATTCAAATTGGGAGTTCTGGGCAGTGTGGAAATCATCGCCGCCATTGCTGAAATCGTCGCCGATTATCCTGAAGTGCCTCTGGTACTCGATCCGGTATTGACCAGTGGACGGGGCGACGAATTGGCCAACGAGGAAATGCTCGAGGCGCTGCGCGATCTGATCCTGCCCCAAACCTCTCTGGTCACTCCGAATGTCATGGAATTGATGCGTCTGGCTTATGATGAGGCGCCTGAAGAAGAACGTCCTGATTATGCGCGCGCAGCCATGGAAGTATTGGAAAGCGGTTGCGAATTCGTTCTGGTGACTGGGACTCACGCACCAGGCGTGCAGGTGGTCAACACGTTGTATGGACGAGAGGGCGTCATCCGTTCCGATCGTTGGGAACGGCTTCCGGGCAGTTACCACGGTTCCGGATGTACGCTGAGCAGCGCCATCGCTGCCAGTCTGGCGCAGGGGCTACCCATTCCGGAAGCGGTGGCGGAAGCGCAGGACTATACCTGGCAAACCTTGAAAGAAGGTTATCGTCTCGGTATGGGACAGATCATTCCTGATCGCCTTTTCTGGGCGCGGGAGGAACCGCGCAACGATGTCCATTGAACCCGGTAAAATTCGGGGACTCTACGGCATTACCCCGGAGTTGAGTGATACCGCCGACTTGCTTGGTAGAGTGAGATCGGCCTTTCTGGGGGGAATGTCTGTACTGCAGTACCGCGTCAAATTCCTCGAGATTTCCTTGCGCTTGAAGCAACTGAAGCAGTTGCGCGCACTCTGTGACGAGTTTGGCGCGCCTTTGATCCTCAATGACGGAGTGCTTCCCGAGTGGGAAGGGGGGCTGCATGTCGGGCTGGAGGATGCTCATCCGGAAGAATGGCCCCAATTGGCGAACCGAAGGCTACTGGGCGTTTCTTGCTACGCAGACCTGAAACGGGCGCAGGCGGCGGAAGCAGCGGGGGCTGCCTATATCGCCCTGGGTTGCTTCTTTCCCTCAACGACTAAGCCGGAGGCTTCGCCCGCCACGCTGGATATCCTTCGTGCCAGCCGTGCACAACTCCGCATTCCTATCGTCGTGATTGGCGGAATCACCCCTGCCCGGGTCACAGAACTGCGTGCGGCAGGAGCCGATGCCGTGGCTGTTTTGAGTGGACTGTTTGATGCACCGGACATCACGGGCCGGGCGCGGGAGTATGCCGCGAATTTTGAATGATCTGGAGTGGGTCGGGCGCGTATAATGGTGTTTGGCCACCGACCTAGATTTTGGGATTTCCATGACGACCAATCAGAAGTTATTTGAACGTGCCCAGCAATTCATTCCCGGGGGGGTCAATTCTCCGGTGCGAGCCTTCCGGAGCGTGGGCGGTACGCCGCGTTTTCTGACGCACGGGAAAGGTCCTCGTGTCTGGGATGTGGAGGGCAAGGAATATATCGATTATGTGTGTTCCTGGGGACCGCTTCTGCACGGGCATGCCCATCCCTCCGTCATCCAGGCGGTGCAGGCCAGTGCCGAGCGGGGGTTGAGTTTTGGGGCCCCCACGGCTCTGGAAGTGGCGTTTGCCGAAAAACTGGTACAACTCCTTCCCTCCCTGGAAATGGTTCGTCTGACCAGTTCGGGCACGGAAGCCACCATGAGTGCCATTCGTCTGGCACGCGGGTTTACCGGTCGTAATCTCATTGTTAAATTTGAGGGGTGTTACCACGGGCATGGGGATGCCTTGCTGGTCAAGGCAGGCTCCGGAGCGTTGACCTTTGGTCAGCCCGATTCCGGAGGAATACCTGCAGAACTGGCTGCTCAAACTCTGGTCCTCGAATATAACCATATGGGACAGTTGGAAGAATTATTCGCCACCCGGGGCGATCAGATTGCCGCCATCATCGTTGAACCCGTGGCGGGCAACATGAATATGGTATTGCCGCGCCCCGGGTTTCTTTCAAAATTGCGCGAATTGACCACAGCTCATGGCAGCGTCCTGATTTTTGATGAGGTGATGACGGGATTCCGGGTGGCGTTGGGCGGGGCTCAGTCTCTTTACGGTATTCGTCCTGATTTGACGACGCTGGGCAAGGTGATCGGTGGCGGGATGCCCCTGGCTGCCTTTGGGGGGCGGCGCGACATCATGGAATGTCTGGCCCCTCTCGGACCAGTGTATCAGGCCGGGACCTTGTCCGGCAATCCGGTGGCCGTGACGGCAGGTTTGGTGAATCTTCATCTGGCCTGTGCCGATGGACTGTATGAACGCCTGGGCGAAATGACCCGAACGCTGACGGAGGGCATCGTGGAAGTGGGCCGCAATGCGGGATATGCCCTGTCTACCTGTTCACTGGGAGGCATGTTCGGGCTGTATTTTCGTGAAAAGTTGCCCAATACTCTGACCGAGGTGATGGAATCGGACCGGTTTGCTTTTAATGCGTTCTTTCAGGGGATGCTCGATGAAGGAATCTACCTTGCGCCCTCGGCCTTCGAGGCGGGTTTCGTCTCCACGGCGCATACCAGCGTGGAACTGGATCAGACGCTCAGCGCAGCAGAACGGGTGTTCAAACAACTGAGATGAATATTCCTGTCGAAAAAACCAACTGGGAAGCATTTTTTCAACGGGCACAGTTTCATATTACGGTGGATGCGTACGCTGGCTTGCCCCCGGACCAGGGCATCGAGGTTGCCTTCGCCGGCCGTTCCAATGCGGGTAAATCCAGCGCGATCAATGTACTCACCCAGCGCAATCGCCTGGCTTTTTCCAGCAAGACGCCCGGTCGCACTCAGCACATCAATTATTTCAGTGTGGGTGAAGAGGGTTTTCTGGTGGATTTGCCCGGCTACGGCTATGCCGAAGTTCCCAAGGCCGTCAAACTGCATTGGCAACGATTGCTGGCGGACTATCTTGCGACCCGTGAGGCCCTGAAGGGGTTGGTTTTGCTCATGGATATTCGTCATCCCCTGACGACGCTCGATGAACAGTTGCTGGAATGGTTCCTGCCGCGCCAGAAACCGGTCATCGTGTTGCTGACAAAATCCGACAAACTGGGGCGTAGTGCGCGGGCACAGACCGTACGTTCGGTGCGTCAGGCACTGGTGGAGCGAGGGGCAACGTTGACGGTCATCCCTTTTTCCAGCCTCGATCGGGAGGGTCTGGAACCCGCCCGACAAGCTGTGGGAAAACTTTTCAGGGAAGAACGGCCGGATCAGGTCATCAGCGCCGAGTTTTGAGCCATTCTCCGGCACGCAGGGCGAAGTAGGTCAAAATGCCATCGGCGCCAGCACGCTTGAAAGACAGCAAACTTTCCCACAAGCACTTTTCATCCAACCATCCGGCCTGGATGGCCCCTTGCAACATGGCATATTCCCCGCTCACCTGATAGACGAAGGTGGGCGCCTTGAATTGGTCCTTGATGCGCCGAACGATATCCAGATAGGGCAGACCGGGTTTGATCATGATCATATCGGCCCCTTCGGCCAGATCGAGCCCTGCTTCCCAGAGGGCTTCATCGCTGTTGGCGGGGTCCATCTGGTACGTTTCCTTGCTGCCTTTGCCCAGAGATTGACCCGAACCTACGGCATCCCGGAAGGGACCGTAAAAGGATGAGGCATATTTGGCGGAGTAGGCCAGGATGCGGGTATGGATTTTTCCTGCCTGATCCAGTTCACGACGCACGACACCGATGCGTCCATCCATCATGTCGGAAGGAGCCACCACATCCGCTCCAGCCTGGGCTTCCACCACGGCTTGACGCGCCAGCGCCGCCAGGGTTTCGTCATTGAGCACGTAGCCGGACTCGTCGATCAGGCCGTCCTGCCCGTGCGACGTATAGGGGTCAAGGGCGACATCGGTGATCAGACCCAGTTCGGGAAAGCGTCGTTTGAGGGCATGCACGGTGCGCGGAAGGAGCCCATCGGGGTTCCAGGCTTCTGCCGCATCGAGCGATTTACGGTCTTGGGGAATGACCGGAAACAGGGCCAGTGCAGGAATTCCCAACTCGAGGCACCGTTCAGCCGTATGCAGCAACGGCTCGACGGCCTGACGCGCGATACCCGGCAAGGAAGCGATGGGGGTCACCTCGCGTGTTCCTTCCTGTACGAAAACCGGATAGATCAGGTCGGCCGCATCGAGTCGGTGTTCCTGAACCAGGCGGCGGGAAAAATCATCCCGACGGTTGCGGCGCATCCGTCGGGCAGGAAAAGAACTCAGCGTTTCCATGACAGTCGTTCCTCAGTTGTTTTGCGCGGCAGTGGCATAAGCATAATCGTCGATGTGGTCTGATGCGGTACTGGGTCGTCCGGTCTTGGGGTCGACGGCAACGATCTCGATACCAGGCGGCATGATGGCTTCACTTTCCGGAACGGTCTTCAAGGCGGTTCCCATGTAATCCATCCAAATCGGTAAGGCCGCCTGGGCGCCCGTTTCCTGAGGCCCCAAGGAGCCCGGCTTGTCGAAACCGACCCAGGCCACGGCGACCAAACTGGGTTGAAAACCACAGAACCAGGCATCGACGTGATCGTTGGTGGTCCCGGTTTTGCCAGCCAGATCCTGGCGCCCCAGACTTAATGCCCGAGTGGCCGTGCCCATGCGAATGACATCCTTCATCATGCTGGTCATGATAAAGGCATTGCGCGGGTCGATCACCTGTTCGGCGCCCTCACCGGCCAGAACGGGTTGTGTACGGCCGAGTGGTTTTCCGCTACTGTCCAGAATTTGATCGATGAAATAGGGTTTGACCCGAAATCCTCCATTGGCAAAGACCGCATAGGCTGTGGCCATTTGCAGGGGGGTGGCTTCGCCTGCACCCAGGGCCATGCTCAAATAAGCGGGTTGACGATTGGCCTCAAATCCGAATCGCTTGGCATATTCCTGGGCATAACCAGGGCCAATGGCTTGTAACACGCGAATGGCAACCATGTTTTTCGATTCGGCCAGTCCGATACGCAGGCGAATCGGACCCAAATATTCATTTTCATAGTTATGAGGTTCCCAGGCTTCACCACCATTCTGGTTGGGATCATGGATGACGATGGGACTGTCGTCGACCAGCGTGAAAGGGGTGAATCCTTTTTCCAGAGCCGCCGAGTAGATGAATGGTTTGAAACTGGAGCCGGGTTGACGGTAGGCCTGGGTGACATGATTGTATTTCGTGCGATTGAAGTCAAATCCTCCCACCAGGGCACGGATGGCTCCACTGTGCGTATCGAGAGAAACCAGGGCAGCCTCTGCCTTGGGATACTGAACGATGATCCAGCCGGATTTGTCGTTCCGCATGACGCGAATCAGGGAACCGCGCTTGATCCGACGATCGGCAACCGTTTTCGAACTCAGACTGGCGCGCACGAACGTCAAGGCACCGTCCTTGAGGAGCACGGGCCCTACATTCTTTATGTAAGCGCTTACTTCCTTCTCTGAGGCTGATTCAACTACGGCAGGGTACAACTCGTTGGTGATTTCCAGGTCACCCAGCGAGTCTTCGAAATCGGCGATCGTGGCACCGCTGGCGGGAAGCTCCAGCGTGGCTTCTGGTCCGCGATAGCCATGTCGCTGATCATAGGCCAGGACGCCATCCCGCACGGCCCGGAAAGCGGCATCCTGATCCACCTTGAGGAGGGTGGTGATGACGCTGTAGCCTGAGGAATAGACTCCGTCTCCATAAGTTTGAACCATGTACTGACGGACCATTTCGGCGGCATAGTCGGCGCGGGTCAGGGCATTGGCATGGTAGGACGAGGCGTGCCCTGGTTTATGCAGTGCCAGGGCGTAGTCGGCATCGCTGAGGTACTTCAGGTCGTGCATGCGGCGTAATACATACTGTTGACGCAGCGCTGCACGTTGTGGGTTGATGATGGGGTTGTAGCGCGATGGGGCTTTGGGCAGTCCGGCCAGCATGGCCATTTCCGCAACGTTGAGTTGAGACAGGGGTTTGCCGTAATACACCACGGCGGCGGCACCAAAGCCATAAGCACGTTGCCCGAGATAGATCTGGTTGATGTACAACTCGAGGATCTGATCTTTGGTCAGGTTGCTTTCGATCTTGTACGACAGCAGGACTTCGGATAACTTGCGTGTCAATGTGCGTTCATTGGTCAGGAAGAAATTACGGGCCACCTGCATGGTGATGGTACTGGCTCCTTCCTTGGCTGAGTGGGAAAACACATCCGCCAGCATGGCACGCAGAACCCCCTGGAAGTCCACGGCACCATGCTGGTAAAATCGGTCATCCTCGGCAGCCAGAATGGCGTGGCGCATGTTGAGAGGAACTTCGGCCAATTTGAGCATGGCGCGTCGTTCTTCTCCAAATTCGCCGATCAATTGGCGGTCTGTGGTGTAGACCCGCAATGGCAACTTGGGGCGATAGTCGGTGACGGCATCCAGACTGGGAAGTTTGGGGTACAGCAAGGCCAGGGTCATGACCACGATACCCACTGCTACGATGCCGAGAGTGACCAGAAAGATCAGGGGGTAGAGGAGAAGTTTGGGCAATATGGCACCGTGTCGGGAGTAGGGGGAGATTATACTTGGTCCTGGGAGAAGCGTCTTTCAAGGTGCGATGAAACGTCCTGGTCCGGAGGTCAGGACGGCTTCCAGCAGGTCCTGGCGGGTCACGGGAGTCAGGCAGGCGTTGCCCAGGGCGTTGAGAAGTACGAAACGCAGGGAACCTGCCTCCACTTTTTTGTCTCCGGCCATGAGGTCCAGGTATCGTTGGCTCCCCAGGTCAGGCGCCTGGGTCGGCAGGCCAGCCCGTTCAAAGAGGGTTACCAGGCGTTGCAGATCCTTGGGGTCGAGCCAGCCCAGACGTTCGGACAGGTCGGCGGCCAGTAGTGAGCCGACCGCCACGGCTTCGCCATGTAACCATTTTCCATAGCCCAGACCCGTTTCGATGGCGTGCCCGAAGGTATGACCCAGGTTGAGCAGGGCGCGCAGTCCGGTCTGTTCCAGGGGGTCTGCAGCCACGAGCGCGGACTTGTTGCGGCAAGAGGTCAGAATGGCTTGGGCCAGGATCTGAGGTTCTCGTTGCAGCAAGGCATCCAGGTGAATTTCCAGCCATTCCAGAAAAGGCAGATCTCGGATCAGACCATATTTGATGACCTCTGCCAAGCCCGCCAGAAATTCCCGCTGAGGCAGGGTATCGAGGGTTGTGGTGTCGGCCAGCACCAAACGGGGTTGATGAAACGCGCCGATCATGTTCTTTCCCAGAGGGTGGTTGACTCCGGTTTTTCCTCCCACGGAAGAATCGACCTGGGACAGCAGGGTCGTGGGAACTTGAATCAATGAGACGCCGCGCAGGTAGGTGGCTGCCGCATAGCCTGCCAGATCGCCCACCACCCCTCCGCCCAGCGCAATGACGGTGGTTTTTCTATCCGCCCGGTGTTCCAGCAATACATCGTGAATGTGGTTGAAACTGTCCCGTGTCTTGTAGGACTCTCCATCGGGCAGTATGACGGGAATGACTCGTTGTCCCACTGCATTGAGCATGTGGGCGAGGCGCTCCAGATATAGGGGGGCTACGGTGGTATTGGTCACGATGGCGGAAGTATTGCCGGCCAGATGAGGAACGATGAGGTCGCTACGGCATAATAATCCGGGGCCTATCAGGATCTGGTAAGGGGGAGAAACTTCAACGAGGAGGGTGTGCAAGGACATGGGCATTCAGTTCCAGTTCCAGTTGACAGACAAGCCGTTGTGGGCTTTGTTGGGCGGTATCCACAATCAGGTGAGCGACTTCCCGATAGAGGGGGTCGCGGATTTCAAATAATTCTTGCAGGCGTGCCTTGGGGTCTCCCGTTTGCAGGAGAGGACGATGGCGATCGTGGCGAGTGCGATGCCAGAGTTGATCCACGCTGCCGCGCAGATAAACCACGACTCCCTGCTGGCGCAGACGTTGGCGAGTCAGAGGGCTTAAAATGGCCCCTCCACCGGTAGCCAGAACGATTCCCCGGCGATTGACCAACTCGCATAAAACGGCCTCCTCACGAGCGCGGAAGCCCGATTCTCCCTCGAGTTCAAAAATGGTGCTGATGCGCACTCCCGTACGGGCTTCAATCTCGTGGTCGGAATCCACGAAGGTCAGGTGCTGATGGCGGGCCAGCAAGCGACCGATGGTGGTCTTGCCCGCGCCCATCAAACCCACCAGGAAGATGTTGCACGATTTATCCATCCCGCCATTGTAGCCCAGCTTTGGGTGTTACAGGCATGGGTCGCAAGTTAACGGTTGATTGACCGGCCCGGCTTGGGGTATCATCGCAGACCCGCTGCGCGTATCCATAACCCGCCCCAGGCTCCGGTTTGTACCTGCGGCGATCGCTCCGTCTTCTGTGTGCTGAGGTGTACCGTTGAACCATTCGTCCATTCCGTCCGCTCAGGGACTTTATGATCCCGTCCACGAACATGATGCCTGTGGTGTGGGTTTCGTTGCGCACATCAAGGGGCAGAAGAGTCATGCCATCGTTCGGCAGGGTCTTCAGATCCTGGAAAATCTGACCCATCGCGGAGCTACGGGCGCCGATCCTCTGGCGGGGGATGGCGCGGGTATCCTGCTCCAGATCCCTGACGCCTTTTTGCGCCGCGCGGCGGATCAACTGGGCTTTGCACTGCCGGAGGCGGGGCATTATGCCGTGGGTATGGTTTTTCTGCCGCAAGATCCTCGAGCGCGCGAAAGTTGCGAGGCCATTCTGGAGCGTTGTGCGCGAGAAGAAGGGGCCGAAGTTTTGGGTTGGCGTACGGTGCCCACTCAAAATCAGGGGTTGGGGGACAGCGTCAAGCGGGTAGAACCCTTCATCCGCCAGATTTTTCTGGCACGGGGTGTGACCCACAGAGACCAGACCGTCTTTGAGCGAAAATTATTCGTGTTGCGCAAGCGTGCCGAACATGAAGCCGCCCAGAAGGGTTATGATCGGACCCGTTTCTACTTGCCGTCACTGTCGTCTCGTACCTTGATCTACAAGGGGATGTTACTGGCCGATCAGGTGGGGCAGTATTACACGGACCTGGGCGACGAAAGTATGGTTTCGGCACTGGCGCTGGTGCACCAGCGTTTTTCGACCAATACTTTTCCTACCTGGGATCTGGCCCATCCTTTCCGACTCATCGCGCATAACGGGGAAATCAATACGTTGCGCGGGAATGTCAACTGGATGGCGGCACGTCGCGGTAATCTGGCGTCTGCCCTGCTGGGCGAAGACATGGCCAAGATCTGGCCCATCATTGTGGAAGGTCAGTCGGACTCTGCCGCCTTTGACAATGCATTGGAGTTGCTGGTGGCTGGGGGCTATTCTCTGGTACAGGCCATGACGCTTCTGATTCCCGAGGCCTGGGCGTGCAATCCATTGATGGATGAGGCACGCCGGGACTACTACGAATATCATGCGGCACTGATGGAGCCGTGGGATGGGCCTGCCGCCGTGGCTTTTACCGATGGGCGCCAGATCGGTGCTACCCTGGATCGCAATGGTTTGCGTCCTGCCCGCTACTTGCAGACCAGTGACGATCTGGTATTGATGGCCTCGGAAATGGGTGTATTGCCCATTCCAGAGCATAAGATCATCAAGAAATGGCGCCTGCAGCCCGGCAAGATGTTCCTGATCGATCTGGAGCAGGGGCGTATCGTCAGCGATGCCGAAATCAAGTCTGGCCTGGCCAGTCAGCATCCCTACCGTCAATGGCTGGAAGCGACTCAGATCCGTCTCGAGTCCTTGCCGGCCCCTGCATCTGCCACGGAAGAAAAACCGACCGCTGCCGTTGTGCTCGATTGCCAGCAAGCCTTTGGCATGACCGAAGAAGAACTCAAGTTTGTCCTGGCGCCCATGGTGACCAGCGCCCAGGAGGCCGTGGGTTCCATGGGGGACGACACGCCGCTGGCCGTGTTGTCGAACCGTTCCAAGTCGCTCTACCAATATTTTCGGCAACTTTTTGCTCAGGTCACCAATCCGCCCATCGATCCGATTCGTGAAGAGTTGGTCATGTCCCTGGTGTCTTTCATTGGACCACGCCCCAACTTGTTGGCGATAGACGAAGCAGATCCCCAACCTCGTCTGGAGGTGGAGCAACCGGTCCTGTTGCCGGAAGACATGGGTTGCCTACGCGCGATCGCGAGTCTCACGGCAGGTCGCTTCCGGGTTTCTACCTTGTCGATCTGTGCGCCCCTCCAGGAAGGGGTGGCGGGGTTGGCGGCCAGGTTGGAAACACTCTGCATTCAGGCAGTGGACGCCGTTCGTTCGGGCAGTAATATCCTGATTTTATCCGATCGTTCCGTGGGTCCGGCGCAGGTGGCGATCCCCGCTTTGCTTGCCACGGCCGCAGTGCATCACTACCTCGTGCGTGAGGGACTTCGTACGGCCACGGGTTTGGTGGTGGAGACCGGGTCTGCCCGGGAAGTTCACCACTTTGCACTGCTCGTGGGCTACGGTGCAGAGGCTGTGTATCCCTGGCTGGTTTATGAAACCCTGGAGCAGGGCAATGGCGCGTTCCTGAATGCAGATGTCACCCCCAGGGAAATGCGCAAACGTTTTTCCAAGGCCGTTTCCAAGGGACTGCTCAAGGTCATGTCCAAAATGGGGATTTCCACGGTTCAATCCTATTGCGGTGCCCAGATTTTTGAAGCCATCGGGTTGAGTGCTCCCTTTGTGCGGCGTTTCTTCACGGGAACGGCCTCTGTGGTCGAAGGGATCGGACTGGCCGAGGTTCTGGAAGAAAATCTGCGCCTGCATCGCATGGCGTATTCCACCGGGCCGTTGTATCAGGAGACGCTCGATGCCGGGGGAGAGTATGCTTACCGCATCCGTGGGGAAGCCCACATGTGGACGCCGGAAAGTATCTCCAAACTGCAACATGCGACCCGTTCCGGAAACTATGCCACTTACCGGGAATATGCCCGGGCCATCAACGATCAGGCCGAGCGATGGATGACCTTGCGGGGTCTTTTTGAATTCAAGAATGCGGCGCAGCCCCTTTCCCTCTCTGAGGTGGAAGCTGCGGCTTCCATCGTCAAGCGTTTTGCCACGGGTGCCATGTCCTTGGGATCCATTTCCCAGGAGGCGCACAGTACTCTGGCCATCGCCATGAATCGCCTGGGGGGGAAATCCAATACCGGCGAGGGGGGAGAAGATCCCGCACGGTTCCGTCCGTTGTCCAATGGGGATTCCATGCGTTCGGCCATCAAGCAGGTCGCTTCCGGACGTTTTGGCGTGACGGCAGAGTATCTGGTCAATGCCGATGATATTCAGATCAAAATGGCACAGGGCGCCAAACCTGGTGAAGGAGGTCAACTGCCCGGACACAAGGTCAGTCAGTACATCGGCAAGTTGCGTCATTCCGTGCCGGGGGTGGGTCTGATTTCTCCGCCGCCGCACCACGACATCTATTCCATCGAAGATCTGGCCCAACTGATCCATGATCTCAAAAACGTCAATCCTCAAGCGCGCATCAGCGTCAAACTGGTTTCCGAAGTGGGGGTCGGCACGGTGGCGGCCGGGGTTGCCAAGGCTCATGCCGATCATGTCACCATCTCGGGACATGACGGCGGAACCGGTGCGTCTCCTCTGTCCTCGATCAAATATGCCGGTTCCCCGTGGGAACTGGGGCTGGCGGAAACCCAGCAGACCCTGGTTCTCAACCGTCTGCGTGGGCGCATCTGCGTGCAGGCCGACGGACAGATGAAAACCGGGCGGGATGTGGTGATTGGCGCTTTGCTGGGCGCGGACGAATTTGGTTTTGCAACGGCACCGCTGGTGGTGGAGGGATGCATCATGATGCGTAAGTGCCACCTCAATACCTGTCCGGTGGGCATTGCCACGCAGGATCCGGAGTTGACCCGACGATTCGCCGGGCAGCCCGAGCATGTGATCAATTATTTCTTCTTTGTGGCCGAGGAAGTACGCGAACTGATGGCCCAACTGGGATTCAGGACTTTCGAGGAGATGGTAGGACGGGTAGACCGTCTTGACATGCGCCGGGGGATTTCCCACTGGAAGGCTCAGGGGCTTGATTTTTCAAGAATCTTTCATAGCCCGGACATGCCTGTTCAGGTGGCTCGTTCCTGGAAGGAGCGGCAGGATCACGGCCTGGAACAGGCACTGGATCATGCCCTCATCGCCCAGTCCAAAGTCGCCATCGAGCAGGGTCAAGCGGTGGTCATCGAAACGGGCGTGCGCAACGTCAACCGTTCCGTGGGTGCCATGTTGTCTGGCGAAGTGGCGCGCCATCATGGCTTTGCCGGTTTGCCTCAGGATACGATCCTGGTGCGCGCCAAGGGAACTGCCGGGCAGAGCTTTGGGGCATTTCTGGCCCATGGGGTGACTTTTCACTTATGTGGTGAAGCCAATGATTATGTTGGCAAGGGACTGTCCGGGGGACGCATCATCATTCAACCCGCGCCCGAGTCTACTTTGTTGGCTGAAGAGAACATCATCGTGGGAAACACGGTTCTGTACGGTGCCGTTGCCGGTGAATGTTATTTCCGGGGAGTGGCAGGCGAACGCTTTGCCGTACGCAACTCCGGCGCAGTGGCCGTGGTGGAAGGAGTGGGAGATCACGGGTGCGAATACATGACGGGAGGCACGGTGGTGGTACTGGGTGAGGCTGGACGCAATTTTGCCGCAGGGATGAGCGGGGGGATTGCCTTTGTCTATGACGAGGCTGGGGATTTCGATAGGCGCTGTAATCTGGCCATGGTCGCACTCGAGGCGGTGCCCGAGGAAGAGCAAACTGCCGAGGTCAAAGGCGTTCTGGACACCCATGGACGGGTGCGTGTCAATCACATCGAAGCACGGGATGAATATCTGTTGCGTACCCTGATTGAAAACCATGTGCGTCACACGGGCAGTACCCGAGGGCAACAGATTCTGGATCAATGGTCGACTGCACGGTGCAAGTTCGTCAAGGTGATGCCCTTGGAGTATCGTCGTGCGCTGGCCGAAATGGCAGCGAAACAACAATCGGCACAGGTGGCCTGACATGGGAAAGATTACGGGGTTCATGGAAATCGAACGGCAGGAACCCTCTGCCGAAATGCCACAGAAACGGGTGGGACACTACCGCGAATTTATCATCGATCTGCCCCTGGAGAGCGTCAGCCAGCAAGGAGCACGGTGCATGGATTGCGGAATTCCCTTCTGTCAGACGGGATGTCCAGTCAATAATGTCATTCCCGACTGGAATGATCTGGTTTACCGTGGTCAGTGGCGTGAGGGATTGGACAACCTCCATTCCACCAACAATTTTCCGGAATTTACGGGTCGAGTCTGTCCTGCACCCTGTGAATCGGCTTGTGTGCTCAACATCAATACTGCGCCGGTAACCATCAAGAACATCGAACGTGTCCTGGTGGATCGGGGTTGGGAAGAAGGCTGGATTACTCCGAAAATTTCTTCGCAGAAGACGGGAAAGCGGGTGGCCGTGGTGGGTTCCGGGCCTTCCGGATTGGCTGCGGCACAGCAGTTGGCACGGGCGGGACATGACGTGGTGGTGTTCGAAAAAAATGATCGGATCGGGGGACTGTTGCGTTACGGTATCCCGGACTTTAAATTGGAAAAGCCCCTGATCGATCGTCGACTCGATCAGATGCGGGCGGAAGGGGTGGAATTCCGTACGGGTGTGCATGTGGGCGTGACACTGTCCGCCTCGCATTTGCAGGAGACGTTTGATGCGGTCCTGCTCACTGGGGGATCGGAACATCCCCGTGATTTGCCCGTGCCGGGACGGGAATTGAAGGGAGTTCATTTCGCCATGGAATTTCTGCCTCAACAGAATCGACGCAATGCCGGAGATACGGTGGAAAATGGCCTTTTGGCTACGGGCAAGCATGTGGTGGTGATTGGCGGAGGCGATACGGGTTCCGATTGCGTGGGGACATCGATTCGCCAAGGTGCTCTTTCCGTCACACAGTTTGAAGTCATGCCGCGCCCTCCGGAACAGGAGGACAAACCTTTGGTATGGCCCCAATACCCCCTCAAGTTCCGTACTTCTACCTCCCAAGCGGAAGGGGGTACCCGTGACTGGAGTATTTCGACCCAGGCGTTTACAGGAGTCGAGGGGCAAGTGACACAGTTGCGCGCTGTGCGCCTGGAGTGGAAGGCGGATGAAAGGGGGCAGACGAAACCTCGGGAAATTCCGGGCACTGCTTTTGACATTCCGACAGATCTGGTCCTGCTGGCCATGGGTTACCTGCATCCGGTGCAGACCGGGTTGTTGGAACAGTTAGGGGTGGCAAAGGATGACCGGGGCAATGTGCAGGCCAATGTCATGGACTATCAAACTTCGGTGTCCAAAGTATTTGCTGCCGGGGACATGCGACGTGGGCAGTCTCTGGTGGTCTGGGCCATTCGGGAAGGTCGTCAAGCGGCACGAGCCATCGATGAGTTCCTGATGGGGCAGTCTGATCTTCCCCGCTGATTTTTCATGATTGACCCGCCGAAGTGACGGCGGACTGAAGAGGTTCCTGTGCTGAAAAATGATACCTTCCTAAAGGCTTTATTGCGTGAACCCGTTCCCTATACCCCGATTTGGATCATGCGACAGGCCGGTCGATATTTGCCTGAGTACAATGCGACGCGGGCCAGAGCCGGCAGTTTTCTCAATTTGTGCAAATCACCGGACCTGGCCACGGAAGTCACGTTGCAGCCCTTGGCCCGGTATGCTCTGGATGCCGCCATTCTTTTTTCCGATATTCTGACTGTGCCGGATGCCATGGGTCTGGGGCTGTATTTTGCGGAAGGAGAAGGACCTAAATTTGAACGTCCCATCCGCGATGAATGGGAAGTTCGCAATCTGAGTGTGCCGGATCCCACCGTGAACCTGCGTTATGTTCTGGATGGGGTGTCTCAGATTCGTAAAGCATTGGCGGGTTCGGTACCCCTCATCGGTTTTTCGGGCAGTCCGTTTACGCTGGCCTGCTACATGGTGGAAGGTGGTGGGTCGGAAGATTTCCGTCATATCAAGGGCATGCTCTACCGTCGCCCGGATTTGTTGCATCGTATTCTGGAAGTGACCACCGAAGCGGTCATCCAGTATTTGAATGCCCAGATCGAGGCAGGTGCTCAGGCAGTCATGGTATTCGATACCTGGGGGGGAACGCTGACTCCGAGGGCCTATCGGGAATTTTCCCTGCATTATCTGGCAGTGATCGCTGCAGGGCTGACCAAACAGGCAGAAGGGCGTCGGGTGCCCAGTATCGTCTTTACCAAAGGCGGTGGATTGTGGCTTGAATCCATTGCCGATGCGGGCTACGATGCCGTGGGGTTGGACTGGACCATGGACATGGGTGAGGCCCGGCACCGAGTCGGCCATAAGGTCGCTTTGCAAGGCAATCTGGACCCGATGACCTTGTTCGGTACGCCCGAGTGCATTCGCTCAGAGGTGGAAAGGGTACTGACGGAATTTGGTCCGGGATCGGGTCATGTTTTCAATCTTGGCCATGGCATTACGCGCTTTACGGATCCAGATCAGGTGACGGTGCTGGTGGATGCCGTGCACGAACTGAGCCGCCGACCAAGTATCGCTATTACCTGACACATAAGGAAAAAGCCAGATTATTCATGGTTTTTTCCCCAGTGTTATGCACAGAACGAGGGGCGATGGATAATATCCTTATGAATCATGGGGGTTTTTGTTAAACATAAGGTAACACAGTGATTTGTAAGTATAAATTACAATCCATCAAAGTTGGGTCAGGCGACTTCAGGTGTATTCAACATCTTGACAAGTATCAAATTCTCAACTTATAAACAAAGTTATCCACAGATGCCCCGCACCTGTTCTGCTCGCGCATGGATCTCCAGGACCCCATGATCGTCGAAGTCCTGCTCGATCTGCCTTTACCACGCGGGTTTGATTATCACGCCAGTCTGGTGACGGAGGAGGACGTGGGGCGACGGGTCAAGGTTCCATGGGGTACCGGGCAAAAAGTCGGGGTGATTCGAGCCCTCAAACACACCTCCACTTACCCGCCGGATAAAATCAGGGAAGTCCTGGAGATCTGGCGGGACATTCCGCCACTGAATGCCCGTGATTGGCAGTTGCTGGAATTCTGCAGCGCCTATTATCACTACCCCCTGGGTCAAACGGTGCTGGCCATGTTGCCGCCTGCTTTGCGTCGGGTCGGGGGCTGGCTTCCGCCGCGCCGGGTACGCCAATCCCGGAAAGATCCTGCCCAGAGTTCGACGCTGCCTCTCAATGAGGCCCAACGGACGGTGGTGCAGACGATTCTCCGGCAACCGCACTTTGCCGTGCACCTGATCCATGGGGTGACCGGGAGCGGCAAGACCGAGGTTTATTTTTCTCTGATCGAAGAGGTATTGAGGCGCGGACGACAGGTTCTCCTGCTGGTGCCGGAAATCAACCTGACCCCCCAACTGGAACAACGCCTGGCGCGCCGCTGGCCCGCTCTGGACTGGGTCAGTCTGCACAGCGGGGTCAGTGAGAAGGAGCGGGCGCGGCGCTGGCTGGCGGCTCAGGCCGGGACTGCACGTCTGGTATTGGGCACTCGCCTGGCAGTTTTTACGCCTCTACCCGAGTTGGGATTGATCGTGGTGGATGAAGAGCATGAGGCCTCCTTCAAACAGCAGGATGGACTGCGGTATTCCGCCCGGGACATGGCCATTGTCCGCGCGCGTCAGGGGGAGTTTCCGATTGTGCTGGGATCGGCGACTCCCACATTGGAAAGTTGGCACAATGCCCGGTCCGGACGGTATCAACTGCACCATTTGAGAGAGCGGGCCGTACCCGGCGCCTGTTTGCCTCAACTGACTCTGGTCCCTACGGCGCAGGAAGGAATCTCTCCCCACTGGGTGACCGCCTTGCATGAAACTTTGGACCGGGGAGAACAGGTTCTGGTATTCATCAACCGGCGCGGGTATGCCCCGGTTCTGTATTGCCCCAACTGTGGCTGGCAGGCGGCCTGTCCGCGCTGTAGCGTACGCTTGGTGGTTCACCGGCGCGCACGCCAACTGCGTTGTCATCACTGTGGTCTGGAGCAGGTCCTGAACGAGGCTTGTCCGTCCTGCGGGAATGTTCACATGGAAACCCGTGGAGAGGGGACGCAGCAGGTGGAAGAACGTCTGCGCACCTATTGTCCCTCGGCCCGTCTCTTGCGTCTGGACAGTGACAGTCTGGCCCTGAAGGGAAGTTGGGAAAAGGCGCGGGAACAAATTTTGGACCATCGGGTGGATATTCTGGTGGGGACCCAGTTATTGGTCAAGGGGCACGACTTTCCTGATTTGTCCCTGGTGGTGGTACTGAATGCCGACCAATCGCTCTTCAGCAGCGATTTTCGTGCTTCCGAACGGCTTTACGCGCAACTTCTTCAGGTGGCAGGACGTGCCGGACGGGCAGATAAGACGGGACAGGTATGGATTGAAACGGATTATCCTGGACATCCCGTACTGCTGGCGCTATTGCAGCACGAAACAGAAAACTTTCTGGACCAGGAATTGGCTCTGCGACGTCAGATGGGATGGCCGCCTTTCAGTTATCTGGCCATCCTCCGGGTGGAAGCACGGGACGTGGCCAAGGTCGCCGCCTTTCTGGATGAGGCGCGGCAGAAAGCCCTGGCGCGAGAAGGAGAAGGGATCAGTATTTTTGATCCGGTTCCCTCCTCCCTGGCACGCAAGGCTGGCTTCCACCGTTGGCAATTACTCGTTCAGGGCGCGCAGCGCACTCACCTGCAAGCATTTCTGACCGGATGGGTAGATGAGTTGCGTGCATTGCGTTCGGGGCAAAGCATCCATTGGGTGCTCGAAGTCGATCCCTGGGACTGTTAGTCGGTCCACTGCACCCAACCAAGGGTATGAGTGAGCAGGATGAGCAGGCCAAACAGGATCCGGTAATAGGCAAAACCGGTGAAATCATGCTGGCTGACGAAACGCAGCAAAGCGCGCACGGTCATGAAAGCAAAAATGAAGGAGAACAAACTCCCAACCAGGAACAGGCCCAGATCACCGGCATGAAAAAGGTGGCGATATTTGACCAACTCGTACACGGTGGCCGCACTCAAGGTGGGAATGGCGAGAAAAAAGGAAAATTCCGTGGCCGCCGTGCGGGATAGTCCAAAGAACAGTCCGCCCATGATGGTGGCGCCAGAACGAGAAGTGCCAGGGATCAGGGCAAAGGACTGACAGAGTCCGATCTTGAGGGCGATACGCCAGTCCATGTCGTCCACCGTGGAGATGCGGACGGGTTGACGACGGCGCTCCACCCAGAAAATGACGAAGGCGCCCAGAATGAAGGCCAGCGCGACGGGCAGGGGGGCGAACAGATGCGCCTTGATGGACTTGGCGAACAATAAACCCAGGACCGCTGCCGGGAGAAAGGCCAGCAGCAGGTTGAGGGTAAAGCGTCGGGCAGCACGATCCCCGCCGGGCAATCCCGCGACCACCCGTCCAATCCGCGCCCGATACTCCCAGCAAATGGCCAGGATAGCGGCAAACTGGATGACAATTTCAAAAACCTTGCCTTTTTCGTCATTGAAGTGCAGCAGACTTCCGACCAGTATCAGGTGCCCGGTGCTGGAAACCGGCAGGAATTCCGTCAGTCCTTCCACCACGCCCAGGATGGCCGCTTTGACCAGTAACAGGACATCCATGGGTCAAACCTTGCGATAGAGTTCGGCACCCTGTTCCCGGAACTCCAGGGCTTTTTCTGCCATTCCCTGATCCAGCGCCTGCTCGGAAGATACACCGATTCGAGAGGCATAATCGCGTACGTCCTGGGTAATCTTCATGGCGCAGAAATGGGGACCACACATGGAACAAAAATGGGCCAGTTTGGCCCCTTCCTGAGGCAGCGTCTCGTCATGGAATTCCCGTGCCTTGTCCGGGTCCAGTCCTAAATTGAACTGATCGTCCCAACGGAATTCGAAACGGGCCTTGGAGAGCGCGTTATCACGCATTTGGGCACCGGGATGTCCCTTGGCCAGATCTGCCGCATGGGCGGCAATCTTGTAAGCCATGATGCCGTCCTTGACGTCGTTCTTGTCGGGCAAGCCCAGATGTTCCTTGGGGGTGACGTAGCACAACATGGCCGTGCCCTGCCAGCCGATCATGGCAGCGCCGATGGCCGAGGTGATGTGGTCATAACCCGGCGCTATATCCGTGGTGAGGGGACCCAGGGTGTAGAACGGGGCCTCCTGGCAGAGAGACAGTTGCAGTTCCATGTTTTCGCGGATACGGTGCATCGGCACATGTCCCGGGCCTTCGATCATGGTTTGGACATCATGTTTCCAGGCAATCCGGGTCAGTTCGCCGAGGGTTTTGAGTTCGGCAAACTGGGCGGCATCATTGGCATCATGAATGGAACCGGGGCGCAGTCCATCGCCCAGAGAGAAACTGACATCATAGGCCTTCATGATGGCGCAGATATCCTCGAAATGGGTGTACAGAAAATTTTCCCTGTGGTGGGCCAGACACCACTTGGCCATGATCGATCCGCCCCGGGATACGATGCCGGTCAAACGCTGTGCGGTCAGGGGGATATGGGCAAGACGCAATCCTGCGTGAATGGTGAAATAGTCCACCCCTTGTTCGGCCTGTTCGATGAGGGTATCCCGATAGATTTCCCAAGTCAGTTCCTCGGCTTTTCCATCCACCTTTTCCAGTGCCTGATAGATGGGTACGGTTCCAATGGGGACGGGGGAATTGCGGATGATCCACTCGCGCGTCTCATGGATGTTCTTGCCCGTGGACAGGTCCATGACCGTGTCCCCTCCCCAGCGGATGGCCCAGGTCATTTTCTCCACTTCTTCCTGAATACTCGAACCCAGGGCGGAATTGCCGATGTTGGCATTGATCTTGACCAGAAAATTGCGCCCGATGATCATGGGTTCGATTTCGGGGTGATTGATGTTGGCGGGAAGGATGGCTCGTCCGCGTGCAATTTCATCCCGTACGAATTCCGGAGTGATGTGTTCGGGTAAGGCTGCGCCCAGGGATTCACCAGGATGTTGGGCGGAGAGCCAGCGTTCGGCATTCCCTCCCAGAACTTTGAGGGCATCCCGTTGGGCTTCGCGCCGGCAATTTTCGCGGATGGCCACATATTCCATTTCCGGAGTGATGATGCCACGTCGCGCATAGTGCATCTGGGAGACGTTTTGTCCCGCCAGGGCGCGGCGCGGAGTACGCTGGAGTTTGAAGCGCATTTCGGTCAGTGCTGCATCGTCCAGTCGTTCCTGGCCATAGGCGGAGGATGGACCATTCAATGCTTCCGTGTCCTGACGCTCCTCGATCCAGCGGCTGCGAACGCTGGGTAAGCCTGCCCGGATGTCGATACGGACCGTGGGGTCAGAGTATGGGCCGGAAGTATCATAGACGGTCAGGGGGAGATTGGGTTCGGCACCGAAGGAGGCCGGAGTGTCGGACTGACGGATTTCACGCATGGGGACCCGCAGGTCTGGGCGCGAACCAGTGACATGGATCTTGTGGGAACAGGGGAGAGGGATGACGGATGCTTCGTCCACCTGGGCCTGTTCGGCCAGAAACTTTTGGGGTGCATTCATGCGCAGATTCACTCTTAGAACGGATTGACAGGGGAAGTGTACCAGATGGACAGGGTTTGCCCGATTCCAATATGCTCAAGGGGAGGTTATGAGAGGGTCCAGAGGCAGGTAGTGAACGTCGACGATGTCGAGGGTACGCAGTCCAGCCGGACTCATGAAACGGACCGTGTCGCCGGCACGTTGCTTGAGTAGGGCGCGGGCCAGGGGTGAAATCCAGCTGATGTGACCACATCCGGGATCGGTTTCATCTCTGCCGACGATGGTATAGACATAAGTTTGATCGTCCTCTTCCACGGTCACCTGTGCGCCGAAAAAAATCTGATCATTTCCGGATTGCAAGGTGGGATCGACGACCTGTGCAATTTCCAGTCGTTTGGTAAGAAAGCGCAGGCGCCGATCGATCTCGCGCAGGCGTCTTTTCCCGTAAATATAATCCCCATTTTCCGAACGATCGCCGTTGGAAGCCGCCCAGGATACGGTTTCCACGACTTTTGGACGCTCCACGCGCAACAGGTGGTCCAATTCGGCGACCATTCGGGCATGTCCTCGAGGGGTCAAATAATTGGGCGTGTGGGGCGGCAGGTCGGTATTCGATGCCGAAAGGTCTTCCTCATCATCATTCTCCGACTCACGCACAAAGGCTTTGCTCATTACTCAAAATTCAAAGAGAGGTATTTGTGCTGCGTGGTGAAGAGGGGGAACCCAGGTTTCAAAAAGTGATTCTTCCCGCAGGGTTCCATCCGGCAGGCGCATCCAGCGTCGTACGGTCATGACGGGTGCATGGCCGGTGATGGCAATGGCGCATCCTCCGGCCGCCAGTGCGTCAAGGAAGACCGGTGGCAGATACGGGACGGAGCCTGTGAGCAGGATGGTGTCCCAGACGGATCCCGGATGCCAACCCTGGGCGGCATCCCCCACTTCCACGGTGACATTGTGAATTCCGGCATTGTGCAGGCGCTGACGGGCCTGAGTGGCCAGCGTCGGGTGAATTTCCACCGAAGTGATGGTGGCGGCGCGTTTGCCCAGCAAGGCGGCCACATACCCGCTCCCCGTTCCTACATGAAGGACACGGTCCGATTTCTTGAGACGCAATTCCTGAATCAGGCGGGCCTCCAATTTGGGCGAAAGCATGAATTCGCCATGATCCAGAGGAAGTTCCATGTCGACGAAAGCCAGTTCACGCCGGTCGACAGGGACAAATTCTTCACGGCGGACCTGGTACAGTAGATCGAGTACTTCGATATTCAGGACCTCCCAAGGGCGGATCTGTTGTTCGACCATATTGAAGCGAGCCTGTTCGAGATTCATTAAGTGCCTCCGGGAGGGATGAAACATCATTCAGTCAATCCGTCATTGTAGCAAAATCAGTGTGGGGGGATAGTCTTTGGTCATTGGCGCAGTGGGGGCAAATTCATCCGGGTTGAAGAAGTTTTCAGGAACTCCTGTCCGGGCCCCGGGTCCTATGTCCCATGAGCATATCAATTGAATTTGAAATGGGCAGGGGGCGTCATGAGGATTGCGGTGGCTCTTTTTATGCTGTTGATTTTGGCCATGTGGGTGATGCGCTCGGCCAGCGCCTCCGAACTCCCCACCGTGGGGCAGAAGGCGCCCGAGTTCAGCGTGATGGATCAGAATGGAAAACTCCAAAAATTGTCGGATTATCAGGGTAAGTGGTTGGTTCTCTATTTTTACCCGAAGGACGAGACCCCGGGGTGTACGACGGAGGCCTGTGCCTATCGTGATGACATCCATAACATCCAGAATTTGGGGGCCGCAGTGGTGGGGGTGAGTATCGATGACGCCAGCAGTCATGCCGAATTTGCGGATAAACATCACCTTCCTTTCCCGTTATTGGCCGACAAGGAAGGTACGGTGGCGAAAAGTTACGGATCGGAACGTACCCTCCTGGGTTATAAGTTGGCGCGTCGCAATACCTTCATCATCGATCCCACCGGTCGTATCGCCAAGGTTTATGTGAATGTGGATGCCGAAGCGAATCCCGGGGAAGTCATTGCGGATTTACATCGTTTGCAGTCAACGCACTGACTTGCTAACCAGGCCCAGCAGGGTGGCGGTAGCCCCCCGGTGCCGCTCTACGAAGGACCGTCCTTGCTCTCCCATGGAACGACAGAGCACAGGGTTCTCGAGAAATTCCCTGGCCAGTCGAGGTAACTCATCCAACTTGAAAAATTGCCGGGCGGCCCCGCACGACACGGCGGCACTGCTGGCTTCGGCAAAGTTGAACGTGTGCGGACCCAGCAGGACTGGGCATCCGACGCTGAGGGCTTCAAGCAGATTCTGTCCCCCCAGGGGGAGCAGGGTGCCGCCTATGAGCGCGTATTGGGCCAGACGATACCAGGTGTACATTTCCCCCATGCTGTCCCCCAACAAGACCGTCGTCCCGGCAGAGAGGGGGCGTTGCGCCGAGCGCCGCTGGTAGGGGATACGATGCTCTTCGAGCAAGGCGGCCACGGTGTCGAACCGTTGCGGGTGTCGGGGAACCAGCACCAGCAGATAGGGTGGGGTGAGTAGGGAACCCAGATGTTTCAGCAGGAGTTCTTCTTCTCCCTCGCGGGTGCTGGCTGCAATCCAGATCGGTCGGTTCTCACCGACCATCTGACGGATTTGTTGAAAGGCCGCATCATGCGCGCAGGGTAGGGGCGCATCAAACTTGAGGTTACCCATGAGTTCGACCGAAGGGGCACCCAAGGCTTCAAAGCGTTGGGCATCGGCGCGCGATTGAACTGCGATGAGCGAGAGTTGAATCAGGAGGGTACGTGTCAGATTGGGGAAAAAGGCATAACGTCGTGCCGAACGTTCCGACAGTCGGGCATTGGCCAGAACAAGGGGAATATGACGATGGTGGCACTCGTGGATCAGGCGGGGCCAGAGTTCCGTTTCCAGAAGAAAACCCAGAGTGGGTTTGAAGGTCTCCAAAAAGCGTCCCACTGGGCCGGGCAGGTCGTAGGGCAGATAGACGCGCTGAATTTCCGGAGAGATTTCAGCGAGCGCGGTTTCTCGTCCGGTTGGGGTGGTATGGGTCAACAAGAAAGCATGGTCCGGGTATTGCTCGGCCAAGGATCGAAGAAGCGGCAAGGCAGCCCGGGTTTCCCCTACCGAGACGGCATGGAGCCAGATCAGAGGTCGGGATTCAGTGCGCCGGGGGTAGTAACCAAGGCGTTCGGGCCAATGGAGACGATAGCCGGGCTGTTGTCGTCCGCGCCACCAGAGACGGAGAAAAAACAGGGGCAGCATCAAGCGGGTCAACTGGGTGTACCAGAACAGGTTCATGACAATAACTTCTCCAGGGCATCCAGAACTTCTGCTACGCTCGGGCATGATCCTTTCCCGCCCAGATTCATGGCTTGCGCACTGCCGAAAACGCCTGTGGCTCGTGGGTCGGTGGCGGTGTACAGGGCCACCACCGGTCGCTGGAGCGCCGTGGCCAGATGTGAGAGGCCTGTATCCACACCAACCACAGCCTGGGCATGGGCCAGTAGGCCAGCCAGAGTGGTCAGATCGAGCGGTGCCAGGGCCTGTGCTCCGAAGATTTGATTTGCCAGATGCTGGGCGCGTTGGCGTTCGCGTTCATTGCCGCCGGGGAACAGGATGGTCGATCCCTGGGCAGAGAGGCGCTGACCCAAGGCGATCCAGTGGGTTTCCGGCCATTCCTTGTCACGGCGGCTGGTTCCATGCAGAAAGAGGACATAGGGCTCGTCACCCATGGTGCGCGGACGTTCCAGATCAGAGCGCAGGCCATAGGTGACGGCTTTTTCCGGATCGTAACCCAGGGCAAGACCGGCCAGTGCACGGTTGCGTTCCACGGCATGAAGATTTCGGGAAACCCGGAAGCGCTGCTGGTAGAACAGGCTAGCCAAGGGTTCGCGAATGCTGTGACGATCATATCCCATCCGCAAGGCGGGGCTGAAGCACCCAACCAACGCACTTTTGATCAGACCTTGCAGATCCAGACTGGCATCA
>JAJZDE010000085.1 GCA_021828745.1 Pseudomonadota bacterium
GTTATCTCAACATCCCGGCCATCATCGCTGCAGCCGAAGTCACCGGTGCCGAAGCCATTCACCCCGGATACGGATTTCTGTCGGAAAATGCGGACTTTGCTGAACGGGTGGAAAACAGCGGCTTTGTGTTTATCGGCCCCAGAGCGGAAACCATTCGCCTGATGGGTGACAAAATCAGCGCCAAGGCCGCCATGAAAGCCGCAGGGGTCCCTGTCGTCCCGGGTTCGGAAGGACAATTGCCCACCGACCCCAGGGAACTCAAGGCACTGGCCGCATCGATCGGGTATCCGGTCCTGATCAAGGCTTCGGCAGGTGGGGGGGGGCGCGGCATGCGCGTGGTGGAGCGCGAGGAAGACCTGCTCGGCTTCCTCGACCTGACACGCAACGAAGCACGCACCGCCTTTGGCAACGACACGGTTTACATGGAAAAATACCTGTCCCAACCCCGGCACGTGGAAATTCAGGTCTTGTCCGACAAGTTCGGCAATGCTTTTTACCTGGGAGAACGGGACTGCTCCATGCAACGCCGTCACCAGAAGATCATCGAAGAAGCCCCTGCGCCCGGTATTCCCGCCACTCTGCGCCAGAAAATCGGGGAAAGTTGTGCAGCAGCCTGCCGACGTATCCACTATCTGGGAGCAGGTACTTTTGAATTTCTTTATGAGAATGGCGAATTTTATTTCATTGAAATGAATACCCGGGTTCAGGTGGAACACCCGGTCACCGAACTGATCACAGGCATTGATATCGTGCAGGAACAGATTCGCATTGCCGCCGGTGAAAAGTTGGCCTGGAAGCAAAAAGACCTCCATTTGCGCGGCCATGCCATCGAATGCCGAATCAATGCCGAAGATCCCTTCACCTTCATCCCTTCCCCAGGACGCATTACGCAATACCATGCGCCCGGGGGCCCCGGGGTGCGCGTGGACTCCCATATCTACCAGAATTACTTCGTCCCGCCTCACTACGATTCATTGATTGGCAAGGTACTGACCCACGGCGCCACCCGCGACCAAGCCTTGGCACGCATGCGCATCGCTTTATCCGAAATGGTGGTAGAAGGCATCAGGACCAATATCCCCTTACATCAAAAATTGCTTCAGGATGAGGCCTTCCTGATGGGGGGTACCAGTATTCACTACCTGGAAGAAAAGTTGTCTCGGGAAAAACAAGGGTAAGGGTCATGAGTTGGACTTGTCTGACCCTCCATACCGACCGGGATCATGCTGAACTCTGGTCCGATGCGCTCAGTGCGCAGGGGGCGCTGGCCGTGACCTTGTCCTCCCAGGCCACCGGCGCTGAAGAAGTTCCCGTATTTGGGGAACCCGGCTGTCCGGAAATGGCCCTTTGGCCCCACTGCCAGATCGAGGTACTTCTGCCCACGGAGTGGGATGCTTCCTCCTGGCTGGAACAGGTCAGCACCTCCCTCGCCCAACCCATTCCCCCCCACTGCAGCGAGGTCGTGGCAGACCAGGACTGGGTACGCCTCACCCAAAACCAGTTTGACCCCATCCCAGCCGCGCCCGGACTATGGATCGTACCTACCTGGCATGAGCCCCCCGATCCCAGCGCCCTCAACCTGCGCCTCGACCCCGGACAGGCTTTCGGGACGGGCAGTCACCCCACCACCCGCCTATGTCTGGAATGGCTGGCCACCCACCCCCCGCGCATGCAACGGGTGTTGGACTATGGCTGCGGTTCAGGAATTCTGACCATTGCAGCAGCATTGCTGGGCGCGCCCCATCCCGTTGGCGTGGATATCGACCCCATCGCCGTACAAACGGCCCGCGACAATGCGACTTTGAATGGAGTGAGCGCATCCTTTTACGAACCGGACTCCTTTCCGGATTCCCCACCCTTCGATGGGCTGATCGCCAATATCCTGACCAATCCATTGGTGGTTCTGGCCCCGTTGCTCCTGAACCAACTCAAAACAGGCGGTTGGTTGACCCTGTCCGGCATTCTGTCTTCCCAAGTGGAACGGGTGCAGAATGCCTATGCACCGGATTGTCTCCTTTCGATCGTAGGGGAGCGGGAGGGGTGGGTCTGTCTCGGCGGTGTGAAGCAGGTATACTGACGTCTCTCTGAATTCCCCTGGAGTGACCATGCACCCCCCCAATGACCGTCGCTATAGCGCTACCCATCAATGGGTCCAACCCACCCCTGAAGGAACTCTGGCCATCGGAATCACGGATTTTGCTCAAGACCAGCTGGGTGACCTGATGTTCGTGGAACTTGCAAGCGTGGGGCGTATCCTGAGGGCCGGGGAATCCTGCGCAACCCTCGAATCCGTCAAAACCGCTTCCGACGTAGCCTCCCCTGTCAGCGGTACCGTGCATGCGGTCAATGATGCCCTGAAGGACCACCCAGAAGTTCTCAATGCCGAACCCTACGACCATTGGCTGGTAAAAATCACGCCCCACCATGCGGAGGATTACACCCGACTGCTGACGGCTGAGGATTATCAAAACAGCGTGTAACTCGATTTACGCTATCATTTCCCATTACCCCACCCACAAGGAGAATCCCATGACCACCGTAACTCTAGGCGGACTCCCCGTCACCGTTGCCGGCCAGATACCTCTGACCGGACAGATTGCCCCCGATTTTTCATTGGCCGCACAGGATCTGAGCGATCGCACCTTGAACGACTATGCAGGCAAACGCAAGATTCTCAATATCGTCCCCAGCCTCGACACCCCCACCTGCGCCACCTCGACGCGCAAGTTCAATGAGAAGGCAGCCACTTTGAACAATACGGTCATCCTGGTCATCTCTGCAGATTTGCCCTTTGCCATGGCGCGGTTTTGCGCTGCCGAAGGCATCAAGAATGTCGAGATCCTGTCCACTTTCCGCAACCATCATTTTCATCAGACGTATGGCGTGGACATCACCGACGGCCCGCTGCGCGGTCTGACCGCTCGGGCCGTGGTGGTTCTGGATGAAAAAAATCGGGTTCTGCATACCGAACTGGTCGCTGACATCAAGGACGAACCCAATTACAGCGCCGCCCTGGCTTCCCTGAACTGAGCGTCCATGAGTATTCTTCTCTGCGGTTCGTTGGCCTATGACACCATCATGGTATTCCCCGATCATTTCAAGAACCATATCCTGCCAGATCGCATCCATCAGTTGAGCGTTGCCTTTCTGGTGCCGGAAATGCGCCGGGAGTTTGGGGGAACCGCAGGGAACATCGCCTACAACCTGCATCTCCTGGGAGAAATCCCTTCCATCCTGGCCACCGTGGGCGAAGACTTCCTTCCCTATCAAACCCGTCTCGAACGTCTTGGATTCGATCTGCGGGGGGTTCGACTCATTCCCGGTAGTTACACGGCACAGGCCTTCATCACCACAGACCTGGACGACAACCAGATCACCGCTTTTCACCCCGGGGCCATGGGCGCTTCTCACACCCACACCATCGACACGGTCCCCGGCATCACGATGGGCGTTATTTCGCCCGATGGACGAGAAGGCATGCTCCAGCATGCCCGACAATTCCATGAAGCCCGAATCCCTTTCCTGTTCGATCCCGGCCAGGGGCTCCCACTCTTCAGCGGACCGGAACTGCTCGAGTTTCTGGAACAGGCCACCTGGCTGGCGGTCAATGACTATGAAGCACAGTTGATGGCCAACAAAACCGGTCTTCCCTTCGAACAGTTGGCCACTCGCGTAGATGCCGCCATCATGACCCAAGGGTCTCAAGGATCACGCATCTTTGCCGGAAACGAAATCATCCCCATCCCCGCTGTCCCGACGGATCAGGTACTGGACCCCACAGGGTGCGGAGACGCCTACCGGGCGGGGCTGATGTACGGGTTGAGTCATCACTGGAACTGGGATCGCACGGGGCGTCTGGCTTCCTTGCTGGGTTCCTTGAAGATTGCCTGTCGGGGTGGTCAGAATCATACCGTCACACGCGCCCAAATCGATGAAAAACTCCAGGAGAAATTCGGCTTTTCTCTTGATTCATGAGCATGCCCCTGCGCATTCTGGGATTGCTCGGACATATCCTGCGCGGCGTACTGACCACGGCCCTGGTTCTGCCCTGGTGTTCCCGAGCCCGACGCCATCGTCTCATCCGCCAGTGGTCCCGTACGCTGCTCCAACTTTTGCGCCTGACCGTTCAGATACGGGGAGCCTGGCCTGATGGCCCGGGGCCCTATCTGCTGACCTCGAATCATATCTCCTGGGCGGACATCTTCGTCATCCACTCCGTCCATCCCGTACGCTTCATTTCCAAATCTGAAGTACGCCATTGGCCTATTTTTGGGTGGTTGGCTGCCCGGACGGGAACCCTGTTCCTGAGCCGGTCTTCCCGCCGACAAACTCTGGAGATGGGAAAAGCGATGACTCAGGTCTTGCAGGCGGGCGATGATCTCGGATTTTTTCCCGAATCCACCACCAGTGACGGCACGACCATCCTTCCCTTCAAAACTTCTCTTCTGCAGTCTCCTCTGGATTGTCAGGCCACGCTATTACCCGTCGCCCTGCGCTATTCCGTGCCGCAGGGACACAGTGAATCCGCGTACCCATTCATTGGAGACATGACCTTCATGGAATCTCTGGTGCGGGTTTTGAAGAGTCCGCCCAGTCAGGTCACACTGTTTCTGGGTACCTCCCACAAGGCCTCCGAACTGGGTGCCGACCGACGTCAACTGGCGCTGCAGTTGCATGCACTCACCCAACGACTGCATGAGTCAATGTAACGGGCGAACGGGCATACCCGCCACCTGAAAAATCACCCCATCTTCCAGTCTGAGCGCGGTCAACGGCCCACCCCACAAACAGCCCGTATCCAACCCCTGCACATCGGCACTGCAATGCAGTCCCAACGCCGACCAATGGCCACAGAGCAGGCGCTGCCCTGCGCTGCGCCGCCGGGGTACGGCAAACCAGGGCAGAAAACCGGGAGGAATCCCCTTCAACGGGCCTTTGTAACCAAACTCCATCACACCCTCGCAGGAACAGATGCGTAACCGGGTCATGCCGTTGATGATCGTGCGCCAACGTTCCACTCCCGTAAGCGTATCGTGCCAACCCGTCGGGGTATTGCCGTACATCACCTTCAGAAAATCACCATATTGCGCCCCCTGCAGAACCTCTTCCACTTCCCTGGCCAGGGACGCAGCCTGTTCCACGGTCCACTGCGGGAGTAGTCCCGCATGAATCAGGGTTACCCCCTGATCTTGATGAAGCAAAGGACGGCAGCGTATCCAGCGCAATAATTCCTCCCGGTCAGGCGCTTCGAGAATGGCGTTGAGGGTATCTCCGGGACGCAGGTGGGTTGCGCCTTCCGCCACGCACAGCAAATGCAGGTCGTGGTTGCCCATCACGACCGTCGCTCGATCTCCCAAGGATTTGATCAGACGCAGCGACTCGAGCGAATGGGGGCCACGATTGACCACATCGCCGACAAACCACAACTGATCCCGTTTTCTCAGCGGCAAGGTGGAAAGCAGACGTTCCAGGGGTTCCAAACACCCTTGAAGGTCCCCGATCACATACACGCTCATGGAGCGGGTGCGGGCGGCGGCGCGACGGTAGAAGACGGATTCCCGTTTGCAGGTGGGGAAGGGGGCGGAAGTGCCATGGCCACTTCCCCTACCGGTTTAATGCGCGCTTCCACAGCGGCCTCGCTTTGTTGTGCCGCAGAAGGGACGGAACGGTCAGAA
>JAJZDE010000086.1 GCA_021828745.1 Pseudomonadota bacterium
AACCAGGCCCATGCGTTGGCGCAGGCGGCTGCGCGCCGAGGCCCCCAGCCGATAAAGATCCTGTCCATTGAAGGTCAGGGTGCCCGAGGTGGGTTTCTCCAGGCCGGCCATCATGCGCAGGAGGGTGGATTTGCCGCTCCCCGGCGGGCCGACCAGATGCAGCCACTCCCCCGCGCCCAGGGTCAGGGAGAAATTCTCGAACAGGTTGGGATGTTCGGGGTAACGTTTGAAAATTTCCTTGAGTTCGATCATTCGATCAGGGCATCCACATAGGCATCTGCGCGGAAGGAGTCCAGATCTTCCGGTCCTTCTCCCACCCCCAGAAAACAGACAGGAATGGGCCGTTCCCCGGCAATTGCCGCAATGACCCCCCCGCGTGCGGTGCCGTCCAGTTTGGTGATGATCAGGCCGGTCAACTGGAGCGCATCGTCAAAGGCCTTGACCTGGGCCAGGGCATTCTGCCCCGTGTTGGCGTCGAGGACCAGCAGGATCTCGTGCGGGGCGGTGGGATCCGCCTTGGTCACCACCCGTTTGACCTTGCGGATCTCATCCATCAGGTGTAACTGGGTGGGCAGCCGTCCTGCCGTATCCGCCAGGACGACATCGATGCCACGCGCGCGCGCGGCCTGGATGGCGTCGAAGATGACGGCGGCCGAGTCGCCTTTTTCCTGGGTGATGACGGGAACGTCATGGCGGTCGCCCCAGGCCACCAGTTGGGCCACGGCGGCGGCGCGAAAGGTATCCCCGGCGGCCAGCAGCACTTTTTTATTCCGGTTCAGGAAATATTGGGCCAATTTGCCGATGCTGGTGGTTTTTCCGGCCCCATTGACGCCCACGAACAGAATGACCTGGGGGCCCTCTGCCGGCGGCGCGGACAAGGGCCGTTCGAGGGGGCGCAGAAGCGCCATCAGTTCATGCTTGAGCAGGGGTTTCAAGGCTTCCCCCTCTTCGATGCGCTGCCGCCGCGCTTCCTGCTGCAGGGCGTGAATCAGCCGCCGACTGGTGGAAACCCCCACGTCGGCAAGGATCAGGGTCTCTTCCAGGGTTTCAAACCACAGGTCGTCCAGTTTTTGTCCAAACAAACCGGAAAGCCCCTGCTGCAATTTGTCCCGACTACCCCGCAATCCTGCTTTGAGACGACCCAGCCAGGAGGGTGATGCGGAAGAAGAAATGTCCTGGGGGGCTTTTTTGAACAGACCAAACATTGGACAATAGCCATCTGACGGAAAAAACAAAAGGGGATTTTACTCCAAATGAAAGGGGAAGTTCGGATTATCGGGGGGCAGTGGCGGGGCCGACGGCTGGCGTTTCACGACCGCCCCGGACTGCGTCCCACCCCTGCCCGGGGCAGGGAAACCCTGTTCAATTGGCTGGGCCAATCCCTGGCGGGATGGCATTGCCTGGATTTGTTTGCGGGCAGCGGTGCCCTGGGCTTTGAGGCGGCTTCCCGGGGCGCCGCACAGGTCGTCCTGGTCGAGCAGGATCGGTTGGCCTGCGTGGCCCTGCGGGCCAATGCCCAGCGCCTGGGGGCCGACGGCGTGACTGTCCGGCAGGTTCAGGCCCATGCCTGGCTGGAAACCGATCCGGCGACTTATGATCTGATCTTTCTGGACCCGCCTTTCGGGAGTGACGAAATGGGTCGGGTATGGTCTGCGTTGTCCGCTCATTTGCGCCCGGGCGGGTGGATTTACTGTGAATCTTCCCGAGGTATGTCAGAATCCGACCTCTGGCGCGAGGTTCGATGCACGAAAGTGGGGCAGGCTCGGTTACAATTGTTTCAACGGCGCTGAAGCGAACCGGTCCGGCCTGCGGTCGGGCGCGCGCGTACTTGTAGATGAGGATCCATGGGCCAGCAAACATTTATCCGTGCTGTTTATGCCGGAACCTTTGACCCGATGACCCTGGGACATGAGGATCTGGTGCGGCGCGCTTGCGGGTTGTTCGATGAGGTGGTGGTGGCGGTGGCCGACAGTCGCCCCAAACGACCCCTGTTCACCCTGGAAGAAAGGGTGGAAATGGCGCAGGCGTCTCTGGCCCGTTTCGAACGGGTCGTGGTGGTGGGTTTTTCCGGTTTGCTGGCAGATTTCGTGCGCTCGAGGCAGGCCCGGGTATTGATCCGGGGGCTGCGCGCCGTTTCCGACTTCGATTTTGAATTTCAGATGGCCGGAATGAACCGACGCCTGCAACCCGAGGTCGAAACTTTGTTTCTGACCCCTGCCGAACAATATCTGTTCATTTCGTCGACGATGATTCGTGAAATTGCCGGGTTGGGTGGGGAAGTGTCGGAATTTGTCAATCCACTGGTGCATCAGAGATTATTGGATAAACTGAAAGCAGTTGGGTAACGAGGATCAAGTATATGGCGCTGATGATTACCGATGAATGTATCAATTGTGATGTCTGTGAACCCGAATGCCCGAACGAGGCAATTTCCCAGGGGGCCGAGATTTATGAAATCGATCCCGGCAAGTGCACCGAGTGTGTCGGGCACTACGATACCCCCCAGTGTCGTGAGGTATGTCCGGTGGATTGCATTCCCATGAACCCGGATTACCGGGAAAGCAGGGCAGAACTGGAACGAAAATATCAGCGCTTGATGAGTGCCAAATCCTGAAGGGGAACACCCGATTATGAAAACCAAGGCACCCAAGGGTGTGAAACGATGGAAGTTGGGGTTTGCGCTGGTCCTGTTGGGCGGGTTGTCCGCTCTGGCCCACGGGGAAACGTCGGGGCCGGGAGGGTCGCTTCTGGTCGTTCCGACCCCGCCGGCTCCTGAAGCGGTTCGTACGCCGCCCCTGCCGGTTCAGGAATTGACGGCGCGCTGGGTCTACCAACTGCTGCTGGCGGAAATCGCCGCCCAGCGCGGACACCTCGGTCTGGCGACCAAGACTTACCTGGATCTGGCCCGCACCACCAAAGATCCGCGCGTGGCCCGTCGGGCTACCGAGGTGGCGTTGTACGCCCATGATCTTCCCGCCGCGCAAACCGCCCTGGCGTTATGGTTGAAAGAAAACCCCAAGTCGCCGTCGGCCCGTGAAACCCTGGGCGGGCTGATCCTGTCCCAGCCCAATCTGATCGATGCCTTGCCCATTCTGGCCCCGTTGATCGCGGCGGACCGCAACAGTGCCGGGGACGATTTTCTGGGACTGGACGTCGTTCTGGTCCAGCATCCGGACCATGCCCATGCCCTGTCGCTGGCGCAGCATTTGACGGAACCCTATCCGGAAGTCCCCGAAGGGCATTACCTGGTGAGTACGTTGGCGGCCCAGGATGGAAAATTCGATCTGGCGCTGACGGAAATCCGGGAGGCTTTACGGCTTCGTCCGGACTGGGAGATGGGCGTGGCGCTGGAGGCTCAGCTCCTGCAGAAGAGTGATCCTGACCAGGCTCAGACCCTGTACCATTCCTTTCTCGACAAGCATCCCGAGGCGCGCGAAGTACGCCTGCAATATGCGCGTTTCCTGGTGGAACAAAAGGATTACGCCGGGGGGCAACGGGAATTCCAGACTTTGCTGCAGGCAGATCCGGGCCAACCGGACTTGTTGCTGGCGGTGGGGTTGCTGGACATGCAGTTGAAGAATTATGCGGCCGCCGAGGAAAAATTCAAGAAGGTCATGGCGGGAGAGTACCGCGATCCTGACCGGGTGCGGTTTTATCTGGGGCAGGCCGAGGAAGAACAGCACCATTGGGAACAGGCCATTCAGTGGTACGAGGCCATTTCCGGCGGGGAACAGCATCCTCTGGCCCAGATCCGGGTGGCCTTGATCCTGGCACAGCAGGGGCAGACCCAGAAAGCCCTGGACATGCTGAGCCGGATGCCCGCCCCTTCTTCTGAACGGCTGGAGCAGAGAACCCTGGCTCAGGAACAGATTCAGCGCGATGCCGGCGATGACCAGGGCGCTTTCGATACCCTCAGCCAGGCGCTGGCCACCTTGCCGGATTCGCCCGACCTGTTGTACGAGCGGGCCATCGTGGCAGACAAACTGAACCGGTTCGACGTGCTGGAGAAAGATCTGCGCCGCGTCATTGCCCTGCGTCCGGATTATGCCCATGCCTACAATGCGCTGGGGTACAGCATGGCCGAGCGCAACATACGCCTCGACGAGGCAGCCGACCTGATCCGCAAGGCGTTGTCCCTTTCTCCCGACGATCCCTTCATCATCGACAGTCTGGGCTGGGTCCAATACCGTGAAGGACATTTCCACGAATCCGTGGATACGCTGAAACGCGCCTTTGCAGCAGACCCCGATCCGGAAATCGCTTCCCATCTGGGTGAGGCGCTCTGGGCCACGGGAGACCAGACCGAAGCCCGCCAGATCTGGGAAAGCACGCTCAAGGATCATCCGGATAATGCGGCATTGCTGGCGACCGTCCATCGCTTTCTGCATTGACGGGGCCGGTCATGAGGGGGGGGCGCGCAATCCTGTGGTGCGTGGCATCGGGTTTGAGCGGTTGTGCCCTGTGGAGTTCCGGCCCCCAGGGGGACCTGACCCTGGGACGAGGCACGGTCCAGGGTTGGCGACTGGAGGGGCGCATCGCCGTGCGGCAACCGACGGGGAGCGAGAGCGGCCAGCTGGAATGGCAACTGCACGGAGAGGCGGAACAGCACCTGGAATTGCGTTCGCCCCTGGGCACCACCGTGGCCTTGGTCGACAGTTCCCCCCTGCAGACTCACCTGACCCTGTCGGATCACCGTGACTATCGGGCCAGCGATCCCACGACGCTGACCCAAACCGTTCTGGGCTATGACCTGCCCCTGCAAGGGTTGCCCTGGTGGTTGCGCGGCCGGCCGGATCCCGGCTTGCCGGCCCAGATCGAACAGGATGCCGAGCATCATCCCTTGCGCCTGTCCCAGCAGGGTTGGGTCGTGACCTACGCCGACTGGCGGATGGTGGGCCGTGAGTGGTTGCCGGGGACGATCCGTCTGGTCCGGGAGGATCTGCAGATCCGGATCAAGGTCGATCACTGGGTGCTGGAACAGAAGGAATGAACCGGGGCCGAAAAACCGAAGGGGCCTGGTGGCAGGCGCCCGCACCCGCCAAACTCAATCTTTTTCTGAAAGTGACCGGGCGGCGCAGGGATGGATACCACACCTTGCAGACGCTCTTCACTTTTGTGGATTTTGGGGATACGCTCGATTGCGAAGTGCTGGATTCGGGGCGGATCGAGCGGGCGGAAACGATTCCCGGGATCCCCGAAGACCAGGATCTGACCCTGAGGGCGGCGCGTCTGCTGCAGGCGCGCGCAGGCGTGAGATGGGGCGCGCGTCTGCGTCTGCACAAGCGTATCCCGATCGGCGGCGGGTTGGGGGGGGGCAGTTCGGATGCGGCGACGACCTTGCTGGTCCTGAACCAACTCTGGGGAATTGATTGGGCGCGTTCGCGCCTGGCGCACCTGGGCCTCGAATTGGGCGCTGATGTGCCGGTCTTTATCGGTGGGGAAAGCGCGCTCGCGGAGGGGGTGGGAGAAGCCCTGATGCCGGTGTCGGTGCCGGAACGCTGGTATGTCATTGGCACGCCGGGTGTTTCAGTGTCGACCCGGGCAGTGTTCTCTGCGCCGGATTTGACAAGAAACTCATTACCCGTCAAAATACGGGACTTTTCCGGAAGGGCAATCGGGAACGATCTGGAGCCCGTGGTCCGGCGCATGCATCCCGAAGTGG
>JAJZDE010000087.1 GCA_021828745.1 Pseudomonadota bacterium
TGAATGACCGACCCCACCCTGGAACTGACGGCGGAATTGATCCGCCATCCCTCGGTGACTCCCGAAGATGGCGGATGTCAGGAACTCATTGCCCTCCGCCTGGCCCCTCTGGGTTTCAAAGCCACCCCTCTGGATCGGGGTGAGGTCCGCAATCTGTGGTTGCGACGGGGAACCCAGTCTCCTCTGGTCGTTCTGGCAGGACATACGGACGTGGTTCCCCCCGGCCCCGAATCCGGCTGGCTTTCTCTCCCCTTTCTGCCGACGATACGAGACGGATTTTTGTATGGACGCGGCGCGGCAGACATGAAGGCTTCCCTGGCGGCCTTTGTGACAGCCATCGAAAGCGTTTTGACCACTCATCCAGACCTGCCGGGTTCCATTGCTCTACTCCTCACTTCAGACGAAGAAGGCCCCGCGCTGGAGGGCACAGCAAGGGTCGTGGAATGGCTCGAGGAAACGGGCCAAATTCCCGACTATTGCCTGGTGGGAGAACCCACTTCCGTTGACCAACTGGGCGATACGATCAAAAATGGACGCCGTGGCTCCCTGTCCGGCGTACTGACCGTGCGCGGCATACAAGGTCACGTGGCTTATCCCCATCTGGCACGAAACCCCATCCACCTGACCGCCCCTGCCCTGGCCGACCTGACCAACACGGTATGGGATCAAGCCAGCGAAGATTTTCCTGCCACGACATTTCAAATCTCCAATCTGCAGAGCGGGACCGGCGCCGGAAATGTCATCCCCGGCGAATTGACGGCCTGGTTCAATTTCCGTTTTTCGACCGCCAGTTCGGCAAACTCCCTGCAAGAGCGGACACGGCAAATCCTGCAACGGCACGGACTGGACTTCGACCTGCAATGGTCGCTGAGTGCTCAGCCCTTCCTGACTCCGCACGGTACCCTGGTTACCGCACTCCAGGAAGCGGTACAGCATGTCACGGGAGTACACCCCACGCTGTCCACCAGTGGTGGCACCTCGGATGGTCGTTTTTTAGTCACGCTGGGTTCCCAGGTGGTCGAGTTGGGGCCTTGCAACGGCACCATTCATCAGCGCAATGAACGCATCGCCAGCACCGACCCGGCCCGCCTGTCCGCCATCTACCAACGTTTACTCCTGAATCTGCTGACTCCATGACTCTCTTCCCAAGTCCACAGGAAATTCTTCCCCTGAACACCGTGCGCGATCTGTGGCGCTGGAGCATAACGATCCTGCAGCGCAGCGGTGTATTTTTTGGGCATGGTTATCCCACCCCTCAGGAGGAAGCACGACACCTGCTCCTGTTCAGCCTGTCCCTGCCCAGAGATCAGGACCCCGCCCTTTGGCTCGATGCGCGTATCCTGCCCCACGAACGGGAAGAATTTCTGGGGTTGCTCAAACGGCGCGTCGTGGAACGCATCCCCGTGCCCTACCTGACCCGCGAAGCCTGGCTCGGTTCGCACCGCTTTTACTGCGATGAACGGGTCCTCATTCCCCGTTCTTTCATCGCGGAGGCTCTGGAAGAGCCCCTGGTTTTCCTGATCGAGGACTTTCATGCCCTGCAGCGGGTCGCAGATGTCTGCACGGGTGGAGGCTCTCTGGCCATCCTGCTGGCACTCCACTGCCCCGAAGCCCGTGTAGATGCCGTCGATATTTCCCCGGACGCCCTGGCGGTGGCTCGTCTCAATTGTGCCGAATATGGGCTTTCAGAACAGATCCACCTGTTTGAAGGAGACCTGCTCGAACCGCTGGAAGAAGGAGTCTACGATTTAATCATTTCCAATCCGCCCTACGTCGATCAGGCGGCCATGGAAAACCTTCCGGCCGAGTACCGCCGGGAACCCGTCACCGCCCTGGCCAGTGGCATCGATGGACTGGACCATGTACGGCGAATCCTCGCAACAGCCCGCCGCCACCTCTCCCCGGAGGGCTGGCTGGTGGTGGAAGTCGGCCATCAGGCCAATGAACTGGAAGCCACTTTCCCGTACCTGCCTTTTATCTGGCTCGAACTTTCCGCAGGGGACCGGTTTGTCTTTGCGCTTCCATACGCGGCCTTGGAGTCCTGGGACGGCGCGGTCCCGGCACCGTTACCTCTCCCCGAATGACCGGAGGCATCCCCGCCCAATCCAGAACCTGCTGAACGGCGCGCGCATCCAACTCTTCGAAGTGGCCTCGCTTGAGCCGGGGAGGCAATCCAATAAGGCCGAAACGAACGCGCATCAAACGCCCCACCATACACCCCAGTGCGGCAAACATACGCCGTACTTCACGATTTCTTCCTTCTTTCAACACCACCTGATACCAGTGATTGGTCCCCTCTCCACCCTGATCCCGAATAGCTTCGAAACAGGCCGGACCATCTTCCAGCAAGATTTCCTGACAGGACTGCCGCATTTGCAGGTCGCTCAGTTCACCCACGACACGCACGGCATATTCCCGTTCAATTTCAAAACTGGGGTGGGTCAGACGATGCGCCAAAGCGCCGCTGGTAGTAAAAATCAGAAGTCCGCTGGTGTTGTAGTCCAGTCGTCCCACGCTGACCCATTTCTCCCCTTTGAGTTTGGGTAGGGTGGCAAACACCGTGGTTCTCCCATCAGGATCATCACGGCTGACGATCTCCCCCTCAGGCTTGTGGTACAGCAGGATTCGGACCTGTGCTTCACCGAATTTCAGGCGCACCGGCCGTCCCTGAACGGTCACCCGGTCCCCGGGTTCCACCTGCGACCCGACCTGGGCCACTACCCCATTCACCCGAACTTCTCCGGCTTCGATCAGAGTTTCCATTTCCCGTCGGGAACCTACTCCGGACTGGGCCAAGACCTTATGTAAGCGCTGGGATTCCATCTTCCTTTCCTTCTGTGTGTCCATCCAGTGCGGGCAAATCGCACAAGGTGCGCAGTCCAAGGTGATCCAGGAAACTTCGGGTCGTACCGAACAGCGTGGGTCTCCCCGGGGTTTCCCGTTGGCCCACTGCTTCGATCCATCCGCGTTCTTCCAGGGTTTTGAGGATCGGAGAGGAAACCGTCACGCCACGAATCTCTTCGATATCTCCCCGCGTGACAGGCTGACGCCAGGCAATGATGGCGAGGGTTTCCATGACCGCCCGGGAATAGCGAGGCCCCGGCTCGCGCTCGAGACGTTCCAGCCAGGCCTGCACCCAGGGGGCACTCTGAAAACGCCAACCGCTGGCCACCTGAACCAGAGATACCCCGCGTTCTTTCCACTGCGCCTGAAGATCCCTCAGTGCCTGGTGAATCCTGGGCGCAGGAAGTTCAGGGTCGAACAGTCGACGCAACTGGCTGATGCTCAAAGGTTGGGAACTGCACAACAGTGCCGCCTCGAGCACAAGAACGTACCGACCGACCACATTCTCCTCGCCGTTCATGCCCGCCCCTCGAGTCCTTCGTTTTGACCCGCCCTGCGCAAATGCAAGGGACCCAACGCCTCGATTTGAATCACTTCGATCAAGGATTCGCGCACCAGTTCGAGCACGGCAACGAAATGGACGACCAGATGCGAACGGCCTCGCTCCTTCAGAAACAATTCCTGAAAAGTAAGATGGGTTTGCTGCTTCAAGACTTTCAAGATCCGGGTCATGGTCTCCCGCACGGAAAGCCCTTCCCGGATGATTCGGTGATGGCGCGAGCGCTGTAGACGCCGCCCCATCTGTTGCCACGCACAGTGCAGGTCGGCCAGGCCAACACCTGGCGCGAAGGGGGATGCGGGACCGTCATGAACGACCCGCGCCACCAGGAATTCCCGCCCTTGCTGGGGATGGTCCTGCAGTCGAAGCGCTGCCGCCTTCATTTTCTCATAGGCCAACAGACGTTGGGCCAAAACCCAACGGGGATCTTCCTCTTCTTCCTGGTCCCCCACGGTTTCAGGCACCGGAATCAGGAATCTGACCTTCAGTTCGATCAGCCAGGCCGCCATGACCAGATAATCCGCTGCCAGATGGAGTTGGTGATGTCGCATGGCCTGGACATAGACCATGTACTGTTCCGTCAGATCGGCCAGGGGGATGTCGAGAATGTCGATTTGATGCTTGCGAATCAGGTAGAGCAATAAATCCAGAGGCCCTTCGAACTGGTCGAGAAAAACTTCCAGAGCTTCGGGAGGAATGTAAAGATCTTTGGGCCAAGCCGAGAAGGACGCGCCGTTGACCCTGGCCTCCGGATGCTCGATGGCCCCCCCTTCCTGGATCATGAATACACCAGGCCCATGGCCTCGCGAACATCACGCAGAGTATCGCAAGCCAGACGGCGAGCTCGCTCGCATCCATCCGCGATGATGTTGCGCACCAGGGTGGGATCTTCCTGATACAACTGGGCCCGCTCACGCAAGGGGCGCAACTCGAGAATGACCTGCTCGATGATCGGTTGCTTGCACTGAACGCACCCAATTCCGGCAGTCCGACACCCGTCCTCCACCCACGTCAGGGTTTTTTCATCACTGTACAGTTTGTGAAAGGCATAGACAGGACAACGGGTTGGCTCTCCGGGATCCGTGCGTAATTTTCGTGCCTCATCGGTTTTCATGGTGCTGATCTTGTGGGCCAAAGCCTCTTCCGACAGACGCAGGGGCAGGGTATTTCCGTAGGATTTGGCCATTTTTTGTCCATCCAGACCGGGCAAGCGCGAAGCCTCGGTCAAGAGCGCATGGGGCTCGGCTAGAATTGGCCTGGCATTCCCTTCCAGATAGCCAAAAAGACGTTCTCGGTCTCCCAGGGAGAGATTTTGGGCTTCGCCCAGCAAATCACGCGCCGCCAGCAACGCCTCTGCGTCGCCCCGTTCCGTATAACGGGTACGCAATTCCAGATACAGTCGGGACTTCTTGTTGCCCATCTTGCGTGCCGCTTCCAGCGCGTTGGCCTCAAAATCTTTCTCGCGCCCATAAAAATGGTTGAAACGGCGCGCCACTTCCCGCGCAAACTCGATATGGGGGACCTGATCTTCTCCCACCGGCACCCGATTGGCACGGTACAACAAAATATCCGCTGCCTGCAGGAGAGGATAGCCCAGAAAGCCGTACGACGACAGGTCTCGATCCGTCAGTTTCTGCTGCTGCTCCTTGTAGGTGGGCACCCGTTCCAACCATCCCACCGGCGTGACCATGGATAGGAGCAGATGCAACTCCGCATGCTCCGGGACCCTGGATTGAATGAACAAAGTGGCCTGGTTGGGATCTACCCCAGCAGCCAGCCAATCCACGACCATATCCCAGACATGATTCTCCAACCCCATGGTAGCATCATAATGTGTGGTCAACGCATGCCAGTCGGCCACCATGAACAGGCATTCGAATTCATGCTGGATCTTGATCCAGTTTTTCAAAACCCCGTGATAATGGCCCAGGTGGAGCGCCCCGGTGGGGCGCATGCCCGACAATACACGATCAGGATACATACATCAAACTCCCTGGAGTTCAGGATAAAAAATAGTTGCGCAGGGATGGATCTTCCCAAACCGGATAACAATGTCCGGGCAGGGGGGGTAACCGCCCTGGTTCAAAACGACTTTCACCGGGGCCGTGGTAATC
>JAJZDE010000088.1 GCA_021828745.1 Pseudomonadota bacterium
CCATATCCGATTCCTGACTGGCGCGATCATTGGGATCGGCGAAAACAGTCGCTTCATCCTGCATGGTATGGACCGTTCGGTCGATGTCCTGACCCAATTCCGCCTTCCAACTCTCCAGAAGATGGCGAAAATGGGCCAGTTGCAGGTCATTCATATACGTTTCTCCCTCTTTCAGGACATAGGGAGAAAATTGTTTCAACGTGGCTTCAACCATGGCAATTCACCGTATCAACATTCCAGACAGACCTCTCGGTCGACTCATCCTATCACGAAGTTCATTCCTCAACCACGGGGGGTTCCAGCAAGGCCTTGAGGCTGAGTCGCAAACGACCTTTTTCATCCGCCTCCAGTACCTTGACCTTGAGTTGCTGCCCTTCCTTGAGATAGTCTGCCACGGCATTGACCCGCTCGTGGGCAATCTGGGAAATGTGCAACAATCCGTCCCGTCCGGGAAGAACACTCACGATCGCACCAAAATCGAGCAACTTCAGAACAATCCCTTCATAGACCTTGCCGACTTCCACCTCGGCCGTGATCTCTTCGATACGCTTCCTGGCCAGGGCCCCAGCTTCCGAAGTCAGGCAGGCAATATTGACCGTTCCATCTTCCTGGATATCGATCGTCGTCCCGGTTTCTTCCGTCAAGGCACGAATCACGGCTCCGCCCTTGCCGATCACATCCCGAATTTTTTCCGGATTGATTTTGAGAGTCAGGATGCGCGGCGCAAAACTGGACAACTCTTCACGCACCATGGGCATTGCCTTCTTCATCAACCCCAGAATGTGGATACGCCCTTCGCGCGCTTGCGCCAGTGCCACCTGCATGATCTCTTTGGTGATTCCCGTGATCTTGATGTCCATTTGCAGGGCGGTGACCCCCTGCTCCGTACCAGCCACCTTGAAATCCATATCACCCAGATGGTCTTCATCACCCAGGATATCCGTCAGCACTGCGAAACGATTCCCTTCCTTGATCAAACCCATGGCCACGCCCGCCGTGTGGGCCTTGACCGGAACGCCCGCATCCATCAACGCAAGGGAACCACCACAAACCGAGGCCATGGAACTGGACCCGTTCGACTCGGTAATTTCGGAGACCACGCGAAGCGTGTAGGAAAATTCTTCTGGTGTAGGCAGGGTTGCCACCAAGGCTCTTTTCGCCAAACGTCCATGGCCGATTTCACGCCGCTTGGGGCTACCGACCCGCCCTGTCTCCCCGGTGGAATAGGGAGGGAAATTGTAATGGAGCATGAAGCGGTCCTTGTACTCTCCCTGGATTGCGTCGATGATCTGTTCATCGCGTCCAGTGCCAAGGGTCGCCACCACCAGAGCCTGGGTCTCTCCACGGGTAAACAGCACAGAACCGTGCGTGCGGGGCAATACCCCCATGCGAATGGTAATGGGGCGAACCGTGCGAGTATCGCGCCCATCGATACGCGGGTCTCCATCCAGGATCTGGTGTCGCACGATACGCGCCTCCAATTCCCCAAATAGGCTGCGCACCTGATTTTGCCGGTCGGCATCGGCATCGGCGGGAAGCACCTGCGGCATGACTTCGCTTCGAATGGCCTCGATCCGCTCCGTACGTGCCTGTTTTGCACGGATCCGGTAGGCTTCACGCAAGGGATCCAGAGCCAATGCTTCAAGACGCGCAATCAAGGCCTCATCACGGGCAGGTGGGGTCCAATCCCAGGGTTCCTTGCCTGCTTCATCGGCCAATTCATTGATGGCATCGATGATGACCTGCATCTGTTCATGTCCATAAACCACGGCGCCCAACATGACATCTTCAGGCAATTCGCTGGCTTCGGACTCCACCATCAGGACCGCTTCCGCCGTCCCCGCCACCACCAGATCCATCTTTGACTGGGTCAGTTCGGTCGCGGTGGGATTCAGCACGAACTGGCCCTCCACATAACCCACCCGAGCCGCCCCGATGGGGCCACTGAAGGGAACCCCGGACAAGGCAACCGCTGCAGAAGCGCCGATCAGGGCAGGAATATCCGGGTCGATTTCCGGATTGCAGGACATGACCGTTGCCACGATCTGAACTTCGTTGTAAAACCCTTCCGGAAACAGGGGACGCAAAGGCCGGTCGATCAACCGGGAAGTCAGGGTTTCTTTTTCGGAAGGACGCCCTTCACGTTTGAAAAAGCCTCCGGGAATACGCCCGCTTGCATAAAACCGCTCCTGATAGTCCACGGTCAGGGGGAAGAAATCCTGGCCTACTTTGGCTTTCTTCAGGGCCACGCAGGTCACCAGAACCACGGTATCCTCCATGGACACCATCACGGCACCATCGGCCTGCCTGGCAATCTCTCCGGTTTCAAGGGTAACTTGATGGCGGCCCAGGGTAAATGTCTTGCGAATCGGATTCACGCGTTCATCCTCACTATCAATAGATTGTTACGTTCTGCATCAGTATATGAAACAAAAATGCGGTGCGCCTATCACCTCGCACCGCATTTCGAACCAGATCTTCCCCACCGGATTTTACTTGCGCAAACCCAGACTGGCGATGAGTTGGCGATAGCCGTCCATATTGGTGCGCTTGAAATAATCCAGCAAACTGCGACGTTGACTGACCAGTTTGAGCAAGCCACGGCGGGAATGGTGATCCTTGACATGGGTTTTGAAGTGCTCGGTCAGATGATTGATGCGATGAGTCAGCAGGGCCACCTGGACTTCCGTTGAGCCGGTGTCCTGGGGGGTACGCTGAAAGTCCTTCATGATCTGCGCTTTATGAGCGGCGATTGCAGCCATGTCATTCTCCAAATACGGTAGGGATTCGTCCGAAAAACACAGGATTATACACAATTAAGTCAATACTGCCAACCGGACGATATTTTTTTGATGCGATCAATCATCTTCGCCCAACTCGGGGTTCCAGCCGTTCTTGCGCGCCCGCTCCACCGATGCTTCATAGATCCTTTGGTGACGGTTGCGCAACTCGGGCGTCAAACGGCTGGGCAGGTGTCCATATTTCTCCCACTCTTCCGACACCTTGTCATAGAGTTGCTGGATCTGCCCGCTCGTCCAACCCTTGCCGTCCTGATCTTCCGGCAGCAATCCAAATACCCATGCGTCCTTGATGATCTGGGCCAAATGGGTCATCCCCCCATTGAGATCGGAGTATACGCCCTTGTAACGTTGTTCCATAGTCATCCTCGTGCCTTTCAGCGTGTCAACCCGGCATAAAGCAAAGGCAATTTCTCAGGCAAACGCGCCACCTGATCCACCACCAGAAAATTCTTGGCCCCGAAAATGCGCGAAACATACTGGTCTGCCCGCGGATCAAGGCTCAGGCAGTAGGTCATGATACCCGATCGTCCCGCCTCCTCCACAGCCTTCTTGGTATCGTAACGAAGATACTGGGGGTCGCGAACATCCACATCAGCAGGTTCTCCATCCGTCAGCACCAGCAATAACTTTTTGGCCGAACGTTGCTGCTTCAGATATTGTACGGCATGACGAACGGCAGCCCCCATGCGGGTGGACAACTGCCCCTTCATGCCCGCCAGCCGTTCTTTGGGAAGATCGTCATAATCCTGATCAAAATCCTTGAAACGGTAGTAGGACACCCCATGCCGACCATCGGAGCAGAACCCATGAATCGCGAAGGGATCTCCCACCTTGTGGATGGCGTCTGCCAACAGAACGGTGGCTTCGCGAGTCAGATCGAGAACCGAATAGTCCTGCCCCGCCACCTTGTCATTGGTCGACTCGGACAAGTCAAGCAAAACCATGACTGAAATGTCCCGCACCTTGCGGACACTGCGCATCATGATGCGCGGTTCGGGCTGTACGCCCATGCGCAGGTCGATGGTACTGGCAATGGCCGCATTCAGGTCGATATCATCGCCTTCCTCCAGTTTGCGCAGACGCGTCACTCCCTGCGGCTGCATCGCGTCCAAAATGAACTTCATCCGCGCAATCAGACGCTTGTTCCGGAAGGTGATGTCCTCGATGAGCGCCAGGTCCCCTCGACTGGAGCGGCGTTCCAGAACCGTCACCCAGGAAGGCCGCTCGAGTTGAATCTGATAGTCCCATTCCGCATAGTGAAATGGGTCAGAAACTGGTTCCTTGCCTTCCCGTTCATTGAAACTGACGCCCGTATCCTCATAGGGAAAGAGTTCCGTGCCCAGCACCCAAATTTCCTGGGCGTCATCCCCTGCCAGTTCGGTGTCGATCTCGTTGACCATTTCCATCAGATTGACCTTGCGCCGCACCTGAAGCGGCCGATCATACCCTGCTGCCAGTGCCGCCTCGAAATCGAACCCCTCAAAGGCCCAGATGAAACGGTTGTCATCCCGATAAAGAGGGCGCTGTCCATCCGTGCGCGGGTTGTAAGCGATATTTTTGGCCCGAAAAGTATGCGCCAGGGAAACTCCGATGTCCCAGGAAAGTTGATGATCGTCCAGGTTTTTTGCCTGGGCAAACAGGAGTCGCCCCTCCGCCACCCAAGGGTCAGGATCCTGATAGGCGGGATCCAGCAGGACCCGACTCAGACGGTTGAAATAGTCACCAGCGCTTGCCCCCTGACCCGCATGAGCATGATGGCACTGGGCCCACAATTGCGCCAGCCCCGGAAAACGCCGAATGGCCAGGGTTTCCACTCGCGCATCCTCGATGATCTCGATCAGCGCCATCTGCAGGGGATTCAGATTTTCTGCCGAAATCGGCGCCGTGGTCGCCACCCAGTGAGCGGCGCAATGGGCAGCCGCAGCCCGGTACAGACTGAGGCCGGAAACGCCCTCATGGTCATCGAAGGCATCGGGTACATGAAAGAAATAACTCTCGATATAAGGTTTGTAACCTTCCCTTCGCTCGAAGTCTCCGGAGGTGGGACGCATGAAGAAATCCCGCCCCCACAGGGCACGCAGATACATGTTGATCCGGCGCTGAATATCGATGAAGAGCGTCCCCTTGCGCTCCTTTTGTAACATGGCCAGCGATTCCTTGGAGGCCAAGCCAAAATACTCGATCTGCGCCTCATAATTGGTACGATGGGCGTGGGCACCCCAAGTTGCCCAACGACGCAACCCTCCCAAGGTCAACTGGTTCAGCAGGACTTCCAGATTGTCGAGCATGGGCCGGACCCCACGGGGGGCCTGGCCCAGAAGATGGTTGAGAAACTGGAGGTAGGCCTGAAACAGGTCTGCATCTCCCAGTCGACTGGCCGCCACGGGAGCAGTCCCCAGCAAACGCTCGATCACCGTTCCGGAAGTCCGCGAGGAAAATCCCAATGCAATCTGTACGAGATCCGTCAGGCATTCCTCACCCACTGCCCGGGCCACCTGGGGAGCCACTTCGATCCAGGTCAGGACCAGTTCGTTGCCCCGCCCCAGATGCTGCAAGGCCGCCGTTCCCTTGAGGTAGTTGTCCAGGCCACGAGCCGAGAGTGCCCGCGTGGCCTCATGCCACCCGTCACGCAACCCTTGCTGGCAGGCTGGAGACAGGTCGGC
>JAJZDE010000089.1 GCA_021828745.1 Pseudomonadota bacterium
GATACCCAACGATGACGATCTGCTGGTCTCCTGCGCGGCGGTCCACCACCTGATCGAAAACGAAATGCAGCGCGGCATCCCTGCCCGGAACATTTTCATTGCCGGTTTCTCCCAGGGCGGCGCCGTCGCGCTCACCGCCGGCACGCGCATGCCCGTGCCCCTGGGCGGCATACTGGCGCTCTCCACCTACCTTCCCCTGAGCCATGAACTGGCCCGGCAGTCCCACCCGACCAACCGCGCCCTGCCCATTTTCATGGCCCACGGCACTCAGGACCCGCTCATTCCCTGGACACTGGGCAACCAGTCGCGCCAGTTTCTGGAAAACGCAGGCTACCCGTTGACCTGGCACAGTTACCCCATGCCGCACAGTGTCTGCGAAGAGGAAATTCGCGACATGACCGACTGGCTCACCCTGCGCCTCTCCGAAAAACCCTGATCCACCCCCTTTCTTCATCACTGTCCCGGCGCCCCCATGGGCATACTGGGCCGGTATGCGACTCCTTCTCTGCGCCTGGGTCCTGGGCATCCTGGTCCTTCAAGCCGCTCCCAATCTCGCGCCCTTACCTGTGCTCGAGGGGGCGAGCCTGGTCTGGGGCCTCGGCGTGGGTATACTCCGGCGCTGGCCTCGAGGGCGCCCCGTCCTCCTGTTTCTCGCCCTGTTTCTGGGCGGGTTCGTCATGGCCAATGAACGGGCCCGTCTGCGCCTGGCGCACCGCCTTCCCGCACGCTGGGAACATCAGAGCCTCACGCTGACGGGCACCCTCCTCAGTTTGCCGGAAGGGCGCGCCGGCGCGCGCCGCTTCAGAGTCGCCGTGGACCCGGGGCCGCCTCTTTTCCCCGCCGAAGTCGCGCTGTCCGAATTCGTGCCCCCGCTCCGGGACGCACCGGCAGACCTGCATCCAGGACAACGCTGGCGTTGGCAGTGTCGCGTCAGGAGTCCCCACGGACTGGTCAACCCTGGCGGATTCGACAGTGCCACCTGGGCATGGAGTGAGGGCATACTGGCCCAGGGCAGCATCGACCGGCGCACCCCGCCCGTGTTCCTGGGTTGGGCCCACCCCGGCGGACTCACCGGCCTCCATTTGTTCATAGAAACCCAACGAGACCTCCTGCGTCAACGCTTGCGCGACCAATTGAAAGGCCAACCCTGGGGACCGGTGCTGATCGCATTGGTCATCGGCGATCAATCCGCGATATCTCCCGCCGCCTGGCAATTGTTCTGGGCGACGGGGGTCGGCCATCTGATCAGCATTTCCGGATTGCACATCACGATGTTGGCCGGTCTCGTCGCCAGAATCGCCGGTCTTCTGTCTCCCTCCCTGCGCCTCCGCTGGCTGGCCGGATGGCTGGGTGCCAGCGCCTATGCCCTGATTGCCGGGTTCTCCCTCCCCACCCAGCGCACCCTGGCCATGATCACCGTCATCACGCTCGCCCATTTCCAGTTGCGCCCGCTGCCCCCTTCCACCCTCCTGCTGCTGGCTGCCGCCCTGACCTTGACCGGCGATCCCTTTGCGCCCCTCTCCCCCAGTTTCTGGCTTTCCTTTGGCGCCGTGTCCTGGATGGTTTATGCGGGGGCGCATCAAACCGGGCAGTTCCCTTTCTGGAAACAGGAAGTCCACCGTCAATGGGCCGCCACCTGGGCCATGATGCCCCTGCTGATCTGGCTGTTCGGACAGGTTTCCTGGATCTCGCCCCTGGCCAATGCCCTGGCCATTCCCCTGGTCAGTCTGGGCGTGGTCCCTCTGGCCCTGCTTGGACTGATCCCCGGACTGGGCTTCTGTCTGGGGATGGCCCATGCCCTCATGGCGGGCACGGCTTGGGGACTGGCCTGGCTGGTCCGCCAGGGAGGCCCCCCGCTTGCCCTGCCCACCCCCAGCCTGCCCGTTCTGATCGTCGCCACGCTGGGCGTGGGTTTCCTGCTGGCGCCGCGCGGCATTCCGGGGCGCTGGGCGGGTTGCCTGGGGCTGCTGGGACTGGTCGCCTCGCCCCTGCCTCGCCCCGATACGGGGGGCCTGTGGCTGGATCTTCTGGATGTCGGACAAGGCCTGGCGGTGGTGCTGCGCACTGCCCGGCATACCCTTGTGGTCGACACAGGGCCACGCGTCGGCCCCGAACAGGATGCCGGAGAGCGGGTGGTGATCCCTGCCCTGCGCAGTTTTGGCGTTCGGCGCCTGGACGGTCTGCTCCTCAGTCACGGCGACCTCGACCACAGCGGCGGATTGCGCTCCCTGGTCGAGGCCTATCCCGTACCCTGGATCTTATCCCCCCTGCCTGCCACCCATCCCCTGTTGCGCGGTATTCCGCATCCGCTGGCGTGCGTGGCCGGAACACGCTGGAACTGGGAAGGGGTGGATTTCGAGATCCTGTATCCCGACCGTACAGACCTCTCCGACCCCACCCTCGGGCGCAATGACCGGGCCTGCGTGTTACGCCTCACGGTGGGAACGCTGCATGTTCTCCTGCCGGCCGATATCGAAGCGCGCGGTGAACAGGCCCTGCTGGAGCGCAGCCCAGAGAAATTGCAGGCGGATGTCCTGATCGTGCCCCATCACGGCAGCCGGACGTCTTCAACCCCGCCGTTTTTGCAGGCCGTGGCCCCACGCTGGAGCCTGTTTTCCGTGGGGGACCATAACCGCTTCAAGCATCCCAACCCCCTGGTCTGGATGCGCTATGGAGAGGCGCACAGCGAGCGTCTGCGCACCGACCAATGCGGAGCCATCGAACTGCATATGGCGGATCGCCAAATCCAGGAAATCGTCCTGCGCTCGGCCTTTCCCCATTACTGGGAATCCAACTGCGCGACCCCTTGAAGGACCCCACTGAAACGCCCATAATGAAGGGATGAGTTCCCTTTTTCCGATTCTGCCATGGTAGCGCGCACCGATGCCGGCCCGCCGGATTCGGCCCACGGATTGTCCGGACTGGGGCTTCATGCGCGTTATCAGTTGACGGAATCCTCTCTGATTGCCCAACTCTTTCAACTCATCACGGCGCAGGATCCTGCGGACGAGGAAAGTCAGTGGGCACTTCAGCGCGCCCTCACCAGCGCCCGTCTGCTGAGCGATCTGGAAGCTCACCCGGCGTGCATCGTGGTTGCCCTGTTGCGCGCCCTTCCCTGGTCACGCCAGGAGACGCTGCCTGCGCGTCTGGAACTGGACCCGGAAGTCTGGACCCTGACCCAGGAACTGCACCGCCTGGATCACGTCGTCAATACCCTGGACGTTCAGGATCACCCGAAATCTTCCCGCGCGGAACATCTCGAAGGAATCCGGAAATTATTGCTGAGCCTGGTTCAGGATATTCGGGTGGTCCTCATCGCACTGGCCGAAAGAGTCTGGTTGATGCGCCGCTCCACGGCGCTGGATGAATCCACCCAACGTCAACTGGCCCGCCAGACCCTCGATCTCTATACCCCTCTGGCCAATCGTCTGGGGGTCTGGTTCCTCAAATGGGAATTGGAAGACCTCTCCCTGCGCGCCCTCGAACCGGAGACTTACAAGACCATCGCGCACCAACTGGACGAACGGTTCATCCAGCGCGAACAGTACATTGCCCAGTTGATCCAGACGTTGCAGACGCTCCTGCAGAAAAATGGCCTGGTGGCCACCGTGACCGGTCGCCCCAAACATATTTTCAGCATCGTCAAGAAGATGCGTGCCAAGAACCTGTCCCTGGAACGGGTCTACGACATTCGTGCGGTACGGGTCATCGTCGATACCATTCCCGAGTGTTATACCGTCCTCGGTCTGGTCCACCAGTGCTGGGTCCCGGTTGCGGGCGAATTTGACGACTACATCGCCCGCCCCAAGGGCAACCAGTACCGTTCCCTCCATACCGCCGTTTATGGCCCGGAAAACAAGATCGTGGAAGTTCAGATCCGTACGCATGAAATGCACCGCGATTCGGAACTGGGCATTGCCTCCCATTGGCGCTACAAGGAAGGCGCGCGGGCAGACCGTTCCTTCGAAGAGCGGGTGGTCTGGTTGCGCCAGATGCTCGATTGGCAACGGGAAGCCGCGCTAAATACCGGCACGCCCCTTCCTCCGGGCGATGAAACCCTCTTTGTATTCACGCCTCAGGGGCGCATCATCGACCTGCCCCAGGGCGCAACCCCCATCGACTTCGCCTATCACGTCCATTCGGAGTTGGGCCACCGGTGCCGGGGCGCCAAGGTGGATGGCCGCATGACCCCCCTCAATCAACCCCTGAACAACGGGCAACGGGTGGAAATCCTGACGGTGCGACAAGGCGGCCCCAGCCGCGACTGGCTGAACCCCGCCTACGGGTATCTCAAGACCCATCGGGCTCAGGCCAAGGTACGCCAATGGTTCAAAGCACAGCATTGGGAAGAAGACCTCAGTCATGGGCGGACCCTTCTCGACAAGTGGATGTCGCGCACGGGCCAGACCGCCCTTTCCCTGGAACAGTTGGCCAATCAGGTCGGCTTTGCCCGAACGGAAGATTTTCTGGTGGCCCTCGCCCGCAACGAGGTCACCCAGCGCCAACTGGACAACCTTTTTGCGCCCCCCGCGTCCCCACAGGAAATCACGCTCCCCCTGACCCCGATGCCCGGTCCTTCCGGCGGCGACCAGGGCGTACTGGTGGTCGGCGTATCCCAGATCGCCACGAGCATCGCCAAATGCTGCAAGCCCGTGCCCCCCGAACCCATCCTGGGGTTTGTCACGCGCGGACGCGGAGTCAGCATTCACCGCGCCAATTGCCGCAGCCTGGCCGCCCTCACCCACCAACAATGGCAACGTCTGATTCCCGTGACCTGGGGAGAACATACCCCGGGCCAACCCTTCACCACGGATATCGGTGTCCTGGGCCAGGACCGGCAGGGGCTCCTGCGCGATATCTCCGAAGCCTTCACCCGTGAAAAAGTCAACGTCACTGCCGTCAACACCCACACCCACGGGACGCAGGCGCGCATGCGCTTCACCGTTCAGATCGACAGTCTGGAGCAGTTGGCCCGTACACTCAAAACCCTGCAGGCCATCCCCGACGTCACGTCCGCCTGGCGCACCTGAACCCCGGTCAAAGGGCCCTCAGGACTCCCTCTTCCAGGCGATAGCGCTTATCCATGCGATCGGCCAGTTCCAGATCATGGGTCGCCATGACCAACCCGGCCCCCTGGCGACGGTTGAGACTCAGGATCAGTTCAAAGACGTGCCATGCCGTCTGACGGTCCAGATTTCCGGTGGGCTCGTCCGCCAGCACGAGGGAAGGCCGGGTCACCAAGGCACGGGCCACCGCCGCCCGTTGCCGCTCTCCGCCGGAGAGTTCGCCGGGACGATGGTGCAAGCGCTGTCCCAGACCCACCGCTTCCAACATTTCTGTCGCCCTCCGGCA
>JAJZDE010000090.1 GCA_021828745.1 Pseudomonadota bacterium
CGGCCAGGGCCTGCTGGGTACGCATCAGAAGCGCATCGGCAAAACCGCGCAGGAGCATGACCAGGGCCAGTACGACATACATGATGCCAATCCGTTTATGGTCGACGCTGGTGAACCATTCCTTCCATAAGTAGGACCATTTGCCGTGGTACCAGATCAGGAATGCAATGCACAACAGGAGCATGGTGGACCCGCCCAGAGTCGCCATGATGATGGGGTTGTCATAGGGGATTTCGCGCAGGGTCAGACGACCGAAAATGAGTTCTTCCACGGGGTTAGTCCTCGATGGCTGTCATGGGGACAGGGGAATGAAACGTCATCGTCCTGAGTGTGGTGTCCCCGGACAGGATGCTGTCGAAAAGGTGCGGTAGCGCCAGGGAGTAGAGGTGGGGGGCCTCGTTGATGGAGGGTTTTTCCAGGGAGGCGAAGGCGGCGCGATCTAGTACTTGACCTCCGGTTTCGACCTGATGAGCCCATTGACGAAATGCCTCTCTGGAAGTTGCCACGGTTTCAAATGTCATGCCGGAAAAACCCTGCCCACTGAACTGGGTGTTGTAACCCTGAAAGACGCCGGGCCGGTCAGCGATCAGATGCAGGTGGGTTTTCATTCCGGCCATGGCATAGATCTGTCCGCCCAGTTGAGGGATGAAAAAAGAACTCATCACCGCATCGGATGTCAGGCTGAAATGGACGGGAACACCGGCGGGAATGACCAGTCGATTGACGGTGGCAATATGCCACTCGGGGTAAATGAATAACCATTTCCAGTCCATGGCCACCACTTGCACTTCGAGCGGGGGTTGGCTCGAAGCAATGGGTCGATAGGGGCTTAAGGTATGGGAGGAGGTCCAGACGAGGTATCCCAGCACGGCAACGATCAAGGTCGGGATGGTCCAGACCACCCACTCGATGAGGGTGGAATGATCCCAGTCGGGATCGTAATCTGCCCGTGGGTTGGACGCGCGGTATTTCCAGGCAAACATGAAGGTCATGAGAATGACGGGAACCACCACCAGCAGCATCAGACCCAGAGCTGTCAAAATCAGGGTTTTTTCCTGGCCAGCAATCGTGCCACGCGGGGTCAACACCGCCCATTGATCCCCACAATTCCCGGTACAAGCCCATAACCAGGAAGGACAGAGCAACAGCGCACCCGCCCATGGAATGATCCATTTCTTCATCGATTCCTCTCTTTAGTTCGGTGGAGTCTCAACAGGGCGACCAAAAAATCATCACTTGCCATGATCTCAGAACTTGAGCGCGCCAGTTGTATCAAATCCTTCGAAAGTTACGAAGAGCCGGGCGAATAGTTTATACTGTGTCCCTTGGTACAGGTGCCCCTGTGCGCGCTCGTCGCGCCGAGGGGTGAAACGGGAAGTTCGGTGAATGCAGGTGACCCTTGCATGATTCCGGCGTAGCCCCCGCTGCTGTGATCCTGAGAAGTTCCCGAGAGCCACTGCGTCGTTGAAGGCGTGGGAAGGTGGGTGCTTCGTCGACGGTAAGCCAGAAGACCGGCCTGTATCCATGGAAGTGTTGTAGCCACGGGGTGTGGGCGGTAACGGGCCGGGCGAAGGCCGGGTTCTTTGCGATGGCTTGGAGATCGGTGTGTTTCCGGTCGTGTGATATTCCTGCCCACTCCCTTACTATCTTGATCATAAAGGGATCCGTCATGCATATCGAACCAGGTTATATTTCTTCTGCCAAAATCGCTGTGGCGAATGTGACTGCGCTTGGCATTTTGGGGAGCCAGAGTCTGGCTCTGTTACGCCAGCCTTCGCTGGTGATTCGTACTGCCATCGCTGCGGTCTTTTTTACCCTGTTCATGCAGATGTATCACCTCCCGGTCGGGCCGTCGGAGTTACACTTCGTCGGGGCCATGCCCATCTACCTCATTTTTGGCTTCGTGCCGACTTTATTGGGCTTCGGTCTGGGTCTACTGCTGCAGGGGCTGCTGTTCGTTCCCACGGATCTCGTGCATTTGGGGGTGAATACCCTGTCGTTGGCCATACCCCTGGTGCTGTTGCATGGTACGGTGGGACATCGTCTGAAAGCAGTCGACATCAAAACCATCCTCAAACTCGATGCATTCTATTACAGTGGCGTGACCTTGATGGTCGGGTTTTGGCTATCGCTCAGCGAGATTCCTACGCCACTTTCGGCCTGGGCTGCCTTTGCGGCCTCGTACCTGGTGTTGGTCATGATCGAACCGGTATTTACCTGGACCCTGTTGGTCGCTTTCAAAGGTCACCGGGACTCCCCACTTGCCCGCCACTGTCTCGAGTACCGTGTTGAAGCCCTCGTGCGCTGAGTATCGGGCATTATCCGGGTCATCGGATCATTTCGGGAAAGGTTGGGAATCTCGGGGTGGGTAAGGTATGGTTCGTTGGTGCGGGCCCTGGGGATCCGGAACTTCTGACCGTCAAGGGCGTGAAGTTGCTGCAGCAGGCAGGTGCCATCCTGTATGCCGGATCCTTGGTGGATAGAGCCGCTACCTGCCATGCACCCGGCCATTGTGAAATCCGGGACTCCAAGGACATGACCCTGGAGGAGATCACGGCCTGGCTGATCGAAAGGGCGGCTCGCTATGCTACCGTGATTCGCCTTCAGACGGGAGATCCCGGACTCTATGGCGCCTTGGTGGAAATGGTGCGGGCGTTGGATGAAGCCCAGGTCGAGTGGTCTGTGGTGCCCGGTGTTTCTTCTGCATTGGCTGCTGCTGCTGCGGCAGGAGAGACCTTGACCCTGCCGGAGGTTACTCAGACCGTGATTTTGACCCGGGTGGCGGGACGCACGCCGATGCCTCCCGGAGAAGATCTGGAGTCCCTGGCCGCGCATCATTGTACCTTATGCCTTTTTCTTTCCATCACGCTCTTCCCCGAGATCCAGCGTGCCTTGCGCGCAGCGGGATGGGCGGAAGACAGTCCGGTGCTGGTGGTACAAAAAGCCAGTTGGCCAGGGGAAGAAAAGATCGTGCGGGGGACATTGGCCGATATTCGCGCGCGGTGCCGACGGGAGAAAATCGGGAGTCAGGCCATGATCATCGTCAGTCCCGCCCTGGGTGCCCGGGGATGGACCGAGATCAAACGTTCGAAACTGTATGACGGTACGTTTTCCCACCGTTATCGCAAGGCAACCAAGGAATTCGGAGACTCTCATGAAGAATGAAACCATTTTACTGGTGGGACATGGTTCCCGGGAACAGAGGGGCAACCAGGAAATTGAATTCTTTGCGGAACAATGGCGCGGTCGTCAACCCCAATTGAATATCGAGGTCTGTTTCATCGAATTTGCGGAGGTCCTGGTCGAGGAGGGGTTGAGCAAGGCAGCCCAACGCGGTGGGCGGGTCGTGGTCGTTCCTCTGATTCTGAATGCGGCAGGTCATGTCAAAATGGAGATTCCGGAGCACCTCGAGCAGGCGCGCCTGCGTTATCCGGCAGTGGAGTTTGTCTATTGTCCGCATCTGGGGGCCAATACCGAAATTCTGGCGATTCTCAAACGCAATCTGGCGCATGCCCTGACCCAGTTGGATATGCCGGATCCTCACAATACCGGGATCGTTCTCCTGGGAAGGGGGTCTTCGGACCGTGTGGCCAACGGCGAGGTGGCAAAAATGGCACGCTGGCTCTATGAAGAGGGAGCGCATCCCTGGGTGGACATCGCTTTTACGGGAATTACTCATCCACGCCTGGAATCGGTGGTCCAGCGGCAGGTCAAACTGGAGGCTCGGCAAATCGTCGTGTTGCCTTTCTACCTGTTCACCGGTACCCTGATCGAGCGCATTCGCCGTCAGGTCCGTGCGCTTGAAATACAATATCCGCAGGTGCGCTTTGCCCTGTCCGGTTATTTCGGGTTCGAGGAAGAGATTTATGTGCTGCTGGAGCAACGAATCCGGGAGGCGACGGATCCGACCGCCCGCCGCATGATGGAATGTGATGGCTGCAAATACCGCGAATTTTCCGCCGATCATGGACAGGGGGGGCACGCGCATGATCATTCTCCTGTGGTTGCCTCTGTACAGTAGATCCGGCCCATGAAAACTCCGATCATCACCGAACAACTCACGGATGCAGGACGACGCATCGAACACGACTCCTTTGCCATCGTGGATCGTGAGGCAGGCCCCCATACATACTCTGACGCCCAATGGCAGGTGGTACGGCGCATGATTCATGCATCGGCGGATTTTGACTTCAATGGGTTGACCCGTTTCCATCCCCAGGCCATCAGGGCAGGGCTGCAAGCCATCCAAAGCGGGGCCCCCATCGTTGCAGACGTGGAAATGATCTGTGTGGGATTGTCCAAACCGCGTCTGGAACACTATGGCATGCATCCCTATCAGTTCATTTCTGATGAGGATGTGATCGCCCAAGCCCGGATCCGGCATACCACGCGTGCGGTCCAAGCCATGCGCAAAGCTCAGGCACAACAGTTGCTAGAGGGAAGTATCGTGGCCATTGGGAATGCGCCCACCGCGTTGCTCGAGATTTTGCGGATGGTGCAGGAAGACCGGGTTCGGCCAGCTCTGATCATCGGGATGCCCGTAGGTTTCGTCTCTGCGGCCGAATCAAAAAAACTGTTGAGCCAGTGCACGGAGTGCCCCTGGATGCTCATCGATGGCCGAAAAGGAGGGTCCACTCTGGTGGTGGCCGCCCTCCATGCCTTGTTGGCTCTGGCTGAAGTTCATGCCGATCCTCTTTGAACCGCGTCTATGGAAAAAAAGCCAAAGGGCACGCGCAAGGGGTTCACCACCGGCGCTTGTTCCGCTGCAGCCGCCCGGGCAGCGGTACTCGGGTTGATCCAGGGTTCGGTTCCGGAAGTGGTGGAATGTGATCTGCCCAATGGGGAACGAGTCCGGTTTTCCGTATCTGAAGGACAGTCAGATGGTTCTTTGGCTCATGCGGTCGTGATCAAGGATGCGGGAGATGATCCGGATGTGACGGATAAGGCTGCCTTGACCGCAGACGTCCGATGGTTGCCGGATGCTCCTGGTGCCGTACACCTGAAGGGGGGCGCAGGGGTGGGTATGGTGACCATGCCCGGTCTTGGACTGGAAGTGGGAGGGCCGGCCATCAATCCGGTGCCGCGCCGCAATATCGAGGCCAATGTGCGTCAGGTGGCGCAGGAGGCTCTGGAGCGGCAAGGGTTGGAAGTCTGCATCTCCGTGCCGGGCGGCGAGATTCTGGCCAAGCGGACATTGAATTCCCGTCTGGGCATCGTGGGGGGGATTTCCATTCTGGGGACGACGGGCATCGTGCATCCTTACTCGACAGCGGCCTT
>JAJZDE010000007.1 GCA_021828745.1 Pseudomonadota bacterium
GGTGTTACAACATCCTCCAGGGTTTTGAAGGGGATCGCGACCCGCAGGGGCACCGCGGTCATCTGAATGGGTGGCAGGCGGCCGGGTTGCCCTGGAAACAGAGTTGATGGATCGGTACGGGGTGATTGGGCATCCGATCCGGCACAGTCGCTCTCCCGACATTCACCGACATTTTGCACTTCTGACGGGACAGCACCTCAGTTATGAACGGATCGAGGGAACGCTGGACGGTTTTGAAAGCGAGGTCGTCCGCTTCTTTGCGGCAGGCGGCCTGGGTCTGAATGTGACTCTGCCCTTCAAGGAGCGCGCTTTCGCCTTGGCTGCGCTGCATTCACCGCGTGCTCGGGTGGCGCACGCAGCCAATACCCTGGGGGTGACGCCGGAGGGAACGCTCTGGGCCGACAATACGGATGGTGAGGGGCTGGTTCGGGATATGACCCTGAATCTGGGCGTGACCCTGGAGGGGTCACGCGTGCTGATCCTGGGCGCCGGCGGGGCCGCGCGGGGCATCGTGCAACCCTTGCTGGAGGCGGGGATCGTGCAACTGGATATCGCGAACCGGACTTTGGTACGGGCGCAGACGCTGGTCCGCGAATTGGAGTCACTGCCCAGCGCCGTTTCCTGTCGTGCATTTTCCTGGCCGGATATTCCGGCGCAGGCCTATGAGGTGGTGATCAACGCCACGTCGACGGCGGTGGCGGGCGATCTGCCCCCGCTTCCGGCGGCGCTCTTCGACCAGAGAACCCTGGCTTATGATCTGGGCTACGGCAAGGGTCCGACCCCGTTCCTGAAACTGGCCGGTCAGGCAGGCGCAGGTCGGACGGAGGACGGATTGGGGATGTTGGTGGAACAGGCTGCCGAATCCTTCTACTTGTGGCGAGGTATACGCCCCCCCAGCGCAGAGGTGTTACGCGCGCTACGCGCCGCATGTCACTGAACCGCATGTTTCTGGCGGGGCTCAAGAGATTTATGGCCTGGACCTGGCTTGGGATGAAGTGGATCCTGCTGTTGCTGCTGCTGTGGGAAACTTACATTTTCGGACAGGTCCTGTGGTGGCGGACCCATAACCCGGATCAGACCTCCTTCATGCGCGCGCGCGCGGCGTCTCTCCAGTCGCAACGACGCCCTCCCCTCCTGCCCCACCCCTGGGTGCCTTATCAGGGAATTCCAGGCAGCCTGAAACAGGCGGTGGTGGCTGCCGAGGACAGTCACTTCATGACCCACCACGGGTTCGATTGGGAGGGCATTCGGCAGGCGTACCGGCGAGACCTGAGGCGTCATCGGTTTGTGGCCGGCGGCTCCACCCTGACCCAGCAGTTGGCCAAGAACCTGTTTTTGTCCGAGCGGCGAAGTTTATGGCGAAAAGGTCAGGAAACGCTGATCACGGTGATGCTTGAGGCAACCTGGAGCAAGCGCCGCATTCTTGAGGTTTATCTCAATACCATCGAGTGGGGAGAGGGGGTTTTTGGCTGTTCTGCCGCCGCCCAGCACTATTTTCATGAACCCGTCCGGGACTTGACGCCCATGCAGTCCGCGCGCCTGGCTTCCATGATTTCCCGTCCGCGCTTCTACGATGTGCACGGCAACAGTCCTCGTTTACAGGACAAGACCGACAGGATCGAGAACCGCAGGAATCAGGTAGCGATTCCCGATTAGGGGGGCGATCTGCTTCCGGTCCCCTGCCTTACGTCATGGGTTTGATCAGCGGTGGGATGGTCTTTGGGGCACGGGGACGACGGGTGCTTTTGGGAGAAGAGGCAGGGGCGGCGACCTTGTCTGGTGAAATGATGGGCGGCGGCGGGGGCGTTGCGCGTTTTTTGCTCGGGGCAGCCGTGACGGGCGTTTTTTTGATGGAAGTCCGGCGCGTCTTGCCCTCGGCCAGCGGTGGTGCAGGAACTTCTGCCGGTACAGCGGTTCGTCGGGCGCGTTTGGTGGGCGGGGCCACGCGCTCCTCCAGGGGGGCAGCAGGTGCTTCCTTGCGGCGGCGGGTTTTTTGGACAGAAGGGCTGGTAGGCAGGGGCTCCGCCGATTTCTTTTTCCGGGAGGTCGGAGATGGCTTGGCAGACGCTGCACCTTCGGCAGGGATGGGTTCCTCTGCCACAGTATCGACCCGGGTGACTGCGCTGGTCACTTCCCCGAGCGTCTTCGAGGCTTCGACCTTACGCGCCTTTTTCTCTGTTTTTTTGGCTTTCTTGTCGGCCTTCTTTTCCGCTTTTTTGGCCTTCTTGCCTTTTTTCTCCTTCCCGATTTCCGGGATGCCCCTGGATTTTTCCTGTTTGGCGGCCTTCTTCTTGTTCTTCTTCCCGGGTTCCGAAAGGACTTCGGACTCGAGGGGCTGTGGCGCGGGTGAAGATTTCTTTGCGGTGACCATGACGAACTCCTGCACGAGAAGCGTGAAGGCCATTGTAGGCCGAATTCTTCTTTTCGTACAGAGGCAGGGAAAAGGTTCGTGACTCAGGGCAATTCATGCTGGATCAGGTCCGCGTAGGTTTCCCGACGGCGGATCAGGGTGCTCTGGGACCCATGGACCAGTATCTCGGGGAGGAGAGGACGGGCATTGTAGCGGGAAGACATGGAGGCGCCGTAAGCACCGCAGGAAAGAATGGCCAACAGGTCGCCCGCCCGCGCGTCGAGTACGCGTTCCGTGCCCAGAACATCGCTGGATTCGCAGACGGGGCCCACGATATCCACTTTCTGGTCTGTTTTTCGGAGCGCACCGACGGGAACGATTTCATGCCAGGCCTGGTAAAGGGAGGGACGCATCAGATCGTTCATGCCGGCATCCACGATCACCAGTTGACGTTCCGGAATGCTTTTCAGGTACTCCACGCGTGTCAGGAGCAGACCGGCATTGCCGACGATGCGTCGTCCGGGTTCAAAGAGCAGGCGTCCCTGGAACTGGCTGAAACGCGATTTCAATGCCGTTGCATAGTCGGATAGGGAGAGAGGGGTTTCATCCCGGTAACAAATGCCCACGCCGCCGCCCAGATCGATATGCTCCAGGGGAATGTCTTCTGCGGCGAGTTGGTGCACGAGTTCGAGAATTTTATCGGTGGCCTCGAGAAAAGGTTCCAGCGTGGTGATCTGGGATCCGATATGACAGTCGATTCCGACGATCTTCAGGTGGGGAAGTTTTCGGGCTTCCCGATAAAGGGCCAGCGCAGTGGTTGCCGGCACGCCGAATTTGCTGGTACGCAATCCCGTGGCGATGTAGGGGTGAGTGCGCGCATCAACCTCCGGGTTGACTCTCAGCGAGACGGGCGCGGTCACCCCCAAGCGGGTGGCGCACCCGGACAGGCGCTGGAGCTCGGCAGCGGATTCCACGTTGAAACAGAGGATCCCGGCTTTCAATGCTTCATCGATCTCCCGCTGGGACTTGGCGATTCCCGAAAATACGATGCGGCGTGGATCCCCGCCGGCTTGCAGTACGCGGAATAACTCTCCTCCGGACACGATATCGAAACCGGCCCCCTGCGCGGCGAGGAGGCGCAGGAGAGTCAGGTTGGCATTGGCCTTGACGGCATAGCAGACGAGGGTGTCAAAGGCTTGAAAGGCATCCCGGTACTCCTGGTAAGACTGGAGCAGGGCGGATTGGGAGTACACATAGCACGGGGTTCCGTAGCGTTCGGCGATCTCGTTCAGGGAAACCGACTCCAGCATCAGGGTGCCATCGAGGGGCGAACGGTATGGGCCAACAGGGGCGAGCGGCAGAGACATGGCGTTTTCGTCAGGGAGAGGTTGGGGGCGCAGGATTGGGGGAAGGAGCGGGCGCCGTTCCGGAAACAGGCGCCGTCCCCGAAGGGGTTGTGGGTTCCGGAGCGGGGGCGGGCACGGTGGCGGAAACCGGTGTCTGTCCGGGCGGCAGATAGAGTCCCCCCTTGAGTCCGCACCCCCACAAGGGCAGGCAAAGCAGACTCCACACCGTCCAGAATCCTGGACGCACGATGGGGCGGTTACTCTCCCTCATGATCCCAGCGCTGGTGTGCCTCCTGAAGAGCGGCGCGAACCTGGGTCGGTGCCGTTCCACCAGGAATGTTGCGACTGGCCACCGACCCTTCCAACGTCAGTACCTCATGAACATCGGATTCGATGATGGGAGAAAAGGTCTGGAGCGTGGACAGGGGCAGTTCTGCCAGGTCACAGTCTTCGGTTTCGGCATGCCGTACGGCACGTGCCACGATTTCATGGGCATCCCGAAAGGGCATTCCTTTCTTGACCAGATAATCCGCCAGATCGGTGGCCGTGGAAAACCCTTCCAGCGCTGCCTGCCGCAAGGCAGCGGCATTGACCTGTACATCGCCCATCATTTCGGTGTAGATGACCAGGGTTTGAGACAATGTTTCCACCGTATCGAAGAGGGGCTCCTTGTCCTCCTGATTATCCTTGTTGTAAGCCAGGGGTTGCCCCTTCATGAGGACCAGCAACCCCATGAGATGCCCTATGATGCGTCCGGATTTGCCGCGCACCAATTCAGGCACATCCGGGTTACGTTTCTGGGGCATGATCGAGGAACCCGTGCAGAACGCATCACCGATCCGGACGAAATTGAAGCGTGGGCTCATCCACAGGATCAGTTCCTCGGACAGACGGGACAGGTGGACCATCAGCAGGGAAGCCGCAGCACAATATTCGATGGCGAAGTCACGGTCGGAAACGGCATCCAGGGAATTGCGACAGAGTCCCTCGAATCCCAGTAACTCGGCCACCCGTTCGCGCCGGATGGGGTAACTGGTTCCCGCCAGAGCCGCAGCACCCAGGGGAAGTTGGTTGATTCGTCGACGGCAGTCCGTCAGACGTTGGCGATCCCGCCCCAGCATTTCCACATAGGCCAGCAGATGATGGGCAAAGGAGACGGGTTGGGCCACCTGCAAATGAGTAAACCCGGGCATGAGCGTGTCCACATGCTGTTCGGCCAGAGCGATCAGGGCACATTGGAGGGCGCGCAGTTGGGCCTGGTGCTGGTCGATGGCGGCACGCAGATAGAGGCGGATGTCGGTGGCTACCTGATCGTTGCGCGAGCGCCCGGTATGGAGGCGTTTGCCCGCGTCTCCCACCAGTTGGGTCAGTCGTTTTTCGATATTGAGGTGAACATCCTCGTCATCCAGAGTCCAGGGAAAACGATCCTGTTCCACTTCCTGGCGGATGACGGTCAAACCGCGCTGGATGGCAGAAAAATCGCTTTCCGTCAGGATGCCGACCTCATACAACATCTGGGCATGAGCCAGAGAGCCCTGGATATCATGGGTCGCCAGGCGTTTGTCGAAAAGCACCGAAGCCGTGTAACGCTTGACGGTTTCAGCGACAGGGGCACTGAAACGTCCGGACCAGGATTTTTGCGGCGGAGTATGGGAAGAAGAGGTCATCGAATGCTCAAACGGAAGGTAATGCGCCCATTATAAATCAGACCGACCTCGCGCTTTTCACGACACAAGAAAAACCCCCTTCAGACCAGGTCTGAAGGGGGTTTGGCACAACACGCCGGTGCAGGACACCGGAGAGAGCAACAGGAAGATTACATGTCCATGCCGCCCATGCCACCCATACCGCCCATTCCTCCCCCAGGCATGGGGGGTTCTTCCTTGGGCAGTTCCGCGACCATGCAATCGGTAGTCAGCATCAAACCGGCAATGCTGGCTGCATTTTGCAAGGCAAAACGGGTGACTTTGGTCGGATCGACCACGCCCATGGCAACCAGATCGCCATATTCACCGGTTTGAGCGTTGTAACCAAAATTCCCCTTTCCTTCCAGTACCTTGTTGACTACTACGGAAGGTTCGTCGCCACAGTTGGCCACGATCTGACGCAGGGGTTCTTCGATGGCGCGTTCCACGATCCTGATGCCAGCATCCTGATCGGCATTGTCGCCCTTGAGTGCGGTCAGGGTGGAGCGGGCGCGCAGCAGTGCGACCCCGCCGCCAGGAACGATCCCTTCTTCCACTGCCGCACGGGTGGCGTGCAGCGCATCTTCCACGCGCGCCTTCTTTTCCTTCATTTCCACTTCAGTGGCGGCACCGACCTTGATGACCGCAACGCCACCTGCCAACTTGGCCACGCGTTCCTGCAGTTTTTCACGATCGTAGTCGCTGCTGGCTTCTTCGATTTGCTTGCGAATCTGAGTCACGCGGCTCTTGATGGACTCTTCGTTTCCGGCACCATCGATGACGGTGGTTTCTTCCTTGCCCACTTCGATGCGTTTGGCACGGCCCAGTTCGTTCAACGTCACTTTTTCCAGCGACAGACCGACTTCTTCTGCAATCACGGTTCCACCGGTCAGAATGGCAATATCTTCCAGCATTGCCTTGCGCCGATCGCCAAACCCTGGCGCCTTGACGGCGGTGGTTTTGAGAATGCCGCGGATGTTGTTGACGACCAGGGTAGCCAGAGCCTCACCTTCCACGTCTTCGGCGATGATCAGGAGCGGACGACCGGACTTGGCCACTTGCTCCAGTACGGGCAGCAGATCGCGGATGTTGGAGATCTTCTTGTCGTGCAGGAGCACGTAGGGATCTTCCAGCAAGGCGATTTGACGGTCCTGATTGTTGACGAAGTAGGGAGAGAGGTAGCCGCGGTCGAATTGCATGCCTTCCACGACTTCCAGTTCATTTTGCAGGCCGGAGCCATCTTCCACGGTAATGACGCCTTCCTTGCCCACCTTGTCCATGGCCTGGGAGATGATCTCGCCGATGGAGTGATCGGCGTTGGCGGAAATGGAACCCACCTGGGCGATCTCGGTATTGGTGGTACAGGGCTTGGAGAGTTTTTTCAATTCTTCCACGATGCCCGTGACGGCACGGTCGATCCCGCGTTTCAGGTCCATGGGGTTCATGCCGGCGGCCACAAACTTCATGCCTTCCTTGACGATGGACTGGGCCAGTACGGTTGCGGTGGTGGTCCCATCGCCTGCAACGTCGGAGGTTTTGGAAGCCACTTCCTTGACCATCTGAGCGCCCATGTTTTCAAACTTGTCTTTCAGTTCGATTTCCTTGGCAACGGACACGCCATCCTTGGTGATGGTGGGTGCGCCGAAGGAACGCTCGAGCACGACATTCCGGCCTTTGGGTCCGAGGGTGACCTTGACTGCATCGGCCAGTATATTGACACCCACGACCATCTTGGCGCGGGCACTATCATGAAAACGAACTTCTTTAGCTGCCATCTTTTAGACTCCTGAATTTAACGGGGGCGGACCCGGTGGGTCCAACCGGTTCGATTGAAAATGGGGAGGCTCAGGCCTCGACGACACCCATGACATCTTCTTCACGCATGACCAGCAGTTCCTCGCCGTCTACCTTGACGGCCTGACCAGAGTATTTCCCAAACAGGACTCGATCGCCCACTTTGAGTTCGAGGGCGCGCAAGGTGCCATCTTCCAGAGTTTTGCCTTTGCCCACGGCCAAAATTTCACCTTGATCGGGTTTTTCTGCAGCGGAATCCGGGATGACGATGCCAGAGGCGGTCTTGCGTTCTTCTTCAAGGCGTTTGACAATCACACGATCATGCAGGGGACGAATTTTCATACGACGATTCTCCAATGTTGAGAAAATTGAGACAGGATTAGCACTCGTCAAGTGCGAGTGCTAACAGTGTATGGGCGTCTTGGGAGGTTTTCAAGGGGAATGGTATAAAAAACCGCCCAAAATCCCGAGGTCTTCGGAAGATTTTTATATCCAATTGAGTAAAAAAGAAATTATAACCAAATTCAGCATGATTGTCGGGGGCATGTGGCTTTTGGCCTGGGGGGGACTGGCCTGCGCCGACCCCGGGCCTCCTCCTTCGGTTTCGCAGGAACTTCCACAGACCTTGCGTCAGGCGCTGGCCCAGGCCAATGTCCCGGCTTCGGAGGTTTCTGTCGTGGTCTGGGGGGTCCATGAACCTCAACCGCGCCTGGCCTGGGAGGCCCAGACACCGCGCAATCCGGCTTCTGTCATGAAATTGGTGACGACCCTGGCGGCCCTGGAAAATTGGGGTCCTGCCAAAACATGGCGCACGGAAGTTCGCGTGCCTCGTCTGGAGGCACAGAGGGGACAGGGTCCTTTCGGAGTCATCGGGGTGGGCGATCCGGGGTTGACGCTGGAACGATGGCAGGAACTCTGGCGTCAGGTGTACCAGCAGGGGATTCACCAACTGTCGGGACCGATTCGTTTCGATCAGGAAGGGTTTGCCCCATCGGCATCCTCCCCTGACACGTTCGACCAGGAAGGCTTTCGGGCCTACAATGTCATACCCCATGCCTTGCAGGTGGGGCAGCAGACTCAATGGTGGTTCATCCGTCCCGGAGAGAGGGTCGGTGAACCGCTCCAGATCTGGCCGGAATTTCCTTTTTCCCGGATCGAACTGCGCAACCGGACCCGCACCGTTGACGGACCCTGTCCGGCCCTGTGGCGCTCAGGTTTGCGCTATGCCATTCGCGCCAAATTTCCGGGACAGGCGACGATCTCCCATCCTGACCGCCATCTGGATGATGGTGCGATTCTGGAGTTGACGGGGACCATGCCGCAGGCTTGCGGTGTCCAACTCATGGGTTTTTCCCTGCTGACCAATGCCGCCTATCTCGATTCTTCCTTGCGGACCCTGTGGCATGAGTTGGGAGGAACATTCACGGGGACCCTGAGCCAGGGTCCCGTGCCCAGGGACTGGCCCGTGCTGGCATCCAGTGAATCTCCAGCCCTGATCGAGTTGCTTCTGCAAATGAACAAGAACAGCAATAACGTACTGGCACGAACCTTGTTGCTCGATCTGGCGACGGACGGCCCGGATGCTGCCAGCGCGGCAACGGAGTCGGCTGGTCAGGCCAAAGTCCTCCGGATTCTGGCGGAACGGGGGCTGGTTTTTCCTGAGTTGGTGCTGGAGAATGGTGCCGGGTTATCGCGCAAGGCGCGTATTTCTGCGGAACACCTGGCGCGCCTGTTGCTCTGGATGCAGGAGAAGAGTCTTTATGGGAATGAATTCATGGCCACCCTGCCGCTCGTGAACGTGGATGGAACATTGCGCCATTCTTTTGAAGATCCTCAACTGCGCGGTCGTTTTCATCTGAAGAGTGGTACGTTGGAGGGTGTGAAGGCCCTGGCGGGTTATGGTCTGGATGCGCAAAACCACTGGGTGGTGGTGGTCTTTCTGGCGAACGGAACGGGTGCCGGGGGTACGGAAGTGGCTCAGGAAGCTTTGCTCCGATGGGTTTATCATGAGTCAAAAATACCACAGTCCGGCGTCCCTCCGGATGCGACGGTCTTGCCTGCACCAAATCCCTTGCGCTAACATGGAAGGTGTAGAAGTGTCACTGGGGGGTGGCGTCTGTCACTGGGGGAAATCGTCATGAAAAAGAGTATGCAGGGAGTGGGTATGCTCCTCCTCATGATGCAGGCGGCACTGGCTCAGGAGGGGGCCAGCGGTGGCTGGTTCTCCGGGATCAGCGCCCTGCCCTTTTCGGTGCAATGGAATACGGAACTGGCCCCGGAAGGGAGCGCGCTGTCCAGTCATATGCGCAGCGAGGGATTGGGGGGCTCCGAGATTTCCGGGCTCTCCCGCAGTTGGGTTCTGGGCGGTACGGGAATCCTGCCCCTGGGGGACCGTCTGGCCCTGACGGGCAGTCTGGCCACCATCCGCAATCAGGGGTCGGGGGGGACTGCCAATACGTCGACGGTGGGACTGTACGATGCCTTGCCTTACAACATGACGGGCCTGGGGATGCATTACGATCTCAGTCAGCGTTTGCGTTTTCAGGGGGGCTGGGACCATTACCAGTTGAATTACAACCGGATCAATGGAAATTCCAACATCGATTTGTTGTCGCTGGGGCTGCGTTACGGATTTTGAAGCAAAGTCCCTCGGACGCTGGAGAGGAGCGGGGCGCCGTTGTTCCTACCGCAGGGCGTAGGACAGGAAGATTCCCCCAAAGATGGTGGCTCCGAACCAGGTATTGTGCAGAAAGGCGCGCAGACACTGGTCGCGTGCGCGGGTACGGATCAGGGTGTAGTGAAAGCCGGCCACCCCGGCAGCGATGCACAGTCCCCCATAGTAGGGCACGCCCAGATGAAAGTGCCAGCCAATCCCGCCCAGCAGGAGCAGGCAAAGTCCGTAGAACATCATGATCAGGGCTACGTCCCGGTGGCCGAAGAGGAGTGCCGTGGAATGAATGCCGAGGGGGCGGTCATCCTCCCGATCCACCATGGCATATTCGGTGTCGTAGGCCAGAGTCCAGCAGAGGTTGGCCAGCATCAGTATCCAGGCAGAACCGGGTACCTGACCGAGTTCGGCCGCAAAAGCCATGGGAATGCCAAAACCAAAGGCAATACCCAGATAGGCCTGGGGGAGCGGAAAAAATCGTTTGGTCAGGGGGTAACTGGCGGCGAGAAAAAGGGCGGGCAGGGAAAGCATCAAGGTCAGCGTATTGCGGGTCAGAACCAGAGCGAAGGCACCCAGGCTCAGGAGGAGCGCCAGTACGACGGCCTCCTTGACACTGACCTCTCCTCGGGCCAGGGGACGCTGGCGGGTCCGGGCAACGTGGGGGTCCACCTTGCGGTCTGCAATGTCATTCATGACACAGCCAGCTGAGCGCATCAGCAGGGTACCGAGCGAGAAGACGATCAGATTGGACAGGGAGGGATGCCCCTGGCTGGCCAGCCACAGGGCCCAGAGTGTGGGCCACAGCAACAGCAGGGTGCCGATGGGCTTATCCATCCGGGTCAGGCGCCACCACGCATTCCAGTTCATGTGCGTTCAAGTATTCAGATAGGGTTGACGTGTGCCCAGCCAGCACGAAGCATGATGGCGGGATTTTACAGGGGACTCGACGATCCAGGTGGCCGCGTACCGACGCGCCAGGGTCAGCAGGTCATCATCCTGCACGGGGTCTGCAAAGCGCAGCAGAGCCATGCCACTTTGACGGGAACCCAGGTAATCGCCGGGGCCACGGAGCAGGAGGTCCTGGCGGGCGATTTCAAACCCGTCGGTGTGTTCGTAAATCACTTTCAGACGTTGACGCGCCAATTCGGACAGAGGGGGCCGATAGAGGAGCAGGCAAACGCCGGGACCTGTGCCCCGTCCTACCCGTCCGCGCATCTGATGGAGTTGGGCCAGCCCCATTCGTTCCGCATGTTCGATCACCATCAGTGTCGCATTCGGCACATCCACCCCCACCTCGATGACGCTGGTGGCGACCAGCAATTGAAGTTCTCCTTTCTGGAACCGATTCATGATGGCCTGTTTCTCTGCTCCGGCAAGTCTGCCATGAAGCAATTCGCAGCGCAAATCCGGCGCATCGGCGGTGAGGGCCTGAAAAGTGTCCTGGGCGTTTTGCAGGTCGAGAAATTCCGATTCTTCGATCAAAGGGCACACCCAGTAGGCCTGTTGACCCTGGCGACAGGCCGAACGAATGCGTTCGATGACCTCGTTCCGGCGGGCAGCAGAAACCAGTTTGGTGGTGATGCCCTGGCGTCCGGGGGGCAATTCATCGATCACGGAGACATCGAGGTCGGCATAGTAACTCATGCTCAAACTGCGGGGGATGGGCGTGGCGCTCATCATGAGTTGATGGGGCTGGATCCGACCGGATTCTCCTCCTTTCTGGTGGAGCGAGAGACGCTGGGCGACGCCAAAGCGATGTTGCTCATCGATGATGATCAGCCCCAGGTTCTTGAAGGACACCCGTTCCTGAATCAGCGCATGGGTACCGATGACCAGGCCAATTTCTCCATTGGCGATGCGTTGGTGCAGGTGACGCTGAGCCTGACTCCCGAGTTGTCCCGTCAGCAATTCGACAGGCACTCCCTGGGAAGCGAGCAGGTCGCAGAGTTTTGCATGATGCTGCTGGGCCAGTAATTCGGTGGGCGCCATCAGGGCCACCTGCCCTCCTCCTTCGATGCATTGAACGGCAGCCAGAGCGGCGACAATGGTTTTGCCACAGCCAACGTCTCCCTGCAACAGCCGATGCATGGGGCGTTCTTGCGCCAGATCCCGACGAATTTCCTCCACGACCCGGCGTTGGGCGGCAGTGAGCGGAAACGGGAGGGATCGTTCAAAAGATCGGGAAAGTTTTCCCTGGGCGGGGTAGGCCTGGGCCAGGGTTTCGCTGCGATGCCGGCGGTGGAAATGCATGGACAACTGCTGGGCCAGCAGTTCATCGAATTTGAGACGCTGCCACAGGGCGGGGACCAGTTGGGACGTATCGGTGGGGCCATGCAGGATCTTCAGGGTCGTGGCCAGGTCGGGTAACCCCAGGGAATCACGCCAGGAGGGGTCCCAGGTGTCGCTCAGGTCGAGTTGCGTCAGCGCCCGTGACAGGGCGCGCCGCAGGGCACTCTGGGACAGGCCGGCACAGGTGGGGTAAACGGGGGTCAAGGTGGCCGGAAGGGGACTGTTTTCCTTGAATGGTTGGCAACGGGGGTGGATCATTTCCAGTCTCTGGTAGCCCTGGCGCGCTTCACCAAAGAGGCGCAACCGGTTGCCCGGGGCGAACAGGCGCAGTTGGCCGGGATGGAAATGGAGGAAGCGCAATTCGAGCAGGCCAGTTTCATCCCTGACCTGGACGGTCAGGGTGCGGCGGGGACCCTGGCGAATTTCGTGACGAACCACCTGAACGATGAGGCAGGCGCTTTGCCCTGGCGTCAGGGCCGCGACGGAACCGGGATGCCGTTCATCTTCGTAGCGCAGGGGAAGATGCAGCAACAAATCGAATCCGCTGTGCAGTCCCAGGGTGTGGAGCAGTTGGCAGAGGCGCGGGGTGAAATCCAGGGCGCTCAGGGGTACGGTGGGCGGCAGGGGCACGGCTCACTTTCCCTGAATGAGCCAGGCTTCGGCCTGGGCCAGCGCCTCCGGACGGCCGAGCAGGATCAGGATATCCCCGCTTTCGAGGCGGGTCTCTCCTTCGGGTTGGAACCCCCGCAATCCACGCCGGCGCAGGGCAGTGATTTCCACCCCCCACTGATGAAGAGGCAGGTCACGCAGTTGCATCCCCCGGGCAAGGCTGTTTTCCAGCAGGGTCAGCGTTTGCAGGCGAAGTTGGTCGGGGTTGGCGTTCTCGCTGGATTCGTCGGTCAACCCACGAAAAAACCCGCGCATCAACTGATAGCGTTCGGCACGGACTTGACGGATTCGTTTCAGGACCCGTGACAGGGGTATGCCCAGTTCGAGCAGGGCATGACTGGCCAGCATGAGGGATCCCTCCAGGATTTCCGGAACGACTTCGGCAGCCCCCGCCTCTTTCAGGCGATCCAGATCGCTGTCATCACGGGTACGGACGATGACCGGAAGCGCCGGCTTCAACTCCCGGACCAGCGCAATGATGGCGAGAGACAACGCCGTATCGGAGAAACTGACGATGAGTGCCGAGGCGCGCTGGATGCCGGCGGCAATCAGGACTTCCTGTCGCCCCGCATCGCCAAACACGACCTCGTCGCCCGCTTCCGAGGCCAGCCGGACCCGTTGCGGGTCGCGGTCCAGGGCAAGGACGGAGACCCCCTCCTGTTCCAGGAAACGGGCCAGATTTTGACCGCTCCGGCCGTATCCGCAAACGATGACATGACGTTGCTTCCCATAACTTCGACGGGACAATTCATGGAGGGCGACGGAACGCAGGGCCCATTCATTCTTGCAGACGAAGAGGACGATACGATCGCTCGTGAGCAGAATGAACGGGGCCAGGATCATGCTGATGAGCATGGCTGCCAGAACGATCTGAAGCGGAGTGGCAGGGACCAGATGAAGCCCTTCGGCCTGGGCCAGCAGCACGAACCCGAATTCACCGGCCGGAGCCATGGCCAGGGCGGTACGCAGGGCAATCGAATCCTGCTCGCCCAGCGCGCGCGCGGGTCCGTACACCGTCAGCAACTTGAGTCCCAGCAGGAGGACCAGGGTCAGCAATACGGCGGGCAGGTGGTGGACCACGACATTCAGGTCCAGTAGCGTTCCGATGGTGATGAAGAAAAGACCGAGCAACACATCGCGAAAGGGTTTGATGTAATCTTCCACCTGATAGCGGTAATCGGTTTCAGCCAGTAACACGCCGGACACGAAAGCGCCCAGCGCCAGCGACAATCCGGCCTTCTGGGTGATCCAGGCCAACAGCAAAATGACCCACAGGACATTGAGCAGAAACAGTTCCGAGGATTTTTGACGGGCAATCCAGTGGAACCAGAGTCCCAGCCATTTTTTGCCCAAGCCCAGCAACAGGGACAGAATGACGATGGCCTCGAAGACTTCGATGAGCATCAGACGAGCCAGATGATCGTGGGGTTGGGCAAGTGCGGGGATCAGGACCAGGAGTGGGACGACCGCCAGATCCTGAAACAGCATCATGCCCATGATGCGTTGCCCATGGGGGGATTTCAGTTCCGAGCGTTCGGCCAGCAGGCGCGAAATGATTGCGGTGGAAGACAGGGATAGTGCGCCGGCCAAAACCACCGTGCCTTGCAGGGGTAGTTTCATGGACCAGCCCAGCAAAAAGACCAGGCCGAAGGCCAGTCCCATCTGGGCGCTACCCAGGCCAAATACGGTGCGCTGCAGGGCGATCAGTTGGGGTAAACTGAACTCGAGCCCGACGCTGAACATGAGGAATACGACCCCGAATTCGGCAAGGTTCCGGGTTTCTTCACCAGGGGGAATCCAGCCCGCAGCATGGGGCCCGATCAGGATCCCGGTGAGGAGGTATCCGAGCATGGCCGGCAGGCGCAGGAGACGAAACAGCGCCACGCCCAGGGTCGCCAGGATCAGCAGCAGTAAAATCAGTTCCAGCGTGTCGCTCACGAGTTTCCATTCCTTTGACAGAGAGGTCGAGTTTCACACCCTTCTTGCCCTCAAGTATAATCCGTGAACCATGAATGCTCATCCCGATTCCCTGCCTCTCCTCTCACCCGACACCTTGTTGTCCATGGCGCGTACCATTCTGGAGACCGAGTCCGCGGCCATCCAGTACCAGGCCAGCCGTCTGGATGAACATTTCGTGGCCGCTCATCACTTGCTTCTGGGCTGTCGGGGGCGGATCGTGGTCAGTGGCATGGGCAAGTCCGGGCACATTGGCGGCAAGATTGCCTCGACCCTGGCCAGTACGGGCAGTCCGGCCTTTTTCATGCACCCGGCCGAGGCCAGCCACGGGGATCTGGGCATGATCATCGCTGAGGATGTGCTGCTGGCTCTGTCCAATTCCGGAGAAAGCGATGAGTTGCTGGCCATTGCTCCTTTGCTCAAGCGACGCGGCACCCGCATTCTGGCGCTGACCGGAAACGCGCGCTCCCGTCTGGCTCGTCTGGCTGATGTGCACCTCGAAGTTCGGGTGGAGCGTGAGGCCTGTCCCCTCAATCTGGCACCGACGGCCAGCACCACGGCCGTTCTGGCGCTGGGGGATGCGCTGGCCCTCACCTTGCTCGAGGCGCGCGGGTTTTCCGCCGAGGACTTTGCGCGAACGCATCCCGGCGGGGCGTTGGGGAAACGCCTGTTGCTGGCGGTTCAGGACGTCATGCATCAAGGGGAGCGTGTTCCCCGGGTGACGCATCAGGCAACCGTGGCGGAAGCCTTACGGGTCATGTCGGACAAGGGCCTGGGGATGACGGCGGTGGTGGGGAACGACGATCGTCTCGAAGGAATCTTTACGGATGGAGACCTGCGGCGCGCGCTTGAAACCGGCACCGTCAATTTGCTGGAACAGGAAGTCAGCCAGTGGATGACCCGCCATCCCGTGGTTACCCGACCGGACGAACTTGCGGCCAACGCGGCTCAAGTGATGCAGGACAAGCGGATTTTTGGATTGTGCGTGGTGGAAAAGAAGCGTTTGGTGGGTGCGTTCAACATGCACGACCTCCTGCGGCACGGAATTGTTTGACAGGAACCCATGAAGTTATCCGCCGAAGATCTTGTGCAACGGGCCCGTCAGATACGGTTGGTGGGATTTGACGTGGACGGGATTCTGACACCGGGAACCTTGACCTTCGATGAACAAGGGCACGAAACCAAATCGTTTCATTCGCGTGATGGGGTGGGGTTGAAATTGTTGCAGCAGGCAGGTTTGACGCTGGCCCTCGTCACAGGGCGCCAGTCTCCCATCGTGACGTTGCGCGCCCGCGAATTGGGCATCACCCATGTGTTTCAGGGCGTTCATGACAAGCGCCAGGTCATGGATACCCTGCTCTCCGATCTGGGGTTTCGCTGGGACCAGTTGGCTTACATGGGCGATGATTTGCCCGACCTGTCCGTTCTGTGTCGCTCTGCTCTGGCGCTGACCGTCCCGGAAGCCCCGGAGGAGATTCGGGCTGCAGTTCATTGGGTGGCCCCTGTGGGGGGTGGGATGGGGGCGGCCCGGGCAGCGGCAACCTGGCTTTTGCAGGCACGGGGGGAGTGGGCCCGAGTACTGGAACGATGGGCCGACTGATTCAGAATCTGGAGGCCTGGGTACCGGTGGTCGTGGTTCTGCTGTTGGCCATGGTCACCACCTGGCTATGGCGGGTGGTCGAAGAGGGAGGCGCGTGGGGAGAGAAATCCGTCCGCCACGTACCCGATCTCATCATGTCTCACTTTTCTGCCCTGCAACTGGGCGAAAACGGGCAGATTCGTTACACCCTGGATGCGTCTAAAATGGTACATTACCCGGACGATGATACTTCTCATTTCGAGACGGTTCTGTTTACCTCCTATGAATCCAGTGGCCCCCCGGTGGATGTGCGTTCCGAGCGGGCGGTGCGCTCCGAACCCCGTGACGAGGTGGTGTTTACCGGGCACGTGGTGGTTACCCGTCAACCCACGCCCGAAGAACCCCAGACAGTGATGACGACCAGTATTTTGACGGCCTATCCTCAGCGGGGTATCGAAAAGACCGATCAGCCGGTGGTGGTGACTTATGGTCAGGATCGGCTGGTCGCCAATTCGATGATCGTTGACAACAAAACCAAAGTGGCCCATTTCACCCATGCCAAACTTCTCTATCATCCTGCGCCTCGTCATCCTTAGCGGGGTGCTGGCCGGAGTTGTGACGACAGTTCATGCCGAAAAGTCGGATCATGACCAACCGGTCAATATCGACGCGGATCGCATGACTGCAGATGACACTAAAAAAGTGAGTTATTTCGAAGGGAATGTCGTTTTGACACAGGGAACGATCCACATGACCGCAGACCATATGACGGTTCGCGAAGACCCGGAGGGCATGAAATATGCGTCGGCTTTCGGCAATCCGGTCACCTTCCGGCAGAAACGCGATGGCGTCGACGAATGGGTGGATGGCAAGGCACAGCATGTGGAATACAACGGAAAGATCGAACGGATCGAACTCTTCGACCATGCCGTGGTGCATCAGGGCAAGGATGAAATCAAGGGAGACTACCTGTCCTATGACACCAGGACGGAGTTTCTACGTGCCAACGGAGAGTCCGAGGCACAAAAAGGGAAGGCGCCTGGGCGCGTGCATGTGGTATTGCAACCGGCAAAGAAGGACGAGCAGAAGAAACCTGAGGGTAAGGGGGGCACGGTGCCAGTGCCTGCAGCAGTGACCAAAGACAAAGAGAAGACTTCTTCTCCCCTCATTCTGAAACAGGATACGGATTTATCCCCATGAGCCAGTTACGCGCCGAGCATCTGGTCAAGCGCTATCGCGCCCGCCAGGTGGTGAAGGATGTTTCCCTGACCGTGGAAAACGGGGAAGTCGTGGGGTTGCTGGGTCCCAATGGGGCCGGAAAGACGACCTGTTTCTATATGATCGTCGGGTTGGTGCCATTGGATGGCGGTGAAATCTACATGGACGGGACCCGTCTCAGCGCCTATCCCATTCACCGCCGTTCCCTGATGGGGCTCTCCTATCTGCCGCAGGAAGCCTCGATCTTTCGGCGCATGACGGCGTCGGAGAACATTCGGTCTGTCCTGGAACTTCGTGGCCTGAGCGAATCTGATTGTCAGAAGGAACTGGATCAATTGCTTGAGGAACTGCACGTCAGTCATTTGCGTGACAGCGCCGCTGTCAGTCTGTCCGGGGGAGAACGACGGCGCGTGGAAATCGCGCGCGCCCTGGCGACACGACCCCGTTTCATTTTGCTGGATGAACCGTTTGCCGGCGTGGACCCCATCGCCGTGATGGATATTCAGCAGATCATCCGCTTTCTCAAGAATCGCGGGATCGGGGTGTTGATCACCGACCATAATGTGCGCGAAACCCTGGGAATTTGCGATCGAGCCTATATTATTAATCAGGGAGGGGTCCTGGCTGCGGGAAAGCCCGATGAAATCGTCTACAATGAAAGTGTCAGAAAGGTCTATCTCGGTGAAAATTTCCGGTTGTGAACCATGAAGGTCCAACTCCAGCTCAAGCAAACGACGCAACTCGCCCTGACGCCGCAACTGCAGCAGTCGATTCGATTGTTGCAACTTTCCACGCAGGAGTTGGAACAGGAAGTCGAGGAGTTTCTCAGGCTCAATCCCCTGCTGGAACGTGTCGACGGGAAAGACGGCGCGGTTGATTCGGAGCCCGGCGCGTTTGAATCTGCCGATTCCGTCGACTCGGGACCTTCCCCTTCGGCCGAGGTCGAGCAGGAATCCTGGAGTTTCGAAGAAGGAAGCGGCACCGGCCAGGGCGGGCAGGGCGAAGATGAGGACGAGGGGATACAACAGGATCTGCGCGTGGTTCCACTCTCCCTGCGTGATCATCTCCTGGGGCAGGTGCGCCTGATGCCCCTCGGGGAACGCGATCAGGAACTGGTGGCCACGCTGATCGATCACCTGGACGAAGATGGTTACCTGCGCTACGCTTTCATTGACCTGAATTCCAGCGTCTCCGACGAACTTGGGGAGGTGGAAGAATCAGAATGGCTGGTGGCCCTGCGCATTCTGCAATCCCTGGATCCTGCAGGGATTGGGGCGCGCACCTTGAGTGAATGTCTGGAACTGCAATTGCTGGCCAGCCAGGCGACCGAAGAGGATAAACGACTGGGCAAAAAAATGCTCGATCACCTTGAATGGCTGGCCCAACGGGAATACACTCGCCTGAGGAGGGCGCTGGGCATCGAGGAGCGCAAGGTCAGGGAGTTGCAGCAGATGTTGCAGCACTTCGATCCTCGTCCAGGGGCGGCGTTCAGTGCGACCGAAACGCGCTATGTCGTGCCCGACGTAATCGTGCGGCGAACGGAGCGGGGTTGGAGTGTATCGCTGAATGAGGGAGTGATGCCGCGTCTGCGTGTCAATCAGGTCTATGCCAACATTCTCAAGAAGGGGACTCCGGGCCACTCCATGTCCCAACAATTGCAGGAAGCGCGCTGGTTGATCAAGAATATTCAGCAACGTTTCGACACGATCCTGAGGGTAGCCTGTGCCGTGGTCGAGCGACAAAAGGATTTCCTGGAACGGGGAGAGATCGGGATGAAACCCCTGGTCTTGCGCGAAATTGCCGAGGCGTTGGGGCTCCATGAATCCACCATTTCGCGCGTGACCGTCCAGAAGTATCTGTTGACTCCGCGCGGTTTGTTCGAATTAAAATACTTCTTCAGCAGCCATGTGGGGACGGACAGCGGCGAAGCGGCCTCCTCCACTGCCATTCGGGCACTGATCCGTCAGTTGATCAATCAGGAAGATATCAAAAGTCCCCTGTCCGACCAGCGTATTGCAAACTTGCTGGGCGAGCGGGGGTTTCAGGTGGCAAGGCGGACTGTGGCCAAGTATCGTGAGGCCATGCATCTTTCTGCCGCCAGTTTGCGCAAGTCGTTGTGAGTTGTACATTTTCAAGGAGAACAAGATGAAAGTCACTATCACTGGGCAACACATCGAAGTCACCCCTGCGATACGCGATCATGTGGAGGAGAAAATTGGGCGAATCAAACGCCATTTCGAACATCCACTGGACATCAACGTGGTGCTGACAGTGGAGAAACTCAAGCACAACGCGGAAGCCAACGTCCACGTCAACGGCAAGGACTTTTTTGTCCATACTTCCCAGGGAGATATGTACGAAGCCATCGATGACCTTGCCCATTTGCTCGATCGTCAAATCATCAAGCACAAGGAACGTCAAAGTGACCAGCGGAATGGCCAGCCGCTGAAACACCTGGCCAACGGGGTGTGATCTGCTGTGGGAAGCGCCGTTCCTCGACTTCACCAGTTGCTCAAACTCGACCACATTTTGCTTGATCTGGAAGTGACCAGCAAAAAACGGCTGTTTGAGCAAATCGGGATACTTTTCGAAAATCATGACCAGTTACCGCGCAGTCAGGTCTTCGACGCTCTGTTCAATCGTGAAAAGTTGGGCTCCACGGGGCTGGGTCATGGTTTTGCCCTGCCCCATGGGCGCATGAAAGGGGTGCGAGACACGTTCGCCGCATTTCTGCGCCTGTCGACGGAAATCCCTTTTGAGGCACCGGATGGTCAGCCCGTGCGCATGGTGTTTGCCCTGCTGGTTCCAGAACATGCGAATGAACTGCATTTGCGCCTTTTAGGGGAAATCTCCGAACTCTTCAGCGACGAATCCCTGCGCCAACACCTATTGTCCGTCACGGACCCCCTGGCTGTAATCCAGGCGCTTTCTCAACCCCATGCCCTCGGTTAGCGTTCAACGCCTCTTTACGGACAATCGGGAAAGACTCGACCTGTGCTGGCTGGCGGGTCAGAAAGGGGCCCTCCGGGTGGTTACCGTCGGTGCTCTGAGTGATTCCACCGCGGGTCTGATTGCTCACCTCAATTTGACGCATCCCCATCGTTTTCAGGTCCTGGGCGCCCATGAAATGGCTTATTTGCAGGGCCTGGACGAAGAAGCGCTGGAGAGGGCCTGGGAGGGTATCTTTTCTTCCGAACTGGTGGCCATTTTTCTTAGCGAAGGGTGTGTATTGTTGCCCGCTCTGGCTGAAAGAGCGGAACAGCGAAGTGTCCCCGTCATGGGGTCGAACGCGGACAGTACCTCGGTCATCAACCAGATACGGCATTACCTCAGTCAGGAGTTGGCCGAGCAGGAAAGCCTGCACGGTGTTTTCATGGTGATTCTCGAGGTGGGGGTGCTGATTACCGGGGATTCGGGGGTGGGGAAAAGCGAATTGGCCCTCGAATTGATTTCGCGGGGGAACGGACTGGTGGCCGATGATGTGGTAGAGTTCTACCGCATCGCTCCAGACACCCTCCAGGGGCGTTGTCCTCCCCTGTTGAGGGATTTTCTTGAAGTCCGCGGACTGGGGTTGTTGAATATCCGTTCCATCTTTGGGGAAACGGCGGTCCGTCCTCGTAAGAATTTGAGATTGATCGTGCATCTCGAGCGGCCGTCCAGGGGCGATCTGAATACCTGCGAACGGCTTCCCATGGGGCGTCAGACTCAATCCATACTGGGCGTGGCTGTTCCCCGGGTGGTCTTGCCCGTGGCGGTGGGGAGGAATCTGGCGGTACTGGTGGAAGCGGCCACGCGCAATTTCATTCTGGAACAGCGGGGGATCAACAGTACCCAGGAATTTATCGATCGTCAGCAACAATTCATGCAGGAATCCTGCGCCCAGGGTGAGTCTCATGAATCCCGGTGAACCAGGGGCGATCACGTCCAAGGTGGTATTGATCAGCGGGTTGTCGGGGTCGGGAAAATCCGTGGCCCTGCGTGCGCTGGAAGATGCCGGTTACTTTGCCATGGACAATTTCCCTCTTTCCTTTCTGGTTTTCGTGTTACAGGAGTTGGTGGCGCGGGGCGAGCGTCAGATTGCCCTGACCCTCGACGTGCGCGGTGGAAATGCCCTGAATAACCTGCCTGAGGCGCTCCAGACCTTGCGTGACAATGGGTTGGATGTCCGGTTGCTCTATCTGGAAGCCAGCGATCAGGATCTGGTCCGACGTTTTTCGGAAACCCGTCGTCCCCATCCCCTGGCGCTCCATCAGCATTCCCTTGCAGAATGCATTGCCCTGGAACGGGACCTGTTGTCCGGGGTGGCGGATCTGGCACGCCGTTTTGATACGACGCATATCACACCCAATACCCTGCGGGCCTGGGTGCGTGATTTCGTGGATCTGGACCCGGCCCGACTCACCCTTTTCTTTCAGTCCTTCGGATTCAAGTTCGGTATTCCGCTCGACGCCGATTTCGTCTTTGATCTGCGTTGTATTCCCAATCCATTTTATGATCCTCACCTGCGTCCATTGACGGGAAGGGACCCTGCGGTGATCAGGTTCCTTGAAAATCTGCCCATCGCGCAACGCATGTTCGCGGATTTACAAACTTTTGTGACTTCCTGGATGCCTGATTTCATCAGGGACAATCGCGCGGCCCTGACGGTTTCCCTGGGGTGTACGGGAGGACAGCACCGTTCGGTCTATTTTGCCGAGAAGTTGGCCCGCCATTTCTCCCAGTATCAGTCCACCCGGGTCATTCATCGGGAATTGGACCGCGGGGTAGAAAGGATCGGCGAAGGGGGGCGATAGGCTGCCCGTCTCAGGAGTCTTTCCGGGGGGAATTCAGGTAGTCCAGGAACTGGGTTTCCTGAAGCGGTGGAGAGAAGAAGTACCCCTGGCCGATCCGGCATCCATACCGGGACAGGGTGGTGGCCTGGTTTTGAGTTTCAACCCCCTCCGCGACCACTTCCATTCCCAGATCGTGCGTCAGACCGATGATGGCTCGAACCAGTGTGTCATCCGTGAGGTTGTCGATGAAATCCCGAACGAAGGAACGATCGATTTTCAATGAGGAAAAAGGCAGTTTCTGGAGAAGCGACAAACTCGAATAGCCTGTGCCAAAGTCGTCCAGGGAGATCGATATGCCGAGTTTGACGACTTCGCGGGCGGTTTCCCAGGTTTTTTCCTGCATCAGGGCGGTTTCCGTGATTTCCATGGTCAGTCGCTGGGGCAGGACGGAGAAACGGGCCAGATTTTCTTTGATCTGATCGATCAATGAGAGAGGTTCCAGCAATTGACGGGGAGAGGCATTGAAACTGATTTCGAGCGGCGGGATGTCCATGAGATCCCACCGGTGGAGGAGTCGGCAGACTTCCTGGATGACCCAGTTCCCGATCCCGATGATGAGATCGGAGCGCTCGGCGTGCGGGATGAACATGTCGGGGGCCAGGAGTCCGCGCACCGGGTGATTCCAGCGGATCAATGCTTCAGCACCGCAGATGGCGCCTGTATCGAGGCTGATTTTTGGCTGGAAGTATAATTCGAATTCATGGCGCTTCAGGGCTTCGCGTAATTCCGTATCCAGTTGCCAGTGTTCCATGCCTTCCCGTTCCAACGCATCGGAAAACAGGGCAAAATGGTTTTTTCCCAGAGATTTGGCGTGATACATGGCCATGTCCGCACGTCGTAGCAGCACATCGTATTCCCGGCCATGCTCAGGAAACGTGCTGATGCCAATGCTGCAGGAGGTGTGGAGACGCTGTCCTTCCACCAGAAATTCCTGGGCAATGGCGTGGCAAAGTTTGTCTGCCACTGCGATGGCTGAATTTTCCTGGCCATGGCTCAAAAGGATCACAAATTCATCTCCGCCCAGACGGGCCACCGTATCATAGTCCCTGACCGTCTGGGTGAGACGCAGGGCCACCTCCTTGAGCAGGCTGTCTCCTACGGAATGACCCCGTGCATCATTGATGGTTTTGAAATTGTCCAGATCGATCAGCAGAATGCAAAACGAATTTTCCTGTTCCGACGACGTCCCACGGTTCAGGGCACTTTCAATCGCACATTGAAACAGGAAACGGTTCCCCAGACCAGTGAGCTGGTCGCGCGAGCCTTGAATTTCCAGCCGGGTCTGAAGCTGGACGCGGTCGTCGACATCCCAGAATACGAAAACCAACTGACTGGGAATATGCCGTTCAGGGTCGTGCAGATAGGCCACCGTCTGGTGGTACCAACGTCGTTGCTGCCCGGTCAGGTCCAGCAGTTGAACATCGGATCCCCGCGCCTCCAGAACCATGTGCTCCAACCCCTTCAAAAAGGCGTTATGGCCACTTGGGGTATTGGCATGAAGCACGTCGGCATAGAACTCGGTGAAGTGATGTCCGACGATTTGTGCGGGGGTCTGAGCGCCCAGGATGTGGGCCATCCGCTGGTTGGTCTCAAGGATCCTGGTGCTGTGGGGTTCACAGAAGGCGATTCCGATCCCGGTTTGTTCAAAGACCAGTTGAAAACGAAAGGATTGGGTCTGGATTTGTCGCGTCAGCTCCTGGTACATCGTCATGTCGTGCAGGAGAGTGACGACCCCATCCAGTTGATTGTCTTCAGTCAGGATGGGGGCGGCCCGGCTTTCTACCGGAACAAGTTTCCCCGCTGGGGTATGCAACAGGTGTACGGCACCGGAGGAGGCGCGCTGACGGTTTTGAATGACCTGTAACAGCAGGTCGGGGACGGGGGCGAGATGCTCGTCGGTCAGTTGGACCTGCTGCTGGAAAAAATTCTTCTTGAGTTTTTCCTGGGAATGTTCCAGCAGCGCCTCTGCCGCCTGGTTGACAAAACGGATGCGGCATTCGGGATCGGTCACGATGATGGCATCATCGATGGAATCCATGATCACGGCGGCTCGTCGTCCCTTGAGTTCGGTGCTTTGTGCCAAATGGACGAGGCGCATGAAGGCCAGGATGATCAGAATTTCAAGCGCGACGAAGTACTTTCCCCAGAGGTGCCACCAACGATTTTCGCCATTTCCCAGGCGGTCCAGTTCGTCTACCTGACGGCTGGCATATTCGGCAATTTGTCCCGCCAACTTCCGCAGCGAATCGTCCATGGGGCGATCCAGGCCGCGCACCTGCTGGTCCACCGGGCGGAAAGAAAGGGGATCATGGGCATCGAGACGGGTCAGGGCACTCTGGTAGGAGAGGTAAAGGGCACGGTGAGAAATGGAAATTTGCAGGAATTCGGCCAGTTCGGGCATCTGTTCTTGCCGTGCCAGAATCTGGGCGGCATCCAGCAGTTCTTGAGTGGTTTCCTGGGCCTGGATGAAGGCCGTCAGGTGTTTCTGGCGCAACATCGGGTCATATTGGCGCAGGAGGACATTTTTCCACTCGTGGATTTCACGCTGAAAACTGACCTGACCTTCCTCCGTGAGTTCCTCGAGGGCGAGTATGCGCGAAACGCGGGTTTTGATTTCTTCGCGATTCTGTGACCGACTTTCACTCCGCCAATTGATCAGCATCATGAAGGACAGAATCCAGGCGATGAGAATCAAACCTACCATGACGCGAACATCCCGTGCGCGTTGAAAGGCTTCCTTCATAGGATTTGGAGGAAAGATCTCATGCGATCATTCTACACACTCCGTTAGTGTTATGAACAGGGTATGGAGCAGTTGACGAATCGGTGTCGGGAGAGGATAGGTCATCAGGTCCGAAAGGGATTTCCAGTGCCCGGGCGTGTCGGAGGGTGAAGGTACGGTACCGCCGACCTTGAAGGCGCACGGGGTCAGATGCCAGTCGAAATGGGTGAGACGGTGGATGAAGGGAGGAAGGTCGAGTTCTGGATAGGGCGCGAGGTCGAGTGTCAGGGAGTGGCCTGCCGGTCGTGAGTCACTGACTTCCATGGGGAAACTCCATAACCCTCCCCATACGCCAGGGATGGGGCGTTTTTCCATCAACCACCGTCCGTCAGGCGTGCACAGCAACAGGAGACGGTGATGGCGCTCGGATCGGACGGTTTTTCGGCGCGCGGTGGGATAACGCTGAGTTTCTCCGCGCAGGTATGCCTGGCATTGGGTCTGGAGAGGGCATACCGCACAGCGGGGGCGTGTGCGCGTGCAGAGCAGGCTCCCCATATCCATCAAACCCTGGGTATAGGTCTCCAGCTCCCGATCCGGCAACAGGGACTCGGCCAGTGCCCATAAACCGGCGTCTTCCGGGGTGTCCAACGCAAAGAAACGTCCCAGGACACGTTTGACGTTCCCGTCCAGAATGGCCGCTCGCTGTCCATAGGCAAATACGGCAATGGCGGCGGCGGTGGAACGCCCAACGCCCGGGAGTTTTTGCAGTTCTTCGGAGGATCGGGGGAAAAATCCCTGTTGGACGATTTTCTGGGCTGCACGGTGCAGATGGCGACCACGGGCATAGTATCCCAGACCGGACCAGTGGCCCAGCACGGTTTCGAGGTCCGCGCGGGCCAGATCGATCACCTCCGGAAAGGCGGTCATGAAGCGTTGGTAGAAGGGAATGACCGTACCGACCTGGGTTTGCTGCAACATGATTTCCGAAACCCAGATCCGGTAAGGTTCCCGGGTGCCTTGCCAGGGAAGTTCGTGGCGACCGTGCTGACGTTGCCAGGCCACCAGCGTCTGCGCGAAGAAAGTCGAGGGGAGAGCGGGACAATTCACGGTAAATCGGTTAGACTCTGGGCTCAAGTTCGGTGCGGGTGTAGCTCAATGGCAGAGCAGAAGCTTCCCATGCTTAAGACGAGGGTTCGATTCCCTTCACCCGCTCCAATCACGCCAGGACCATGATTCCGTCCATCTCCACCAAAGCCCCACGCGGTAGCGAGGCTACGCCCACGGCGGCGCGGGCGGGGTAAGGGGCGCTCAGGTGTCGGGCCATGGCTTCGTTGACCTTGGAAAAATTCGCCAGGTCCGTGAGGTATACCGTGACTCGAACCAGATCATTCAAACTCCCCCCGGCGGCCTGGGTGACTGCCTGCAGGTTGGTCAGGACCCGTTCGATCTGGGCGTCGATGCCTTCTTCCAGGGTCATGGTGGCGGGGTCGAGCCCGATCTGCCCCGACAGATAGACGGTGGATCCTGCCTGGACGGCCTGGGAATAGGTACCGATGGCGGCGGGAGCGGCTGGGGTGGATAAAATGGTTTTAGACATGGAACTCCGAGGGGTTTTATACGCGGGTTAGACGGACGACATCGGGATTTTCCCGAAGATTTTGCATCAAAGTGGCCAGGTGTGCACGATCCTGAACCTGGACCGTGAAGTTGATCTCGCTATAGGTGCCGTCGGCTTTGGCAATGGTGACGCTGTCGATGTTCGAGTGCGCCTCGGCAATGGCCGAGGCAACCGTGGCCAGAACTCCGCGACGGTTGAGGACCAGTAACTTGATCGCCACTTCGAACAGTTGACCGCTGTTGTTTTCCCAGGCCACATCCACCCATTTGTCCGGGTCGATGCGAGACTGGCGGATATTCTGGCAATCCTGCGTGTGAATCAGTAATCCCTGGCCCTTTTTGATCAGTCCGATAATCGGGTCTCCCGGAATGGGACGACAACAGGGGGCAAATTGCACGGCCATGCCCTCACTTCCGCGAATGGTGATGGACGTGCGCGTTTCAGGCGTGGTGGGGACGGTATCCCCATTCCTGGGGAGCAAGGATCGGGCGACCACGATATTCAGGCGCTTCCCCAGACCAATTTCGGCCAACACTTCTTCCCGGGTCTTGCAACGATCTCCTTTCAGCAACTGTTCCCACTGATCTGCCGTGAGCGTGGCCGGGTCTGCGTTGAGGGCGCGCAGGGCCTGATGAAGCAGTCGCTCTCCCAGAACTTCGGCCTCTTCGTGGCGCAGGGTACGCAGATAATGGCGGATTTTGGCACGTGCCTTGGCAGTGACCACATAATTGAGCCAGGCCGGGTTGGGGCTGGCCTCGGCCTCCGTAATGATTTCCACTCGATCCCCATTGTTCAGGATGGTACGGAGGGGGGCCAGTTGATCGTTGATCTTGGCAGCGACGCAGTGGTGGCCGATATCCGTGTGGACATCGTAGGCGAAATCCACGGCCGTTGCCCCCCGGATCAGGGATTTGATGGTTCCCTTGGGCGTGAAGACGTAAACGGCATCGGGAAACAAATCGACTTTGATGTGTTCCAGAAATTCTACGGCATCTCCGCTTTCCGATTGATATTCGAGCAACGACTGGAGCCATTGGTGGGTTTTTTTCTGGACATCGCTCAAGGGGGTGTTGGAAGACTTGTAGAGCCAGTGGGAGGCCACGCCGGACTCGGCGATCTTGTGCATGTCCCGGGTGCGGATCTGGATTTCCACGGGCGTCCCGAAGGGACCGAACAGAGTGGTGTGCAGGGATTGATAGCCATTGGATTTCGGAATGGCGATGTAATCCTTGAATTTCCCGGGAATTGGCTTGTAAAGTGTGTGCAATGCGCCCAGGGCGAGGTAGCAACTGGGCAGGTCCGGCACGATGACCCGGAAACCATAGATGTCCTGTACTTGCGAAAAGGATAGGGATTTTTCCTGCATTTTCTGATAGATGCTGGACAGATGTTTTTCCCGGCCCTTGATGGACACATCCAGGCCGAAGGAGGCCAGACGTTGTTCCAGCGCACTCAGGATCTTGCCCACCACTTCGCGCCGGTTGCCCCTTGCCGCCTTGAGCGCCTTGCTCAATACGGTATAGCGATTGGGGTAGAGGTAGCGGAAGCCCAGATCTTCCAGTTCCTGATACAGTTTGTGGAGGCCCAGACGATTGGCAATGGGGCCGTAGATGTCGAGGGTCTCCCGTGCAATGCGCCGTTGCTTGTCGGATTTCATGGCCCCCAGCGTGCGCATGTTGTGCAGCCGGTCTGCCAGTTTGATGAGGATGACCCGCACATCCCGAGCCATCGCCAGCAACATCTTGCGAAAGTTTTCAGCCTGGGCCTGCTGCTCGGTCTGGAATTCCAGGCGATCGAGTTTGCTGACTCCCTCCACCAGTTCGCTCACCGAAGGGCCAAACTGTTCCGTGATCTCCTGTGTGGTCGTGCCCGTATCCTCGACCGTGTCGTGGAGCAGTGCGGCGCACAGGGCCTGGGGGTCGAGGTGCCATTCTGCCAGGATGACGGCCACGGAGAGGGGATGGATGAGGTACGGTTCACCGCTTTTGCGGAATTGCCCCTCATGGGCGTGGGCCGCCAGGTGGAAAGCCTGTTCCAGCAGTTCGAGGTCAGACGGGCGCAGATAGGTGGTGGCTACCCGAAGCAGAGGTTCGGAAGTCAGAATCTCGGAGGGGGTAGACGCGGTCACCAGAGTCGAATCAGACTTTATCGATGACTTCTGGCCCGGTTTTGCCTGCAGCGAGTTCGCGCAACGCGATGACGATGGGTTTGTTGCGTAGCGGGTCGACCCGGGGTGGGGAGCCGGAGGCAATTTGACGGGCGCGTTGAGTGGCCGCCAGGGTCAACTCGAAGCGGTTTTGATTGGGGTGCAGAGAATCATCCAGCGTGATGCGTGCCATGATCAGGGTTCCAGGAGAGTGAAATCTAACGCGTTAAAAGTGAGGCGTAACGGGGATACTGACAGGCGCGCCGACAACGCGCGGCGCGCAGGACGGCCGCCAGATCCCTGAGGGCCTCATCGAAATCAGCGTTGATGATAGCATACTCAAACTCGTTCTCGTGGCTCAGGTCGTCCTGCGCCAGGGACAGGCGCTTTTCTATGGTTTCAGGGTCATCCTTGCCCCGCCCCTGCAGTCGGTGGCGCAATGTTTCGAGGGACGGCGGGAGAATGAAAATCCCCAGAGACTCCGGATAGAACTGACGAACCTGGCGGGCACCTTGCCAGTCGATTTCCAGGATGACGTCAAAACCCCGGTTCTGGAGATCTTCAAGGGATCGACGCGCCGTACCGTAATAATTTCCGTAGACTTCCGCCCATTCCAGAAACTGGTTTTCCGTGCGCAAGGTCGAAAAGGTCGTGCGACTGACAAAATGGTAGTCTTGCCCATCGATTTCGCCCTGACGCGGGGCGCGGGTCGTGTGAGAGACGGACAGCCGGACGCGCGGGTCCTGTTTCAGAAGCGCGGCGATGAGGCTGGATTTGCCGGCGCCGGAGGGGGCAGTGACAATGAATAACTGACCGGGCGAGGAAGGGATGGGATCGGACATCATTCCAGATTTTGTACTTGCTCGCGCATTTGCTCGATGTGCAGTTTGAGATCGAGGGAGACGAGGGATAATTCCGAGTGGAGGGCCTTGGAACCCAGGGTGTTGGCTTCACGATGCAATTCCTGCATCAGGAAATCGAGTCGTTTACCGCTTTGTCCCCCGGCCTGGACGACCCGGATCACTTCCTCGAGGTGCATGTCGAGACGGGAAAGTTCCTCGGCTACGTCAATTTTGGCGGACCATTGGGCGACTTCCTGCAGCAGGCGATCCTCATCGACGCTCGCCAGGGATTCGCGCAGACGCTGAGTCAACTTTTCCTGATAGGCGCTGACCAGTGCGGGCATTCGTTCCCTGAGGGGCTGGATTCGTGCGCTCATGGCCTGGGCATGGTCCAGCAGGAATCTGCCCAATTTTTGTCCTTCCCGGCTGCGGGTGGCACTCAGGGAACGAAGTGTGGCGCTGGCCAGGGTTTCCAGCCACTCGTCTGCGGGTGCGCGCTCCAGGGAGCGGGGCAAGACCCCGGGCCAATTCAGGATATCCGCCACAGACAGGGGGCGGGCATCGGGGAACTCTTTCCGGATGAGGGCAGCCGCGATGCGCAACTGCTCCAGGGTGTGAATGTCCGGGGAAAGGGATTGACTTTTCGAGGGATGGGGCAGCCATTCGAGACGGCAGTCCACCTTGCCCCGTTTCAGGGATTGGGACAGAAGTTCGCGCAGGCGCGGTTCACAGGGGCGCAGAACATCGGGCAGGCGAAACTGCAACTCGAGGTAGCGATGATTGACGCTGCGCAGTTCCATCAGCAGGGTCCCTTCAGGGGTCTCCTGGGCGCCTGAGGCAAAGCCAGTCATGCTGTACAAGGTGTTCAAGGGGGCGTATCCTTCAAAACGGAACGATTCGATGACCGTGGGCTATCATACCCTAGTTGCATCCTGTGCTGTAGCCCCCTAGAATCGGGGTCCAACGATTTTACCGTGAGAATGAGGACCCTCTATGCGCCCCAGCCAACGTCGAACCGATCAGTTGCGTTCTGTCGAGTTCCTGCGCGGATTCACCAAACATGCAGAAGGCTCGGTTCTGGTGGCCTTTGGGGATACCCGTGTGGTGTGCACGGTGTGCGTGGCGGAAGGCGTTCCGTCCTTTCTCAAAGGACAGGGCAAGGGTTGGGTGACGGCCGAGTATGGCATGTTGCCCGGCGCCACCCACACCCGCTCCCGGCGTGAGGTCACTGCAGGCAAGCCCTCCGGGCGTTCCCAGGAAATTCAGCGTCTGATCGGGCGTTCCCTGCGTGCCGTGGTGGACATGGACGTGCTCGGTGAACGAACGCTGCATGTGGACTGTGATGTCCTGCAGGCCGATGGCGGTACCC
>JAJZDE010000091.1 GCA_021828745.1 Pseudomonadota bacterium
TTCGCTGGCGTTTGAATTTTCGCTCAGGATATCGTGCGGGGACAGGCGCCTCAACTGCAGGGCTTCATCCAGCACAAAGGAGATTTTTTGCCCCCAGGTCAGAGCAAGGCGGGAAACCTCCTTGCCTCCCTGAACATGTTGCCGGATCTCGGCGCCTTCCAGGGAATGGTGGGCATAGCGCACTTTCATGCGTTCGTCCTGGCGGGCGCGCAACTCACAATCCTGATCAATCGTGAAAACCGGGGGAAGCGTGTCTTCCACCAGCCATTGAGTCATGGCCGTGACCGGAGACAAACGGGTGCGCAGGGGGGCAGCACTGAACGCCACGTCGCATTTTCGCAGGGTCTCCAGTACTTCCTCGGCACGTCCGGGATTGGCGCTGTCCACGGCCAGCCACTGGTTTTTCGGGTCGATCCAGGCGTAGGTCCTGCGTTGCACGGAAAAGGCGCGGGGGAGCAATTCGTCCGTCACCTCTTCCTTGATGTCCTTCATCTGTTTGCGTCCCGGTTTGTAGCCGCGGGTTTGCTCGAATTCCTCGGCGCGCTGGCGGGCTTGTTGGGCAATCACGGAGGCGGGCAGGAGTTTTTTTTCGACGCCCAGACAAATCAGCAGATGGGGCGGCAGGGTATACACGAAATCTTCGTCATTGGGCGGAAGCCAGCCGCTGCGCTGCAGATCACTTCCCGTACAGGACTGAAGGGGGCGGTGCGACAACCGTTCGCTCAGGGACTCGGCCGAATCATTCCAGGTGCTGAGGCGATAAAGCACAAGATTCTTGAACCACATGGTCAATCCCCGCAAAGGATGGAATTCTACCAGAAGGACAGGGGGGCCTCACGGGAGCTCTGGATTTTCCGCGTGAGTCTCCAGTTCCAGTGCGGCTTTGGCCACCAGATCCTCGGGCAGGCGTGCCTGGATGGACACGCCCAGGCGTTCGAATTCGCGCGCCTGGGCAATCAGGTTGCCCTTGCCCGAATGGAGTTGACCATAGGCCTTGTCGTAGACGGTGCGGGCCTTTTCCAGTTCCTTGCCGACCTGTTCCATGCTGGCGACGAAGCCCACCAGTTTTTTATAGACCCGGCCGGCCCGTTCTGCCAGTTCGGCCGTATGGGCATTCTGTTCTTCGAAACGCCACAACTGGCGGACGATATTGAGACTGGTCATGAGGGTGGTGGGGGTGGCGACCAGCACATTTTTTTCGATGGCCTTCTGGAAAAGACTGTCATCGGCGCGCAGGGCTTCCACGAAGGCCGATTCGATGGGGATGAACATGAAGACCATTTCCGGCGTGTTGAGGTTCGGCAGGGTGAAGTAGGAACGGTCGGACAATTCCTGGATGCGTGCGGCCACCGCCTGGACATGCTCCTTCAGGGCTACGGCACGTTCCGCATCCTCTTCCGCATTGACGTAACGGGTGTAGGCGTTGAGGGAAACCTTGGCGTCGATGACCAGATGTTTGGACTGGGGCAGATAGACGATGACATCAGGACGGCGCCGTCCTTCCTCTGTGGTAAAACTGACTTCCCGCCGGTAATCCTGGCCTTCCCGCAATCCCGAGCGATCCAGCAGATTCTCCAGAACCAGTTCGCCCCAGTTTCCCTGTTTCTTGGCCTGGCCCTTGAGGGCCGTGGCCAGTTGGTGGGCTTCCACGCTCATCTGCTGGTTGAGCGCCTTGAGGTGTCCCAATTCGGCTTTGAGTTGAGCCTGTTGCTCCGTGTCCCGACGGTGGATTTCTTCCACCTTCGTGCCAAACTCGCCCAGGCGCTCCCGCAGGGGATTGAGCAACTGTCCCAGGGAGTTCTCGTTCTGTTCCTTGAAATGGCGGGATTTTTCTTCCAGGATGTCGTTGGCCAGGTTCTTGAATTGCAGGGACAATTCATCCCGCGCCTCCTGCAGGAGAACGATTTTTTCTCCGGCCTGCCTGCGTTCCGCCTCCAGCCTGGTCTGTAATTCTGCCACCTGGGCCAGGTGTTGCCTGTGTTCGTTGACCTCCCTCTGGAGGTTTTGGCGCGCTTCGTTCAACTCTTCCACCAGGCGCTGGCAACGGGCCTGTTCGGCGGTGAGTTCGGCGGACAGGCGGCCCTCCTGGAGGTGCCAGTGATGTTCATGGTCGCGTGCCTGATTCAGGGCTTGCTCGAGTTCGCTCAAACGCCTTTCCAGTTCAGGCAGCCGACTGGCGCGTTCCATCCATTGAGTGCGCTCCACCGCGCCTTCCGAACGCCCCTTTTCGGTGCACACCGCCAGTCGACTGCGCCAGATCAAACTGGAGAGCAGGGCTCCCAGCGCCAGGGAAAGGATACCAACGACGACGACCTCCATGGGGGAACTTCCTCAGGTGGGCAGATAATGGTAGAGCCAGGTTTCGCTCAAGGTGTCGTTTCCCCGTTTCAGATATAAACGGATCTCCACGGGATCGCTGCCTTTTACTTCGGCCAGGTCGAAGAGTGCGCGCCACAATCCCGGTTGGCCATTGGGGACGGGTTCCGTGGCGGCACTCAGGATACGTCCGCGCGAAGGCGTGACGACGGCTTCGGGCGCACTCCCCGCCGGAAGATGGAACAGTTCTCCGCCCTGAAAAACCACCTCGAACTTGTGGACGCCCGGCAACCGGTGCCCCGGTTCTCCTCCTCGTCCGATTCCGGTACCGACGCAGCGCGCCAGGGTAGTGGCAAAGGGTTCATCGGCCTGCCAGTAGAGGCGGTAACGCAGGGAATGCCGGGACCCGGCGCGTGCCGGGGCGGCGGGGACCCACATGGCCACGACGTTGTCGTACAACTCTTCCGTGGTGTGGAGTTCCACCAGACGGACCGTGCCTTTGCCCCAGGCATTCAGGGGCTCGATCCATAAACTGGGGCGCCGTTCGTAATGCACGGCATCCAGGTATTGGTCGAAGTGGCGTTCGCGTTGAATCAGGCCGAAGCCCTTCGGGTTCTCGTCGGAAAAATGGGACACCTCGATGGGCAATCCCCATTCAAACGTCGGGGGGTGCGATCCCTTCGGGTTTTCAGCGTTGGAGGGATTGATCAGGGGCCGCCAAATGTGTTCGTTGCTTCCGGTCCATAAGGAAAGTCCGTCTGAATCATGGACCTGTGGTCTCCAGTCCTCCTGAAAGGTCTTGTCTTTGTCAGAAAACCAGTACATGGAGGTCATGGGGGCCAGGCCGAAATGGGCGATGTCCCGGCGCAGGAACAGTTCCGCCTGGACGTCCATGAGGACGGCCTTGTTCCGGGTGAGGGTGAAATGGTAGGCCCCGGAGAGGCTGGGTCCGTCCAGCAGGGCATAGACCGATACTTCCCGGGAGCCGGGTTGAGGCGGGGCGAAGTAAAAGTGCGTGAAGAGGGGGAATTCCTCCTTCTGGTCCTGGGTTCCGGTATTGACGGAAACCCCTCGCGCCGAGATGCCGTACTGGTATTCGTCGCCGATGGCGCGGAAATAGGACGCGCCCAGAAAGGCCGCCCAGTCGTTGCTGCGCCAGTCCGGTCCGGAACCGCTGCGGCTTTCCTGGATGCGGAAACCGGCGAACCCGGACGGATGGCTCAATTCCCGGGCCGGACTGTGTTCGGGCATGTCAAACAGGTGCCTGTCGAAGAGTACCTCCCGTGCTTCGGTGCGTGCGTGCTCGTTTTCCAGGGGTTGGTCGAGACGGTACATTTTGACGGGGAAGGGGAAAAACTTGCCCGGATGAAAAAATGCGATGGCATAGTCTCCCGGACCGTCGGCAAAAAGCGCATGGTCCATCTTGAAATGAATCTGGCTATGGGCATCCCAGTCGATACGATCCACGATGGCGGCATCGGGAGACAGGGGCGGCGCATAGGGTTGCTGGGCCCGTTTCCTGGCCTCGGCACATAGTCCTTCCCAGGAAAAGGCGGTCCCCGGTCCCAGATCCAGATGATCGGGTTCGGCCTGTGCAAGGCGGGTGAAGAAGGGACTGGCCAGCAAGGTAGCGAGGGTACCCATGAAGTGACGGCGATTCAGGAACGACATGGTGGAATTTCACCTGGCAATGAGGAAGGTTGAAGGGCTATAGTATAGCCTTCAAAAAAGATATCTTGAAGGCATGAGGAGGCATTTGATGAACAACCCCCTATCTGGAGAATTGAACCTGATCGTGACCGGCATGACATGTCAGGGTTGTGTGGGTACGGTTCGCCGTGTCGTGGGCGCCGTGCCGGGGGTCGAAGACCTGGCCATCGATCTGGACAGCGGAGCCGTCCGGGTACGGGGCGCGGTGGATGCCGAAGCGGTGATGGCCGCTGTTCGGAACGCCGGCTACGACGTATGCCGTGTCTGATTCTGCGCGGGCGCCCCTTCCGGAACCCGATTCAGGGGGATTTGCCGCAGATCGACGGCAGGACGGCTTGATCCTGGCGGTTTGGTATAGGACAATGGGCGCTACTTGGAGAATATGCGTTGATGCGGTACCGTGGCTGATATGAATGAAGAAGGTCTGCATCTTGCTCTGGTGCATTTTTCAGCCCGTATTCTGCAGTCCCTGGCACAGGGGGCGCAGGCGGATGTCCTGGCCGGAGAGATCTGCGTTTTCGCCGAATCGGTGAGTCCCGGACGTATCGCCTCCCTGATGATCGTGGATGAGAACGGGCGCCTCCAGACCCTGGCGGCACCCCATGCGCCCCCTGAACTGATTCAGGTTTTTTCGGATCTCGTCCCCGGACCCCATGCGGGATCCTGCGGGAACGTCATTCATCGTCAGGAACCGGTGGTGGTCAGTGATATTCCGCATGATTCGCGCTGGGATGATCTGCGCGTTCCGGCGGAAACCTGGCAACTGAAATCCTGCTGGTCCTGGCCCCTGCGCAAGGACGGACGACTGGTGGGGACCTTTGCCTTGACGGGGTTGGTGGAAGGGGAACCCAGCGCAGCGCAGGTCAGCCTGCTGGAGTCCTGTGCGGCATTGGCGGGCATGGTGCTGATTCATTCCCTGCCTCTGCTGCGCCAGGAAGATGAAAACCAACGTCGCCTCTATCGGGCTTTGTTCGGTTCCGTCGAGGCTCTGATCCAATATCAGAGCGATCAGGAAATGCAGCAGAATCTCTGTGCCAGCCTGACCAACGACACCATTTTCAGCGCCGCCTGGATCGGGCGCCCCGGGCCGGACGGCTATTTCGAGGAAATAGCCAAGTCGGGAACCGGGTCACGCCAGATCATCGAGGCGCGTCCCCGCCTGACCCAGGCCGAAGATGCCCCGCTCATCGTGCGGGCCTGGCGAACCGGGCAGACT
>JAJZDE010000092.1 GCA_021828745.1 Pseudomonadota bacterium
TTCGCCCTGAAAGGCGAAGAGCAGCACCAGGGTTGCCAGCAAGGCGGCCATCGACCAGGGGCCAATCCGGCTCATCGCTGCGTCGAAGGTGGCCTGACCGCGGCTCAAAAGCCACTTTCGCCAGAACTGGGCCAACCCTACGGGGATCACAATGTAAAGCACCACCGAGGTGATCAGTGTATCCCACGGTACGGTAATGGCGGAAATGCCAAGCAGGAAACCTACCAGCGGGGCAAATGCCACAACCATGATGCTGTCGTTCAAGGCGACCTGCGTCAGTGTAAAGAGCGGATCGCCCTGGGTCAGGCGACTCCAGACAAAAACCATCGCCGTGCAGGGTGCGGCGGCCAGCAGGATCAGACCGGCAATGTAACTGTCGGTCTGGTCAGCTGGCAACAGACCGGCAAACAGATGGCGGAGAAACAGCCAGCCCAGGAATGCCATGGAGAAGGGTTTGACCAGCCAGTTCACGAACAGCGTCACACCGATGCCTCGAACGTGTTGACGGACTTCGTGTAACGCACCGAAATCCACCTTGACCAGCATGGGAATGATCATCACCCAGATCAATAACCCCACCGGGAGATTGACCTTGGCGACCTCCATGTGTCCGATGGCCTGAAACATGCCGGGCTGAACCTGCCCCAGGGCGATTCCAGCCAGGATGCAGAGAAAAACCCACAGGGTCAGATAACGTTCAAAAATACTCATGAGTCAGGCGCCTGGATTCTGTTGCGGGATCGGGTCGGTCATGTTTCCTTTGGTTTTTCGATCAAAACCTTCAGGGCGGATATGGATCAGTTCCATGAGCCGATCGATGCCGATCGGCTCATGTTTCATCAGGGGAATGAGCGCATACCGACGGGCATGCCGGGTGGCGATGGCGTGGATTTCGGGTAACTCGTTCTGTGCGCGTGCCCGCAACAGTGGTGCGTGTGGGTGCGCTGCAGCAATGCTCTGGTTGACCACCCAGGCCCACGGTTCGATGCCTGCACGGCGCAGGTCGGCTTGCAAGTTCGCGGCTTCCAGCACAGGGGTGGTTTCTGCCCAGGTCACCAGCAGCACCTTTGTCTGCTTCGGGTCTTGTAATTGCATCATCGGTGTCGTGACGTGAAGGTTGGTATTGACGCCTGTCCTCGTGACTGCGCGGTGATAGGCTCCGGTGGCATCCAGCAAAAGCAGCGTATGACCTGTGGGGGCAGTGTCCATGACCACAAACTGCTTGTCTGCTTCCCGGATGATCCGGGAGAAGGCCTGGAATACGGCAATTTCTTCCGTGCAGGGAGAACGCAGGTCCTCTTCCAGCACGGCACGTCCTTCGGCATCGAGCCGGGGCCCCTGGGTGTCCAGTACCTGCTGTCGATAGCGTTTCGTTTCCTCGGTGGGATCGATGCGACTGACGGTCAGTTGGTCCAGCGCACCTTTCAGCGTGTGGGTCAGATGGGCGGCAGGATCTGAGGTGGTCAGGTGAACGGAGAATCCCTTGCGAGCCAACCCCACCGCGATCGCCGCCGCCAATGTGGTTTTGCCCACCCCGCCCTTGCCCATCAGCAGAATCAACCCACGGCCATCCTTGGCTATTTGATCGATCAGGTCAGAGAGGTTGGGGCTGTTCCGTGACCCCGATAATTCACCAGTGTCCGAAGGGGCAGGGTCGCTGGTGAAAAAATGGCGCAAGGCATCCAGGCCTACCAGATTGAAAGGCTTGAGTTCAACCTGATCGCGGGGAAGGGTTTTGAGGGTATCCGGGAGGGCAGCGAGTGCTGCCTGTTCGCGCTGGTAGAGGGCGGTGGCCAGTTCATCGCAGTCTGGATCCATGGCGGGGAGCACGCCGTTGAGGACGAGGTACTGTTGCGACACCCCAAGGGAGAGCAGTTCTTTTGAGGTGCGTGCGACTTCGCGCAACGTGGCACATTGTGCGCGAGACACCAGAATCAGGCGTGTGCATGCAGGATCGGTCAACGCTTTGACGGCGGTCTTATAGGTTGTACGTTGTTTCTCCAGTCCGGCCAAGGGGCCCAGGCAGGATGCATCACCCTTTCCCGTTTCCAGAAAAGTGGTCCATGCGCCGGGCAGTTGAAGCAAGCGGAGGGTGTGGCCGGTGGGGGCGGTATCGAAAATGATGTGTTCGTAATCGGCAGTCAGGGCAGAGTCCACCAACAGCGCAGTGAATTCGTCAAAGGCGGCAATTTCTGTGGTACAGGCTCCCGAGAGTTGTTCCGCGATGACCTTTACCACTGGTTCGGGTAATACCCCTCGCACCGGATCAAGAATGCGTTCCCGGAAGTTTTGGGCTGCTGCCAGCGGGTCGATTTCGAGTGCGGCCAGGTTGGGAACGGCGGGAATGGGTGTGATGCGGTGGCCGATACCAACGCCGAATACCTGACCAACATTCGAAGCAGGGTCCGTACTGACCAACAGTATGGATTTACCTTCGGTCGCCAGTTGAAGAGCCGTGGCGCAGGCCATCGAAGTCTTGCCCACCCCGCCTTTTCCTGTAAAGAAAAGAAAGCGTGGGGGGTGATGAAGAAATTGCAGAGCCATTCCGGAGTTCAGCAGCATCCTGAGTCGGTGCAGCAAACGACGTCAATTTTCGGGGAGAAGGATTTGGCGATGCCCGCCCAGCGTGCCAACTCGGTTCGGGTGGGGTAACGACCCGCCAGAGCTACTTCCCCTTCCACCAGAATCAGGGGCAAGGCCTCCGGGCCGGAACGTTCCAGGAAGGACCTGACGGTGGCGTTTTCGGCAAAGGCAAGGGGTTGCTGGGCAAGATTCATGCGCTCGATCTGGGCGCCATTCTTTTTGGCCCAGTCCACGTCCGCAGCAAAAGTTACCAGTGCCTGATCGACCTGAACACCACAAATACCTGTGCTGCAACACAGCGCCGGATCGAAAACATGAATCGTGGTCATGGGGATTCCTCTCGAAATTTACTTTAAATGGATACAGCCAACCATGAGTTCTTGAGGTGGTTGGTGGGATTGAAACCGTTTCATCAAGGTGTCAAAGTGCCGATGCGGTCAAGTTCGGCCTTGAGTTTTGTTTTGTCCTGCTGCAGTTCGGCCAGCGGTAATGCCAAAAAGGCTTCGATGCGCAGACGTAAAGTCCGGTAGGCCGTCATGAACGCGGCGTCGATTTCTTCCTCGGTTCCGGTGGCGTGGGCGGGATCTTCAACCCCCCAGTGGGTCCGCAGGACAGGGCCGAGGTAAGCCGGACAGGTTTCTCCTGCGGCGCTGGAACACACGGTGATCACGATATCCGGCAGGGTCGGCAGGTCGTTCCACGATTTACTGTAATAACCCGCGGTGGAGATGCCGGCGTGGGCGAGCAAAGCCAGCGAGCGCGGGTGGACTTGCCCGGTGGGCCGGCTACCAGCGCTCATGGCTTTCCAGCCGGCTGGGGCCAGGTGATTGAAGGTGGCTTCGCCAAGGATCGAGCGGCAGGAGTTGCCCGTACAGAGGAAGAGAACATTCATCGGTCAGAATTTCCGGTAGAAGAAAAGAACGGCAGGATGGTATCGGTGCAGGAGGGGAGGCATTGCTCGGGGTGACCGGCACAACACTCTTCGGTCAGATAGGCGATCAGATCCAGCATCAGCGGAATATTGGCCTGGTAGCGCTGAAAACGTCCCTCCTGCTTCACTGTGAGCAAGCCTGCCTGCGTCAGTGCCTTGAGGTGGAAGGACAGGTTGGTCGGAGGAATGTGGAGCGTGGAAGCGATTTCGCCCGCAACCATGCCTTCCCTGCCTTTTTTGACGAGCAACCGGTATACGTCCAGACGCAGACCGGAAGAAAGAGACTCGAACACCGTGGTGGCTGTATTTTTTTCCATGGTTCAATTGTACAACACAAGTTGAAGTAATGAAATGACTGCTCATTTGGAAGATCAAAGCACGCAGACCAGAAAGGGGTGCGGAACGGATCCTGATTAAAGGCGTCCATGCTGGGATGATTTTAATCAGGGGGTGTTATAGAATCGAGTGACCTCGATTTACCTTATGGACGATTATGAAAAAACACATCAAACGGGCCCTGCAGATGACCGGGGTCGTATGGGGAGCCCTGTGGGCCAGCATGTCGGCATCTGCTTTCGAGTTGGGTGATCCGGAGTTTTACGGTCCCGTGGTGGTGGGCCCCGGTCCGGCGCCTCAACTGATTTTTTCGCAACCGGTCTGGGTTGCGCCAACCCCCTATGGCGTTGCCCCGCCGCCGCCCCTTTATTTGCGCGTTCCGCCGCGCGTGTGGCGTCACTGGCCGAATTTCTGCGTTCAATATGCTGCCTGCGGGCGACCGGTCTACTTCGTCAGAAATTCCTGGTATCTCGGGACGTTTGTTCCCTACTACCGTTTGCATCCCGAGTTCTGGCACCGCGAGGGCGGACCCTGGATGCGTGATGGTCATCCGGAAGGGGGGCGTTGGCGCGAGGGAGATCATTGGCGCGAAGGTGACCGCGGGCGCTGGAGGGAGGAAGGTGACCATGAACACCACTGAGCCGACGGCCATTTCTCCAGAACTCCTGGCGATTTATCGAGGCAGTGATTACCGGGTGACGGACGAGGGGGGGAGGGAGTTCGTGATGCATGTCGATCAGCCCTCACCCACGCTCGGTGCGTTGATGGCACGTTACGGTGCGCGCAGCGCCGTGTTTGTCAGCGCCTACAACCCGGCCAGCGAACCCCATACCGAGGCGGAAAACCGGGCGGCTCAGGCGCGTCTGGAACAGGAGGTCGTGGCGCAGGGCTGCCGGATATTTCTGGGTGTGGGGGAAGATCCGGAAGGGGGGTGTCCAGGCGAACCGTGTCTTCTGGTTCTCGACTGGCCCCGGGAAAAGGTTTTGGCGCTGGGTCGAGCCTACGGCCAGAATGCGTTGTTATGGGTGGGTACGGACACCGTGCCGCGCCTGGTTCTGACGCGCTGACGAACGCTTTTGGCCACGGAATCTACTTGAGCGCTTTTTTGGATCTTTTTTTCAAAAAATAAAAAAAGTATAATGTCTCTTTTTTTCAATCGGTTAAAACCTTCGTGGGGCGGTTTTTCAGGAAGGGGCCAGGAAAAAATGGCACAAGTAAATTTGACAGACCGGAAAACAATCTGTAAAGTAGCGAACTCTACTCAAGACGGACGCGGGGTGGAGCAGTCTGGCAGCTCGTCGGGCTCATAACCCGAAGGTCGTAGGTTCAAATCCTACCCCCGCA
>JAJZDE010000093.1 GCA_021828745.1 Pseudomonadota bacterium
ACAGACATGTACCCTGGCATGGCCAAAGTGGCCAGAGAGGAAGGCTTTGACGAAATTGCCGACTGGTTTGAAACGCTGGCCAAGGCGGAACGCTCCCATGCCAATCGTTTCAGTCAGGCCTTGAACAATCTGGTGGACTGACCGATAAGGAAGATTCATGACTGGCGAAGGTAATCTGGAAGCACCCATTCGACATCCGGTGCCCTGGAAAGGTGCCGACTTTTGGGACAGGGGGCAGACTGAAGGGGAAATGAACCGCATCTTTGACATTTGTCAGGGGTGTCGCCGTTGTTTCAGTTTGTGTCAGGCTTTCCCATTATTGTTCGATGCCGTGGATGCCACGCCTTCTGGAAAGGTCGAGGAGGTTGCCAGCAAAGTCATGTGGGATGTGGTGGATCACTGTTATCTCTGTGATCTGTGCTACATGACCAAGTGCCCCTATACGCCCCCTCACCCCTTCAATCTGGATTTTCCTCATACCATGCTGCGGGCCAAGGCCATCCAGTTTCGTGCAGGTAAAACCAGATGGCGCGACAAACTGTTGGCCAGTACGGATGCCCTGGGCAGACTGGCGACGATTCCCATCGTGGTGGACGTGGTGAATGCGGTCAACCAATCCGGTTTCGCACGCACGATCATGCATCATACCCTGGGGATTCATCGGGACCGGCTTTTGCCGGTCTACGCTTCTCCTCCGTTACGTCGACGTGTCGTACCCAACGAAAACTTTACGCCTCGTCCGGGCGTGCGCACGCCGGGAAAAGTGGCGCTGTTCACTACATGTTATGCCAATTTCAATGAACCGGGCATTGGTTTGGATCTGCTGAAAATCCTTGAACACAATGAAATTCCTGTCCGGTGGGTGACGCAGGAAAAATGTTGTGGCATGCCCCGCCTCGAATTGGGCGATCTGGCCGGGGTCGAAGTTCTGAAGAACCAGAATATTCCCGTACTGGATGCGCTGGCGCAGGAGGGTTATGCCTTGCTGGCGCCGGTTCCTTCCTGTGTGCTGATGTTCAAGCAGGAATTACCCTTGTTGTTCCCTGAGGATGAAGCGGTTGCGCGAGTGGCTCGGGCCTTTTTCGATCCCTTTGAATATTTTATGGACCGTCATGGGGAAGGATTGTGGAAGACGGATTTCTCCCGGGCGCTGGGACGGGTCTCCTACCATGTGCCGTGCCATCTGCGGGTGCAGAACATCGGGTTGCGTACCCGCGATCTCTTGCAGATGATTCCGGGGACCACGGTGACAACCGTGGAACGCTGCTCCGGTCATGATGGAACCTGGGGAGTTAAAGTGGAGTTTTTCGAGGCTTCCATGAAAATCGGCAAACCGGTATTCAGTCGGATGAAAGAGGCCGAACCGGATGTGGTGGTTTCGGATTGCCCCATCGCAACCCGGCATATCGTCCAGGGGATGAGTGAGGCGGTGGCGCAGGCGCATCCCTTGACGTTGCTGCGTCGTGCTTATGGATTGCCGGAGGAATGATATGTCCCTGACCCTTGCCGATTTATGGTCGCTGGAAGCCTACGCCCGACAACGTCCGGAGTTTCGGGCGCGGGTCTTGGCTCACAAGAAACAGCGGACTGTCCATGTGGGGAAACATTTGACCCTGTTGTTTGAAGATCGTCTGACGGTTCAGTATCAGATACAGGAAATGTTGCGTATTGAAAAGATTTTTGAACCCGATGCCATCCAGGAGGAACTGGCGTCCTACGTTTCCCTGATTCCCGACGGAGATAACTGGAAGGCTACCCTCCTGATCGAATATGCGGAAGTTCCCTTGCGCCAGCGTATGCTGGTACGCCTCAAAGGGATCGAACGCGCCCTGTGGTTGCAAGTGGAAGGGTTTGAACCGGTATTTCCCGTGGCGGATGAAGACATGGAGCGGGAAAACGCGGAAAAAACTTCGGCAGTTCATTTTCTGCGTTATACCCTTTCTCCTTCCCAGCGCAGCGCGGTTCGCCGTGGGGCCACGTTGACGGTAGGCGTGAATCACCCGGAATATCCGATAATTCATTTTGTCATGGAGGAATCCGTGCGCCAGTCGCTGAGTTCTGATATCACCGCCTGATTTCGGGAGGTGGTTGCCAGCGCGGCGCGCTGCACCCATAATGCCCTGATTCGTTAAAACGGGAGAGGGATCATGTGTGGCATCGTGGGAGCATTGGCACGCCGGGACATCGTGCCGATATTGATCGAGGGGCTCAAGCGTCTGGAATACCGGGGTTATGATTCGGCGGGCGTGGCGGTGCTGGATTCGGGTCAATTGAAGCGTGTGCGCAGTACGGGCCGGGTCGGCGAGTTGGCGCGGGAAGTGGCGGCGACGGGACTGGCCGGTCGACTGGGCATCGCGCATACCCGCTGGGCCACTCATGGCGTTCCCAGTATCCGGAATGCCCATCCCCACCAAAGTTGTGACGGCATGGTGGTCGTGCATAATGGCATCATAGAAAACCATGAATTTCTGCGCCAATTTCTGCAAGCGCAGGAGTATGTTTTTGAATCTGAAACCGACACAGAGGTGATTGCGCATCTGGTGCATTTTCATGCACGTCAACAGCCCGACCTTGGGCAGGCTTTTCGTGTTGCCCTCGGGCAATTGGAAGGCGCCTATGCCATCGCCCTGATTTCCCGGACGCATCCTGATCTGCTGCTGGCAGCGCGCAAGGGAAGTCCTCTCCTGTTGGGACTCGGTGAGGGGGAGATCTTTCTTGCGTCCGATGCGGCGGCTTTGATCGCTCATACCCGGCGCATGCTCTATCTGGAGGACGGGGACGTGGTGGAAATCACTCCCGCCGGCTATTGCGTGATGACTCTGCAGGGAGAGCCCTTGAATCGCCAGGAACGCATCAGCCAACTTTCACCGGAAACGGCAGAACTCGGTCTTTACGACCACTACATGCAAAAGGAGATTGCGGAGCAACCCCGCGCCCTGACGGATACGGTGGAGCCGATTCTGGACCAGGGGTTCACCCCTGATTTGTTTGGTACAGGCGCTCGGGAATGTTTTTCCGAGGTGCGGAATGTTCTGATATTGGCCTGCGGTACCAGTTATCATGCGGCTCTGGTTGCATGTTACTGGATGGAGGCCATTGCGCGTGTCCCCTGTCGGGCGGAAATCGCCAGCGAATATCGCTATCGGACTACGGTACCTGATCCGGCAACCCTGGTGGTGACCATTTCCCAGTCGGGAGAAACGGCGGATACCCTGGCCGCCTTGAAACATGCTCAATCCCTTGGAATGCACCATTCCCTGGCCATTTGCAATGTGCCGGAAAGTGCATTGGTGCGCCAATCCCCATTTTCTTTCCTGACCCGTGCCGGGATGGAAATCGGGGTGGCCTCCACCAAAGCCTTTACCACCCAACTGGTGGCCCTGTTTGCCTTGGCGGTGACGTTGGCCAAGACGCGTCAGGTGCTGACCGAAACGGCAGAGGAGTCGTATCTCGATGCGCTGCGACGTCTGCCCAACAAGGTGCAACATGTGTTGAATCTGGAACCCCAGTTGCGGCTCTGGGCCGAACACTTCTGTCACAAACAGCATGCCCTCTTTCTGGGTCGTGGGGCCCATTACCCCATTGCTCTGGAGGGATCGCTCAAACTCAAGGAGATTTCCTACATCCACGCTGAAGCCTATGCGGCGGGAGAACTCAAGCATGGACCGCTGGCCCTGGTGGATGGAGACATGCCTGTGGTGGCCGTGGCGCCCAACGATGATCTGCTCGAGAAACTCAAGTCCAATCTGCAGGAGGTGCGCGCTCGTGGGGGGGAATTGTATGTGTTGGCAGACAATGACAGCCGTTTTTCCTCTTCCGAGGGGATTCATGTGATTCGGCTTCCGGACCATGAGGGGATCCTGAGTCCAGTGGTCCACGTGGTGCCTCTGCAACTGCTGGCCTATCATACCGCGTGCCTGCGAGGAGCCGATGTGGACAAACCCCGCAATTTGGCCAAAAGCGTGACGGTGGAATGAAGATGGAAACATTGACCTTGACCCGGCCGGATGATTGGCATCTGCATCTGCGCGATGGAGCGATGTTGTGTGCGGTAGTCCAGCCTTCGGCACGGGTATTTGGACGTATTATGGCCATGCCCAATCTCAACCCCCCGGTGACCACGGTGGTACGGGCGCACGCTTATCGGGAGCGTATTCTGGCGGCTTTGCCGGAGGATGCAGGGTGTACCCCGCTGCTCTCCCTGTATCTGACGGAATCGACGGCACCGGACGAAGTGGAAGCTGCGCGGGCCAGTGGGTTCGTGGTGGGCTTCAAGTACTATCCGCAAGGAGCTACGACGCATTCGGATGCGGGGGTGCGCGACCTGAAGCGGTGTGACGGGGTGTTGAGGGCTTTGGCGGAGACAGGGATTCCTCTGCAGGTACATGGGGAAGTGACCGATCCCGGCGTGGATGTTTTTGACCGTGAGGCCGTATTCATCGAGCGTGAGTTGATCCCCTTGCTGGACCGTCATCCGGATTTGCGCGTGGTGTTTGAACACATCACCACGCGCGCCGCCGTGGATTTCGTTCGGCAAGCTGGTGCCGGGGTGGCGGCGACGGTGACCCCCCAGCATTTGCTCTATAACCGAAATGCACTGTTTCAAGGCGGAATTCGGCCCCATTACTACTGCCTGCCGGTGCTCAAGCGGGAAGAGCATCGTCAGGCATTGTGTGACATCGTGGCCAAGGGACATCCTCGTTTTTTTCTGGGGACCGACAGCGCGCCCCATGAACGGCAGAGCAAGGAAACCGCCTGCGGTTGTGCCGGTATCTACAGTGCACCGGTGGCATTGCCGTTTTACGCGCAGGTATTCGATGCCCTGGGGGCATTGGACAAACTGGAAGGATTTGCCAGTCATTTCGGGGCCGATTTCTACCGGGTACCCCGTAATTCCGAATCGGTGACCCTGATTCGCCAACCCTGGACGGTGCCTCTTACCCAAGGCTTTGAAGACCAAACCCTGGTTCCTCTGGGTGCGGGAGAAATTCTGGGCTGGCAGGTGCTTCCCTCTGGTAGAATGGGGCGGGGAAGTTGATTGGACAGTCGCCGCGGGATTCATCCCGGGGAGGAAAGTCCGGGCTCCACAGAGCAGGATGCCGGCTAACGGCCGGAGGTCGCGAGGCCATGGAAAGTGATACAGAGACTTAAACCGCCCAAGCATCCGCAAGGATGACGGCAAGGGTGA
>JAJZDE010000094.1 GCA_021828745.1 Pseudomonadota bacterium
GTATTGCATGGCTGTACGGTGGGCGCCGGTTCGCTGATCGGAATCCGGGCGGTGGTCCTGAATCATGCCGTCATCGGCAAAAACTGTCTGATCGGCGCCAATGCCCTGATCACCGAAGGCAAGCAGATCCCCGACAACTCCCTGGTGGTGGGGAGTCCCGGGCGGGTCATCCGCACCCTGAACGAGCAGGAGATTGCCGGACTGGCGCAGAATGCCGATGTGTACGTGAAGCGTGCCGAACAATTCCGGCACACCTGTGTGCGTCTCCCCGACCTGCCCGCCCATGAGTGAGTTCTCCTCCGAAACCCGTTTGATTCCCGGCCCCGCCGGTCTTCTGGAAACCGTCGTCGACCGGCCCCGCGGGCCGGTCCGCGGTCTGGCCCTGGTGGCCCACCCCCACCCGCTGTTTGGCGGCACCCTGAACAACAAGGTTACCCAGACGCTGGCCCGCGCCTTCACCGGCCTGGGTTGCGTCACCTGGCGCATGAACTTTCGGGGGGTGGGCAAGAGCGCCGGGAACTTCACGCAGGGACCCGGCGAAACAGAGGACTGGCTGGCCCTCCACGCGCTGGCCGCACAGGAAACCGCTGACGTCCCGCTGCTGCTGGGCGGCTTTTCCTTTGGCGCCTTCGTCATGACGGAAGTGGCCCGCACCCTGCCCTGCCAGCGTCTGGTTCTGGTGGCCCCTGCGGTGGGCCATTTCCCGGTGGGGACCGTCCCGCCCCAGACCCTCGTCATCCACGGAGAACGGGATACCACCGTGCCCCTGACGGACGTGCTGCGCTGGGCCGAACCGCAGGATCTCCCCGTCCTGGTGGTCCCCGGAGCCGACCATTTCTTTCACCAACGCTTGATCCTGTTGCGCAACTGGGTTAGTCTGGTCTGTCGTTCCTAATCTGCCTCCGAGAAACCCGTGCTGCTGCTTTCGATCAAGTCCTTCCACATCATGGCCATGGTGACCTGGTTTGCCGGGCTGTTTTACCTCCCCCGCCTGTTCGTCTATCACGCGCAATGTCCGGAATCGGATACCCTGGGGCGGGAACGCTTCAAGATCATGGAGCGCAAGTTATTCTGGGGCATCACCACGCCCGGGGGCGTGTTCACCCTCCTTTCCGGCCTGTTCATGGCCTTCGGACTGGATGACCGGGGCGGCTGGCTGTATGCCAAACTGGCCCTCGTGACCCTGCTGGTGGCCTACCACGTCTGGTGTGGCACCCTGGTCAGAGCCCTGGCCCGGGACCAGAATCCGCACGGCCATGTCTGGTACCGCTGGTTCAATGAGTTTCCGGTACTGGTGCTCATCCCCGTGGTCATTCTGGTGGTCTTCAAACCCTTCTGAGTCTCTTCATGAATCCTTCCGACCCTTTCTTTTTCTGCCCATGCCCGCGCGGGCTGGAAGGCGTACTGTCCCAGGAACTGGCTTCCCTGGGCGCCCGGAACGTCGAACCCCGGGACTCCGGGGTAGGTTTCACGGGAAGTTACCGCCTGGCCATGCGTGTCAATCTGGAAAGCCGCCTCGCCAGCCGGGTGCTCTGGCAAGTAGCCAGGGGCGCCTATCGCTCCGAACAGGAACTCTACGACCAGGCGGTGCGCCTGCCCTGGAGCGACTGGTTCTGCGTGGAACGAACCCTGAAGGTCGACACCCGGGCCCATCATTCGCCCCTGCGGAGCCTGGATTTTGCCACGCTCCGCATCAAGGATGCCATCTGCGACCATTTTCGCGCACAGCAGGGTCAGCGCCCTTCCATCGACACCCATCAGCCCGAGATCCGCGTCCATCTGTTTCTGGATGCCACCCATTTCACCCTCTCCCTGGATACCTCCGGCGACGCGCTGTTCAAACGCGGGGCGCGGCCGGAGGGAGGGGAGGCCCCCCTGAAACGCAATCTGGCAGCGGGATTGCTGGCCCTGGCCCAGTGGCAACCCGGACTGCCCCTACTCGATGCCTTCTGCGGGGCAGGCACGATATTGCTGGAGGCGGCGGCCCAGAGTTTGCAGCGCGCACCGGGATTGAACCGTTCCTTCGCCTTCGAGCACCTGCGTTCGTGGCCGGTGGCCCAACATTGGCCCGCCCTGCTCGAGGAAGCCCGGGCCCGGGTCCTGCCCCCCACCGCCTTGCCCCTGTGGGGCCGGGACCTGAAGGGCGATGCCCTGGAACTCACCCGTCTCAATCTGGCCGCGGACGGACTGGAAGAGTGCGTGACCCTGAAGCAGGTCAATGTCCTGGAATCTTCCCCGCCCTGTCCTTCGGGGCTGCTGCTCAGCAACCTGCCCTATGGAGTACGACTCGGAGAACAAGCCGAGTTGTCCCTGTTCTACCCTGAACTGGGCAATACCCTGAAGCAGCGTTATGCCGGCTGGACGGCCTGCCTGTTCAGCGCCGACCTGACGCTTCCCAAATTCCTGCGTCTCAAGGTCGCGCGCCGAACCCCACTCTACAATGGCGCGCTCGAATGTCGCCTGTTCCGCATTCCCCTGGTTCAGGGATCAAATCGCACCTGAAGGAAAGGGCGGGCGCGCCCGCCGCTTGCTGTAATATGACAGTCACATGAAGGGCGTATAACACCTCCTCATGGACACGCATATTGATTTGATTCCCCCTACGGAGGCGAATTTGGGAGCCCATATTCTGGTCGTGGAAGATGAAGTCGCCATTCAGGAACTGATCACCCTCAACCTGGCTCAGGCCGGTCACGAAACCGAGGTGGCCTCCGACGGACTGGAGGCCCTTTCGCGCGTGCAGGACATGCTTCCCGACCTGATCCTGGTAGACTGGATGTTACCCGGCATGAGCGGCCTGGACCTGGTCCGGCGCCTGCGCGCCCACCAGCGGACCCAGCGTGTCCCGATCATCATGCTGACGGCACGGGTCGATGAAGCGGACAAACTGCTCGGGCTGGAATCCGGCGCGGATGATTACATCACCAAACCCTTCTCGATCCGGGAACTGAATGCGCGCATCAAGGCCGTGTTGCGTCGGCGCGCGCCCCAGATGACGGAAGATCCGGTCCTCTTCAAGACCCTGTCCCTGGACCCCACCACCCACCGGGTTCATGCAGGAACCGCGGAGATCCCTCTGGGACCCACCGAGTTCAAGTTGCTCCACTTTTTCATGACCCACCCGGAGCGGGTCTATTCCCGAACCCAGATTCTCGATCACGTCTGGGGGGATCACGTTTTCATCGAGGAACGCACGGTGGACGTTCACATCCGCCGTCTCCGCTCTGCCCTGGAAACCACCGGCCATGACCGGTTCCTGCAAACCGTCCGGGGGGCGGGTTATCGCCTGACGGCTCTCGTCTGAACGGATGACTCACCCGCCACCCCGGCGAGGGTGTACTCTCTGATTTTCAGTTTTTGCAGGTTGGCGAATCATGCGGTCGTTTGTCAGATACATTCTGGGAGTCCTCGTCACGGTCCTGGTCCTGTGTGCCGGGATCACGGCCCTTTGGGGCTGGGCCTGGGGCCTGGGACTGCTGGCCCTGTTCATGGGGGCCGTGGCCGCGCGGGACGCCTGGAAACTGCAAGCCCTGCACCGCTGGCTCCAGGAACAGAAACTCTCCCCGGGATACCAGCCGGGACGAACCTGGGAACAGGTTTTCGGGCGTCTGCATTCCCTGGAACGGCGCATCGATGAGGACCAGATCCGCCGCCAGGAGGCCATCGATCGTTTCCAGCAGGCCCTGACCCTGCTGCCCAGCGGCATCGTGATCCTTGACCAGACCCACCGCATCCTCTGGTGCAATCCGGCCGCAGAAGCCCATTTACAGATTCATCTGGAACAGGATCGGGGGCAAAGTCTGCCCTATCTCATCCGCCAGACCGAGTTCCAGAACTTCCTGGACCAGAAACCCGCTCCCGACCAGCGCTGCACCCTGCACCGACGCGTTCAGCAGGACCTCTCCCTGGCCCTGCAACTCATTCCTTACAGCATCGACGAACGCATGCTGGTCACCCAGGACATCACCCAATGGGAACGGGATGAAAAAGTGCGGCGCGATTTCGTGGCCAATGTGTCCCATGAACTGCGCACCCCCCTCACCGTGGTGGGGGGGTTCATCGAAACCCTGCAAAACAGCGGATCACTGCCGTCCGCCACCCGGAAACGCATTTTTCAGACCATGGAAACCCAGACCGACCGGATGCGCCGACTGGTGGAAGAACTGCTCTCCCTGTCCCGCCTGGAAAGCCAGACCGGAGTCGCGCCGCTCACCCCCATCCCCCTTTCTGCCTTGCTCACCCAAATGCTGCAGATGGCCAGCCAGTTGAGCCGGGGTCAGCATACCGTCGATACCCAGGGGGATTTCGATCAGCGCACCCTGCTGGGAATCGAATCGGAACTCGCGAGCGCCTTCGGTAACCTGGTGGCCAATGCGATCCGCTACACGCCGCCGGGCGGACGAATCACGCTGTCCTGGCGCGAGGAAGGGGGCGAGGGAATCTTTGCGGTGCAGGACACGGGTATTGGCATCTCTGCCGAACACATCCCCCGTCTCACGGAACGGTTCTACCGGGTAGATCAGGCCCGCTCCCGGGACACCGGGGGAACGGGCCTGGGATTGTCGATCGTCAAGCAAATCGCCCTGCATCATGATCTCACCCTCACCATCGACAGCCAGTCGGACAAAGGCAGTAGCTTTGCCCTTCGTTTTCCGGCCCATCGTCTGGGACTGCCCGAAAGCGCGGCGCCCTGATAGAATGGAGGGACTTTTCCCAGAGACCCGCCATGCCTTCCCAGGATATCCAGATCATCAACAAACTTGGGCTCCACGCCCGTGCTTCCGCCAAACTGTCGCAAATCGCCTCGGCCTATCCCTGTGAGGTCCGGATCGAACGCAATGGACGACAGGTCAATGCCAAGAGCATCATGGGCGTCATGATGCTGGCGGCAGGCCGTGGCAGCTGGATCAAACTGGAAACACGCGGGGAAAAGGAAGCGGAAGCGCTCCAGGCGCTGACCACTTTGATCGAGAACCGTTTCGACGAGGGCGAATGAAATGAGTTTCGCGCTTCATGGCAGTGCAGTCGCCCACGGCATTGCCATCGGACGGGCGCACCTGTTCTCCCAAACCACCCTGGAAGTCACCCATTACGTCGTGCTTCCCGAGCAGCGACCCGCCGAGATTCAGCGCTTCGAACA
>JAJZDE010000095.1 GCA_021828745.1 Pseudomonadota bacterium
CCATTGAAAATAAAATTATACGGGTGAGTTTGATTCAACACTACAGACATTGATATATCATTATATTCAGCGTGTTATGCTACAACAAGCCAACACTATAACCAATACTGTCAATATTAGAACTTGCCCAACTCATCCAGGTGCAATGTTCCCCCATGAGCCAGGGAAACTTCCCCAGGGTGGAGGTGAGTCCCATGTCCTCCCCCCATCAATGCAGCCGTCGTCACGGAATGATGTGGATGGCGGAAGGGACGAACGCGCCAAAGAGAAGGGTCGACGGTTTCACGATGTGCGGCCCGAATGGCAGCCAGGGCCAATGCTTCCGTTTCTGTCATGGGTGTACAAATGCCCGGCAGACAACGTGCCAATAGAGATTTCCCGACTCCCGGAGGTCCCACCAACAACAGGTGATGACGCCCTCCTGCGGCAATTTCCAATACCCTTTTTGCCTGACTCTGTCCACGGATCTGTGCCAGATCGATTTCCGGCATGACCGCAGCAGGCATTTCCTGAGGCATCAGATGGATAGGCGGCAATAGGGAACTGCCGGTCAAATGATCCCATGCCTCACGCAGGTGGGTGGCTCCATATACCCCGGCAGGATAGCCATGCACCGCCTCTGGGGCCGAAGCCCGTGCCACCATCAACCAATGTCCTGCCTGCGCCACCGCCACCGCCATGGGTAAAGCTCCATGAATGGCGCACAGGTCGCCGTTCAATCCCAGCTCCCCGGCAAATTCCCAGTTTTCAAGCAAGAGGTGGGGCAAATGATGGGAAGCGGCCAGAATCCCTATGGCAATGGGCAAATCGTAACGGCTGGAATGCTTGGGAAGTTCGGCGGGGGCCAAGTTGACCGTCACCCTCTGGAGGGGAAAACCGAAACCGCAGTGGTTCAAAGCCGCACGTACCCGATCCCGACTCTCGCGCACCTCTGCCTCTGGCAACCCCACCAGGTTGAACTGGGGCAATCCGCCGGACAAATGGACTTCCACCCTCACCAGCGGGGTTTCTGCGCCCCACAAGGCCCGACTGTAGACGCAGGTAAAAGCCATGATCGCCCTTTAGAAAGGATCATGATGCCCCATGACGTTGTGCAGCTCGCTTTCAAAAAGCGCAAGACGATCCGCCACTTCCGCTGAGACACATAAACTTCTCCTCTGCCAGAAACCGATTCCCTGGAAAGAGAACCGTCCCCTCAGAGCATACCCAGGGTGAGCAATACGGACTCACTCATCCGTTCCCGTGTCCAGGGAGGGTCCCATACCAATTCCACGTGGGCCGAATCGATACCCGGTACCTCCCTCATTCGTTGCTCCACTTCTCCCGGAAAGGTTTGAGCAACGGGACAGCCCGGCGCGGTCAAGGTCATCCGGACGTCCACATGCGCCTGTTGGGGGTCGATGGTCAAACCATAAATCAACCCCAGATCGTAAATGTTGACGGGAATTTCGGGATCGAAGACGGTACGCAAAGCGGCAATGACCATTTCCTCCAACTCGTCCCGAGAAAATTCGGGAGTCGGTGCGGGTTTTGGCACGTCACTGGCCTCCATCCCCGGGAAACCCGCCGCAATGGCCTCTTCCACCGGAATGAGCGGGGGTTCGGGAGAAGGTTGGCGGCCCACGGAGATATAGCGCCTGGTTGTCCCTTCGGACGGCTCGGGTTGAGGTTGAGGCTCTTTCTGATTCAGCCATTCAATCGCTGACATGATGATCTACTCCGTCGAAACCGGTTGATCGGCCTGATGCAGCGCTGCATTCAGGGTATGCCAAGCCAGGGTGGCACATTTCACCCGTGCCGGAAATTCGCTCACCCCCGCCAGAACGGCTAATTTGCCCATCTCCACGGTATAGGGTTCCCCTTTGACCATGCGGTGAAAACCTTCGAACAACTCCGCCACCTCGGCTTCGCGACGCCCCTTGAGCGCCTCGGTCATGAGGGATGCGGAAGCCGTGGAAATGGCGCAACCAGAGCCTTCAAAACGGGCTTCCTGGATGATGCCATCCTCGACTTTCAGGTTGAGGGACAACTTGTCCCCACACAATGCATTAAAACCATCGGCATGACGATTGGCCCCCGGCAAAGGACCAAAATTACGGGGATGGCGGTTATGATCAAAGATCACTTCCTGATACAGATCACGCAAATCACTCATGGGACCCTCTCAACTCAGGAACAGTTTTTGCACCCGTTCAATCGCCTGGAACAGGCGCTCGACTTCCTCCAGGGTGTTATACAAGGCAAAGGATGCCCGTGCCGTGGCAGGCAGGCTGAAAAAATCCATCACCGGCATGGCGCAATGATGGCCGCTGCGAATCGCCACCCCTTCGTTGTCCAGGATGGTTCCAATATCATGAGGATGGATTCCTTCGAGCACGAAAGAAAGGATGCTGGCCTTGCCCGGTGCCGTTCCGATGATCCGCAGGCCCTTGACCTGTTGAGCGCGCTCCGTCGCTTCCTGGAGCAACCAGTCTTCATGGGCCGCGATGTTCTCCAGTCCCACGGACCGGACAAAATCGATGGCTGCCCCCAGTCCGATGGCTCCGGAAATATGGGGCGTCCCGGCCTCGAACTTGTAAGGTATCTGGTTGTAAGTGGTTTTCTCGAAGGTGACCTGCAAGATCATGTCCCCCCCGCCCTGATAGGGGGGCATCGCCGTGAGCAGGTCTTTTTTTCCGTACAGGACACCGATCCCCGTGGGACCATACAACTTGTGCCCGGAAAACACAAAGAAATCACACCCCAAAGCCACCATGTTCACGGCCACATGGGCCACCGCCTGAGCCCCGTCCACCAGCACCCTGGCACCCACTGCATGGGCCTTGCGAATGATCTCGGCCACAGGATTCACGGTCCCTAGCGCATTGGACACCAGGGTGACGGCCACCAAACGGGTACGCTCCGTGAGCAAGCGATCCACCTGATCCATCAACAAAACCCCACGCTCATCCATGGGGATGACCTTGAGTCGCGCCCCCGTCATTTCACAGAGCATTTGCCAAGGCACGATGTTGGCATGGTGCTCCATCGCACTGATCAGGATTTCATCGCCGGCCCCGAGATGGGTACGACCCCACGTCTGAGCCACCAGATTGATGGCCTCCGTTGCCCCACGGGTGAAGACGATCTCTTCGACATGCGCTGCCCCCAGAAACGCGCGAATCTTTTCGCGGGCGCCTTCAAAGGCTTCACTCGCTTCCTGACTGAGCGCATGCACCCCGCGATGGATATTGGCATTGAAATGTTCGAAATAATACCGTTCAGCATCCAGCACCGCGAGAGGCTTTTGAGTTGTGGCGGCGTTATCCAGGTATACCAAAGGTTTCCCATGGACTTTCCGCTCCAGAATGGGAAATTGGCGACGCCAGAGATGAGGGTCAAGCATGGTCACTCTCCCCAACCGTGCCGCTCAACAAGCGCCGAACCTCTTCGCGCACCCCGACGTGGGGAATGGCTTCGGCAATTTCCAGGGTAAAGGCTTGAATCAACAGGGTACGGGCCAAATCTGCAGCAATCCCGCGCGCGCGCAGATAGAACCATTGCTCCTCGTCCAGTTGTCCCACGGTAGTGCCATGGCCGCATTTCACGTCATCTGCAAATATTTCCAACTGGGGTTTGGTGTTGACTTCAGCCTTGTCCGACAGCAACAAGTTGTGGTTCGACTGGCGTGAGGATGTTTTCTGGGCGTCCAGTGCCACCCGAACCCGCCCATTGAACACGGCTTTGCCCGTACCCTCCAGCACGCCCTTGAAACACTCGTCGCTGGTACAGTGCGGCGAATCATGTTCGATACTGGTGTGGAAATCCTGCAGGGAACGGTCCGCCACCCGATACACGCCTTTGAGAACACATTCGGCGTGAGGCTCGATCAAGCGCAGGGTAAGGTCATTGCGTCCCAGCGCGCCAGACAAGGCAAAGGAGAAAATTTGCAGGCGACTACCGGCGCGCTGGAGCGCATGCAACGCGGCCGTATGGTATGACAGGAGACCTTCCTGTTGCACCTTCACCAGAGTCAAGCGCGCCCGGGGCGCCAGTTCGATGGCCGTCGCCCAATTGCTGTGGGTCGGCTGATCGGTGCTCCCCTCGCAATGTTCCCGCAGGGTCAACTCGCTGTTTTCTCCCAACTCGAGCAACACGGCCCCATGGCTCATGCGTTGCCCCGTCCGACTCACTTTCACCAGATGCAGGGGGGCCTCCAGCGCACACCCTGCATCCACCGTAATCCACACGCCCTCCGTAAAAAGAGCGCCGTTGAGTGCGCCGAAAGCCGTCAGTGCACGGGCTGGCGCCATTTTACGCACAAACTGTTCCCGCTCCGGCGCATCGAGATCAGACCAAAAACGCAGGTGAACTCCCTTGGGAAGTCCGTCAATCATGGATTGATCCGGTTGAAACGCACCATCCACAAAAACCAGGCGGGGCGCGGGTATCCCTTTCAGCGTCAAACTCGGCAGGCCCCCCTTTACCTCTTCCACGAATTCGACCGAATTTTGCAGGGACAACTTCTCCAATCCCGACAACGTGGTGTACTTCCAGTCTTCGAGACGGGTCGTCGGCCACCCCAGTGCCTCGAACCGGGTCCACTCGGCCTGACGCCGGCCCCGCTCGGCCACTTCCGTCTCCAGAGTCGCTTGCGCCTCAAAACTGGCGCGGCATTGGGTAAGGAATGGGTTCATGGGGCAACCACTCCCTCGTTCGTCGCATCCCCGACCCAGGCATAACCTTCCCGTTCCAACTCCAAAGCCAATTCGGGACCGCCGGAACGCTGGATGCGACCATCGGACAACACATGCACGAAGTCCGGTTTGATGTAATCCAGCAGGCGCTGGTAGTGAGTCACCAGAATCATGGCGCGATCTGGGCTCCGCAAACTGTTGACCCCATGGGACACGACTTTCAAGGCATCGATGTCCAGACCCGAATCGGTTTCGTCGAGAATGGCCAAACTGGGTTCCAAAACCACCATCTGGAGAATTTCGTTACGCTTTTTCTCACCACCGGAAAAACCTTCATTGACGGCGCGATAAAGCATCGACTCGTTCATCTCCATCAACTTCATCT
>JAJZDE010000008.1 GCA_021828745.1 Pseudomonadota bacterium
AGACAGACACTCTTCCTCCAGGAGGAAGCCAAGCGTCTTATGGAAGGAAAGCGAGCGAGCTACTTTGCGAAGTGAAGACCACAAGGCGACGTCCAACCCATCATTCCACCGGACCTGCGCGAAAGCCGCGCAGGCCGGTGAATTCAGACGTTAGACCGCAGGAGGGCTCATGTCATTCACCGATGCGAAGCCATCTGATCCCAAGGAGCAACTACTGAACGACATCAGTAGCTCCGCGATCAATCAACGGCATGCGCCTAGCCTGCCGCTCCGCCCGTTCGCGGCACTCATGATCAAGGTAGCGGATGAAACCGCAGATACGGTCGCTGACTTGAAAGCCCATATCACCAGGCTCAACGAACAGAACGCGAAGCTTCAGTGGTGGGTGGTTGCGTTGGCCGTGGCAGCACTGATTGGCACGTTTGTCCAAACTGTCGTCGCGATACTTCCGCTCATTTCTACGTCCAAAGCAGACCGGGCTGTGTCATCACCAGTTGCTCAATCGCCGAGCGCCCAACGGCCGGAACCCGCTGCAAGTGTTGCGTCACCACCCATCGTTACCGCGCCAAGCGCCCGTTCGACCAAATAGGCAACGCAAATGCACCTGCGGCCTAACCCTTCGTTGCACCCGACTCGCTACAGCGGGCTTCGCCCGCTTCCGCGAGCGGGTGAATTCAAACGTTCGGCGTTATGACTCACTGAGGACAGTCTCAATGGATATTCCTGGCGAAAAACTCATCATCAAGCTTTGGGAAACAATAGCGGACAAGGGCATTGGTAGTCTGCTGAAGCCATGGCAGATTCGCCGTGAGGGTCGCGCAAACCTTGATGTCAAGCGCGAAGAAATGTTGGCGCTGGCACAAGCCGAGGCTGATGCAGCCGCTATACGGTCAGGCCAAAAGTTGCTATTGATCAGCGGTGAGATTGTGGATCGACCGGCTTTAGGATCTCCATCGGTTATCTATGAAAGCACCGACAAAGCTCCTTTAGCCTTGCCCCGTGCCATTGAAATTGCAGATCAAAACTCAAAGGCTGAGGCGATGAGGCAAGAGGTATCTATCGCAAAAGCGGTCGTATATGCCGAAGAGGAATTGCAAGAAGACTCTTCGGAGCCACCTCAGGATAGCCCGCAGGATGACTGGCTCCTTAGGTGGCGTGAATGTGCCGCTGGCGTTTCATCCGATGAGTTGCAGCAAATTTGGGGGAAGGTACTGGCAGGGGAAGTAAAGTCACCGGGGCGTTTCTCATTGCGAACACTGGAGTTTCTCCGCAACCTATCGCAAGCTGAAGCGCAGGCGATAGAAAGAATTTCACCGTTTGTCATTTCCGGCGTTCTTTATCGCGGAGATGACGAAATGTTGAAAGCCGAAGGCGTGTCGTTTTCAGATTTGCTGGCAATGCAAGAGTTGGGGGTACTGGCTGGTGTAGATGGGCTTGGCCTCGAAATCACTTGGAATTTAGATGCTCACACATCTTTCCAGAAGGCACTTACCTGTCATGGTGCGCTGATACTCGCTACGGCACAGGACGCCAGCAAGTTCATCAAGCTAAAAAAGGTCTGTGTGGTAACCGCCATAGGCAAGCAGGTTCTAAGTCTGGGACGCTTTTCGCCAAACGTGAAGATGGTCGAATCTGTTGCCACCGCAATCAAAGCTCTTGGTTTCGATGTCCAAGTCGGCAACTCTATTCAAGTCGGCGTAAATCAATTTCAGGCCGTCAACCTGAGGCAGATATGACGCCGAACCCATCATTCCACCGGACTGGCCGAAAAGCGCGGCCAGCCGGTGAATTCAGACGTTAGCCACTAACAGGGGGTTGAAAAAAGCCGGAATGGTCCCCGGCAAACGGGGGATGTGAGATAATTATCCTGTTTAATCAAAGAAGAGCGAGTGCCATGCGTGGAGCGGATATTACTCAGATTGACCTGTTCAGTTACCGTACTCTGGAAGAGAGAATTCTTGCCAATCATCCCCTGCGCAAATTGCGCCTGGTGGTGGATGCGATTCTGGGGTCCATGGATAGAGAATTGGATGGGTTGTATGCGAGTCTTGGCCGTGTTTCGATCCCACCTGAGCGATTGCTGAGGGCCAGTTTGCTTCAGACCTTGTTTTCCATCCGATCCGAACGGCAGTTGGTGGCGCATATTGACTACAACCTGCTGTATCGATGGTTTGTGGGGTTGGGGATGGATGAGGAGGTGTGGGATCACTCGACATTCAGCGCCAACCGGGACCGACTGCTCAACGAAACCGTGGCCCGTATGTTTTTTAGGCGGGTTCTGGCATTGGCTGAATGGCAGGGGTTGGTGTCTGACGAACACTTTTCGGTGGATGGTACCCTGATTGAAGCCTGGGCTTCGATGAAGAGTTTTGTGAAGAAGGATGGAACCACGCCTCCGCCAGAGGGCGGTGGTCGTAATCCGACGGCGGTATTCAAGGGGGAAACCCGATCGAACGATACCCATCAGTCGGCCACGGACCCCGATGCTCGCTTGTACAAGAAGGGCGAAGGGGACAAATCCCGGTTGTGCTACCTTGGGCACGCACTCATGGAAAACAGGAATGGACTGGCGGTGGATGTTGAAACCACGCAGGCCTCTGGCACTGCTGAAAGGGATGCGGCAAAAACCATGATGATTCGCTCGATCAGAACAAACAGGGCTACCTTGGGAGCGGAAAAAGGATACGATGTGCATGGATTTGTACAGGCAGTGCGCGACCGCGGGGTCACCCCCCATGTGGCAAAAAAGACCAAAGGGAGCGCCATCGATGTTTTTCAACAACCTGTTAATGATGTCCATTAGAACCCTTACAACCAGACCCCCACAATCCATGGCCTTGGTAGTTTGCCAGAAATCAGCCCAAATCTCTAATGAACAATTTGGGTTGAACTTGATTCACATGAGGCGACCGTGGCACAGTATCAAGGTCCGGTGATGCTGGCTTGATGCACCCAATCCGTCAGCGCTGCGTATTCCAAGGGTTGATGACCGTCAGGCCGGCGGCTTCAAAAGGGCCGGTGTCTCGCGTTGCAACAATCAAACCATGGCTGGTGGCCGTAGCGGCAATGTAGCCGTCAGCGGGGGCGATGGTTTTCCCTTGGGCTCGCGCACGGGCGCGAAGCACCGCGTAGGCTTCGGAGGCGGCTGCATCAAAGGGCAGGATTCGACCGACGAACAAAGGCAGGATGCGTTGCTCAAGGCTGGTGTGGAGGGTGTCTCTTCGTTTGCCCGGCGCCAGCGCCGCAATGCCAAAACGCAACTCAGCCAGACTGATCGTTGACAGGTAAAGTGTTTCGATAATTTGCGCGTCCAGCCAAGTCAACACGCCTGCATCACCGGTGAGTTTCAATGGTTCAGAAACGACGTTGGTATCGAGAAGAATCATTCAAAGCTCATGGGTTCTGCGGGTGACTTGTCACGTTCGATCTCAAGATCGAAACCTCCTGCCTGCTGGCCGATTTCAGCCAACAAGGAACCCAGTTTGATGCGGCCCCCTGGTCGTGCGACGCTCTCAAGAATGGCTCGGACTTCGGCCTCGGTGCTTCGACCAGCCATCGCGGCACGCACACGCAAAGCACGGTGCGTCTCCTCAGGTAAGTTACGGACGGTGATCGATGACATCTGGCATCCCTTCTTGATTGATCTCAGTGATTGCATTGTATTCGTCATGAAATCATTTCGCAAGGTGTCTTGAGAGCGATGGCACTACCTCCCTTGTTGCCAGGGCGGGCAAGTGGTATAAACTGGCGACATGAGGTTCTTGTGTGGATATAGACGAGAAAGGAGGAACGTCATGAGTAACCGCCGAAGTGATAGAACAGGCATTGAGCCTGAAGGCTTCAGATCGTTACTTGTTGCTGGAGTTGTTGCATACCAGTTTGGATAAACCTGATCCCGAAATTGACCGGGTGTGGCAGGAAGAGGCTTTGCGCCGGGTAAAAGCCTACGATGAAGGTCGGCTGGAGATAGTCTCAATGGAAGAAGTGTTCAGGGATTTATAGTGCCACTGATTTTGTTGACCGATGACGCGATTGTGGCACGGTATCAAGGTCCGGTGAGGCAGGTTTGGGGGTTCAGGACGGGCGGGCGACGACGTTCCGAAACAGGGTCATTTGCCCTGCGCTGGTCTCCTCCCAATTGAAACGGCTGGCGAATCGTCGGGTGTCTTCCCGGTCGGGGAGGTGGGCAAAAAGGTCCTGGATGGCCTGGGTGAGGGCTTGGGGGGTGCGTTCCTGAACCAGCCGTCCGGCTTCGGGGGCCGTGATCAGTTCGGGGCTGCCGCCCACGGCGGTGGAAATGACCGGGGTGCCGCAGGCCAGGGATTCCAGCAGGACATTGGCCCACCCTTCGCTGGCTGAGGCCAGGACGAGGGCATCGGCGGCACTGTAGTATTTGGCCAGTTCGGCTTGGGGTAGATGGGTTTTGAACTGAACGCGTTGATCGAGGTTGAGTTGTTGGACGAGTCGTTCCAGATTCTGCTGTTCCGGACCGGAGCCGATGATGAGGAGTTGAAAGGGTTCGAGCGGTTCGATGGCACGGATGACCAGGTCGTGACCTTTGCCGGGGACCAGGTTTCCCACGGAGACCAGTAAGGGGTGCGTGGTGAGGGCGAGTTGTCGGCGGGTTTTTTCCCGCTCGGTGGGTTGAAAGAGGGTGAGGTCCACCCCGTTTCTCAGGACGGTGATTTTATTGGCATCCGCACCGAGTTGAACGAGAACCTCTTTGAGGGCTCCGGACACGGTGATGAGATGGGCCGCCCGTTGGGCAGCGCGTTGAATGAGGCGTCTGGGAATGGGGTGGTGGGGCAGGAGGTTGAGGTCGCTGCCGCGCGCCGTGATGATGACGGGTTTTTTCAGCCAATGGCCGAGCAGGGTGGCGGCCACGCCATCGGGGTAGAAATAGTGGGCATCGATCAGGTCGAAATCCTGTCCGTTGCGGATTTGCGCCCTGAGAAGCGGCAAACAGGCCAGAGCCATGCCCCAGGGGGCCAGATTCATGCCGAATTTGGGAATCAGGGGATAGCGGGGGTGCTCGATGGCAATACCCTGCCGGACTTCCTGTCGGGGAATTCTGGCTTGTCGGGCGTAGTCCCCAAAGCGTTCGTGGGTGAAGGGAAACCAGGGGACGGGGGCCATGACCCGGGCTTCGACGGGGTGGCTGCCGAGCAACTGGCGCAGGCGGGTCTCTACGAAGATTCCATGGTGGGGTTTGGTGGCATTGGGGTAGAGGGAACTGAAGGTCAATAGGCGCATCACATCCGTCGTTTGGCGAGTAAACGCTCGTAGAGGGGTTGGTAGCGGCTCACGCTGTTCTGCCAGGTGCGTTCCTTTTCCACAAATGCTCGTCCGGCTCGAACCAGGTTGTGCTTCAGGGTGGCGTCCGTGAGAAGACGATGGACGGCACCGGTCAGGTCCCTGGAATTTCCCGCCTCGAAAAGAAGACCGGTCTGCTCGTGCCGGATGAGTTCTTTGTGCCCGCCGACATCGGAGGCGATGAAGGACTTTCCCTGGGCCATGGCTTCCAGGGGCTTGAGGGGCGTGACCAGTTCGGTCAGGCGCATGGGCAATCGTGGATAGACCAGCACATCGATGAGATCGTAGTAGCGGTGGACATCCTGATGGGGAACCCGGCCGGTAAATATCACTTTGTCGGCAATCTCGAGTTGGCGGGCCTGGGCTTTCAGGGACTCTTCCTGGGGGCCGCCGCCGACCAGAAGAAGGCGGACGTGAGGAAGCGTGGCGAGGATCTGCGGGAGGGCTTCCAGGAGCAGTGAAAGCCCTTCGTAGGCGTAAAAGGAACCAATGAAGCCGAGAACCTGGGCGTCGGCCAGTCCCAACCGTTTTTGCAGATCCGGGTCGGGAGGGCCCCCCAGAGGAAACTGGGCGATGTCCACGGCATTGGGAATCACGGTGACCTTGTCCTCGGCGATGCCCCGCTCGACGATATCCCGGCGCAGGCCTTCACAAATGGTGGTGATGGCATCCACCTGACGAAAGGCCAGGGTGTCGAGGGCGCGGGTGAGGCGGTAACGGAGGCTGCCTTCCTTCGTGGTGCCGTGATCCACCGCTGCATCTTCCCAAAAGGCGCGGACTTCATAGACGACGGGTATCTGGTATTGACGCCCAACCTTGAGGGCGGGGAGGGCATCGAGGACGGGGGAATGGGCGTGCAGGAGATCTGGCTGGGTTTTTTCGATGACCTCATGCAGTCGTCGTTCCAATCCCTTCATCACCGCGACCTGATTCAGGAGAGGGAGTTTGCTCTGGAGCCCCGAATGGGAGGGGGTACGGTAGAAGTGCCAGCCCTCGATGGTTTCTTCCGATACGGTGCATCCTGCCTGTTTTTCACTGGTCAGGTGGAAAGTTTCCCAGCCCAGGGCCCGTTGCTCCTTGAGAATGGACAGGGTGCGGAAGGTATACCCGCTGTGCAGGGGCAGGGAGTGATCCAGGATATGAAGGATGCGCATGGCTTAGAGTCGCAGGAAAGATTCGAACATGAGCAGCGACCAGAGGGGAGCGCTGTAATCCCGCCGTCCTGCCTGATGTTCTTCCACCAGATGGGTGAGGAAGGAAGGGTTGAAAATTCCGCAGCCCATCAGGCGCGGTCCAAGCACGGAGGTGCGCACCGTCTCGCGCAAGGGCCCCCGGAACCAGTTGGCCAGAGGAACCGCAAAGCCCATTTTCTGACGGTACAGGATGTCCTGCGGCAAGTAGGGTTCCAGGGCTTTCTTGAAGAGATACTTGCCTTCGCCCTGATACAGTTTGAGGAAGGGGGGAAGACCCGACACCCATTCCATCAGGGAGTGGTCCAGCAGCGGCTCGCGGACTTCCAGGGCATGCGCCATGCTGGCGCGATCCACTTTGGTCAGGATGTCGCCGGGCAGGTAGGTTTTGATGTCCAGGTATTGAACCAGGGACAGGGGATGCCGGGTAGGGGCATTTCGGGCATGGGTTTTCAGCACTTCGACGGCCCGGTAGCCTTGCAGGCTGGCGGTGAACGAGGGGCTGAACAGTTGATGGCGCAAACGATCGCCCAGCAGGGATACGCTGTGAAAATAGCCTTCCACCGAATCCCGGGCGAGAGCTTCAAAAGTGCTTTTGGCCCGGAACATGCGGGGTGCCCAGTCGGCTTTGGGGTACAGGGCGCCCAGGGCGCCAAAGAGAGGGCGGCGCAACCCCAGGGGGAGCATGGAGCGCATTTTTTCTTCCGCCATGTGGAAACGGTAACGCCGATAGCCTGCCAGGTTTTCATCGCCCCCGTCGCCTGACAGGGCTACGGTGACGGAGCGGCGCGCCAGTTCACAGACTCGATAGGTGGGCAGGGCGGAACTGTCGGCATAGGGTTCGTCGTAGAGCGCCGCTAATTGGTCCACCAGAGAAAAATCGTCAGGGTCCACCTCACCGACCTGATGGCGGGTGTGGTATTGCCGGGCCACCTGCGCGGCGTAAGGGGCTTCGTTGAAGCGGGGGTCCTTGAAGGCGATGGAACAGGTATTGACCGGGTCCGCGCTCAGTTGCGCCATCATGGCGACCACGGCGCTGGAATCCACGCCTCCGGATAAAAAGGCGCCCAAGGGCACTTCAGAGACCAGACGGATGCGTATCGCTTCGCGCAAACGGTCCACCAGTTCTTCCTGCGTGTCCTGCATCGAGGTGACGGGAACGGGCGCGAAAGGGATATCCCAGTAACGGCAGGGGTGAGGAGGCTTGGAATCTGCGGAGAGGGTCAGATGGTACCCGGGGGGCAGTTTGAAGGTGTTCCGGTAAATGGTGCGTGGTTCGGGAATATACCCATAGGCGAAGTATTCCTCCACGGCGCAGGGGTCGAGGGACTGGTCAAAACCGGGATACAGGCGCAGGGCCTTGAGTTCTGAGGCAAAGATGAATTTTCCGTCGGGTTGCAGGCTGTAAAAAAGGGGTTTGACCCCCAATCGGTCCCGCGCCAGAAACAGTTTTTGACGATTGCGATCCCATAGGGCAAAGGCGAACATTCCACGGAAACGGTCGATGCAATGATCTCCCCACTCTTCCCAGGCATGGATGATGACCTCGGTGTCGCAGTGGGTGCGAAAGGTATGACCCAAAGCCTGCAACTCGGGCATGAGATCGACAAAATTGTAGATTTCCCCGTTGAAGACCACCACCACGCTGTGGTCTTCATTGAACAGCGGTTGCTGTCCCGACGAAAGGTCGATGATCGACAAACGACGATGACCCAAACCCACGCCGGGCTCGGTGTGCAGTCCGCCTTCATCCGGACCCCGGTGAAACTGGGACTCGTTCATGCGCGACAGCAGGTCACGGCTGATGGGGGATCGATCTCTGGTATCAAATATTCCGACCAGACCGCACATCAGGCAGGGTTCCGGCGGTGGGCGCAATCGGATTCATGGACAGGACGCCTGTTCATCAAGATTTTCCTCGGGTTCAGAGATTAGGGAGATTATTAAGGTCAGGGTTTATATTGCCACAGGTCGTTCAGGTAGTTCCCGCTGCCCTCCAGTCCCCCGAACAGCCATAGGGATCCGGAAGTTCCGAGCGTGGACGAAAACCAGGCATTGGCGCTGGACCGCGCGCCTGGCATTCCTGGCGTGCCCGGTTGGGACCCATAACTGCCGAGCTGATTGACCTGATTGCTTCCATTGACCCAGGTCCATTGCTGGGTGCCGAGATTGAATTTCCACAGGTCGTTCAATTCTCCCAAAGTGCCGGTGGAATCATAGCCATAACCCCCAAACAGCCATAAATTGCCGGAAGTATCCGTCCATGCCACGGAACTGTCCCGTGATCCGGGAAGATTGGTGGGGCTGGAGGTCTGGGAAGTGCCGTAAGATCCCGTCTGGTTCAAGAAATTGCCGGAACCGATCAGAGTCCATTGAGCGGTGCCGGGGGTGAACTTCCATAGATCGTTCAATTCTCCCAGGGAACCCGAGGCGGCATACCCTTGTCCGCCAAACAACCACAAATTTCCCGTCGAGTCGGTCCAGGCCACGCTGTCATGGCGTGCGCCCGGCGAGGCGGCGGTTCCGGAAAGAGTCGAGAGTTGGTTGGTGCTGCTGGAACCCCGGATCCAGACCCAAGTCTTGGTGGTGGGGTTGTATTTCCACAGGTCGTTCAATTCTCCCGGGGAACCTGAGGCGGCATACCCTTGCCCGCCGAACAACCACAAATTTCCCGACTGATCGGTCCATGAAACGCTGGCCAGACGTGCGCCAGGAATTTCCGTGGAACTATAACTGCCGAACTGGTTGGTTTGGGTGGAGCCTCCGACCCAGGTCCAGGTTTTGGCAGCGGGGGCGTATTCCCACAGGTCGTTCAAATCCCCCGGGGAATTCGAGGAAGCATAGCCATAACCGCCAAACAACCATAAATTTCCCGCAGGGTCGGTCCAGGAGACCGAGTCGTTTCTGGCGCCGGGCAGATTGTTCGTGCTGGGTGTGTTCTGTGTGCCATATAACCCAGGCTGATTTTGATTCAGGGGAGAAGACAAACTTTCCAGGGTCCAGATCTGGGTGTTGGGGTTGTATTTCCACAGATCATTGATGTCATAGGTATAGACCGTTTCACCTCCAAACATCCAGAAGTTGCCGGAGGTATCCGTCCAGGTGGCGGAACTCATACGCGCCTCCGGAGAGTTCACGGTTTGTTGGTTGTAGGAGGAACTTCCCCCGATCCAGGTCCAGGGCAGGAGCGTGGCGATGGACACGGGAAGGGCCGGCGTTCCGCTTCCCCCGCCCCCACCCCCACAGGAAGAAAGTGCCACGGACAGGAGTAACACCAGAGGGTTGGAAAGAGGTGTACCATTTCCCCATTTTCTCGAATGGTCAGGCAGGGGTCGGAAAAAACAGGGAAATGTCCGTAGAATTTTCGACCAGGATATCTGTGGCATTCTTGAATTTCCGAAGGTACGATGACTCTCGACATTGTAGAGTAGATAAATGGGGTTGGGAAGATCGAAAAAGGTTGACCGAGAGGCCGGGGATGGCCTATATCGGTCCGGCGTGATTTTTTGCAGGGAAGTTATCCATGGCCAAGAGAAGATCCAGTCGTTACCGGTATAAAAAAACGAAACTCATCTTGCTGGGGACTTCTTTTCTGGTCTTGATGGGGGTTGGCGGCGTCTTCATGGAGTACCGTGCATCAGGCTACAGCGTGGCCGAGATTGTGAACTATCTGGAGCGCAGGGTCGAGGGACATCCCCGTCTGGAAAAATGGACGACGCCGGTGTTTGCCAGAATTCGGGCCTGGGACGGCGAGTCGGAATTTCAGGCGCAGGCAGCGCAACCTTTTCTGATCCCGCCCCCTCCTTCCCGGTGGGGCGTGGTCGCTCTGAAGGAGGGAGAAGAACGGTCCCTGATCGAACCCTATCTGCCTGGAGGGTGGTTGATTCCGCCGAGCCCCGTCCATCGTACGCTTCATGTGGGGCCCACCGAGCCCATCAAAAGCATTTCTGTGGCGGCATCCATGGCGCGGGATGGCGATGTGGTCCAAATCGATGCCGGGGACTATCATGAGGACGTGGTGGCCTCCTGGGGACAGAATGATCTGCTCATTCAGGGGGTCGGGGGCAATGCGCGCCTCTTTGCCGATGGCCGCAGTGCCGAGGGGAAAGCCCTCTGGGTGGTTCGGGGCGGCAGGATCCGGATTGAAAACATCGATTTCATGAACACTCGAGTCTCTGACCGTAACGGTGCGGGCATCCGTTTCGAAAAAGGGGACTTATGGATTCGAAACTGTCTGTTCTTTGCCAATGAAAACGGCCTGTTGACCTCGGATGAAGAAAGTTCGTCCCTGGTGATCGAGAACAGCGAGTTTGCCTACAATGGGGCAGGGGATGGGTTTTCCCACGATCTGTATGTGGGCAAACTGAACTCCCTGGTGGTATTGGCCAGTTACTTTCACCATGCCAATGTGGGTCATTTGTTCAAAAGCCGGGCGCTCCGGAACGACATCCTCTATAACCGCCTGACGGATGAAATGGGGGGAAGGGCCAGTTACGAACTCGATTTGCCCAATGGCGGCACGGCGCTGGTTTTGGGAAATATCATTCAACAGGGGGTGGATACGGAAAATTCCACCGTCATTTCCTATGGGGAAGAGGGGATGTCCGGGCCGGACAATGTGCTCTATCTGGCCAGCAATACGCTGGTGAACGACAAGGAGGGCGCCGGTGCCTTCTTGCGCGTACCCAAGGCAGGAGCCCGCGTCATTTCCGTCAACAATCTGCTGGTGGGGTATGGGGAATACCACGTTCCTGTGGGACTGGTCTCTTCCAATGATCTGAAGGCGGATTGGCAGGTGTTCTATCGACCCCTCCGGCAGGATTATCGGCTGGAGGGCCCGGTGGATGAGCGGTTACATTATGAGACCCCTTCCGCGATGCTGGCGCCCGGCATCGATCTCGTCCCCCATGCCGAACCCGTGGTCCCGCGTCAGGTCAGCGTATTGAAGCGCGCCCCTGCCTATCCCGGCGCACTGCAAATTTTGGCTCCCTGAGAGTCATCGTGTATTGGGGCGGTTTCGCTGACTTGATCCTGCCCCCTTTGGTATTGTTGTGGCCGATTCTGTGGGGAATCAAGGAGATGGCCCAGGGTAGGGTGCGGCGCGGTGCCTGGCTGGCAGGCGGCGGGGTGGCCCTGTTCTGGGTGGTATCCACGCCTGTGGTGAGCGGATTTTTGCTGCATCAACTCATGCCCCCCTACCAGTCTTTTCAGGGAAATGAAGCCGATGCCATTGTCATTTTGTCTGCTGGTACGGTTCAAAAAAAAGCGGAATATGGAGGCGTTGACCTCAAAAGCCTGACTCTGGAACGGATTCGGTATGGGGCATGGTTGGCCCGTCGATGGAATAAGCCCATTCTGGTTGCGGGAGGCGATCCGGGTCGGTTTGGCGTCCCCGAAAGTCAGGCCATAAAAAACGTGCTGGAAAATGAATTCGGAGTTCCCGTGCGCTGGATTGAAACGCGCTCCAATAATACCCGTGAGAATGCAATGAATTCGGTTCTGATCCTGAAGGCGGCCGGAATCCACCGGATCTATCTGGTGAGTCATGCCTGGCACCTGAACCGGGCGATCCCTGAATTTGAACGTCTGGGGGTGACGGTCATTCCGGCGGGAACCGGGTATGACGAAGGCGCGGTCAATGGATTTGGTTTTTTCCCCAGTGCGTCAGGGCTACAGAATTTTTACTACTTTTGTCACGAGTTGTTGGGGAGAGTTTGGTATTTCTGTCTTGACAGGATCAAACCGAATGGGTCATAGTCGCCTTAAGAATTTCTTAATTCTCGTTAAGCGGGTTTTAAACTAAGGGAGGCTATACTCCGCGCACGGTCGATGCGTTGGGAGGGGCTTGGGATGTTTGAAATAATAGGACTGCAGAACTTCGGAGGGAACGATCCCATGGCCACTAAATATGATGTCGGGCATGACTGCGACGACGATATCATAGCGTCTTTTTTTGATTCGATTCCCTCGTCATTATCCTCGATGAGTTATGCCATTCCCGAAAATGACGATACGGTCCCCCTCTCCACCCAAACCCATGAGTATCGTATCCGTTTGGCCAATACGGAAGAGCGTCAGGAATCTGCCAGCATCCTGATCAATCGGATGTATGAGTGGCGGGGCTACAAGCATTTGACTGCGCAGACCATGACTGAGCCCAACCGGATCACTTTGCTGGCTTACGACAATGATGCGGATGTGATTGGTACCATCTCCGTCGGGGTTGATTCGCCCTTGGGACTGTATGCGGATTCCGGTTACCACGACATATTGGAAGAGATGCGTGCCAAGGGCAGGGTTTTGTGCGAATTCAATCGGCTGGCCATGGATCCCCAGGTCAGAAACAAACGGGTACTGGCCAGTTTGTTTCATGTGGCCTATCTGTATCCCTATGGCTTGTTTGGTTGTACGGACGGATTATTGGAAGTCAATCCTCGCCATGCGCGATTTTATGAGCAGATGCTGGGGTTTACCCTCATCGGTCCGGAGCGCATCTGTCCGCGCGTCAATGCGCCTTCGGTGCTTTTGTTGATCGACTTTGAAGAACTGGGGCGAAGGATTCGTGAGGTAGGAGGCAGGATGGATAGGGCGGTGGGGGATCGTTCTCTTTTTCCCTATCTGATGACCGCCAAGGATTCCGACGGTATTTTGGGCAGACTTCGCCAGATGGCCTATGATTCTCCCAGTATCTCGTGATGTTTGGTTATGCCGATGCTTTTTCACGCAACATAGGCTGGTTGACCCGGTCCGAGCAGGCCTCCCTGGCCAACAAGTCCGTGGCCATTGCGGGCATGGGCGGTGTGGGGGGCAACCACTTGCTGACCCTGGCCCGCTTGGGGGTGGGGCGGTTTCATATCGCGGACTTTGATACCTTCGAAATCCACAATTTCAACCGTCAGGTGGGGGCCACGGTCTCTCATCTGGGACGTTCCAAGGTTCAGGTGCTGGCTGAAATGGCCAGGGACATCAATCCTGAACTGGAGATTCGATCCTTCCCTGAAGGGGTGACTTCCGCCAACCTGTCTGATTTTCTTTCCGGCATCGATCTCTATGTGGATGGACTGGATTTCTTCGCTTTTTCAGCGCGCCAGATGACCTTCGACGCCTGTGCCGAAGCAGGGATTCCCGTGGTGACGGCGGCCCCCCTGGGGATGGGGGCAGCGGTGGTGAATTTCATGCCGGGGGGGATGTCCTTCGAAGAGTACTTTTGCTGGGGAAACCGAACGGACGAAGCCAAAGCCTTGCGCTTTTTGTTGGGACTGGCTCCGGCCCGACTGCATTTCGACTATCTGGTGGATTCCACTTCGGTCAATTTGAAGGAACGCCGGGGACCGTCGACCTTCATGGCCTGTCAACTCTGTGCTGGCATGGCGGCCACTGAGGCATTAAAAATTCTGCTGGGGCGTGGCAAGGTTTGGCCGGCTCCCTACAGCCATCAGTTTGATGCCTACCGGAACAGATTGGTGCGGTCCTGGCGACCGGGAGGAAACCGTCACCCGCTGCAACGGATTGCGCTCAGGATTGCGGAAGGAAGACTGGCAAAACTCAACGAGTGAGTGGCCGAGGACAAAATGACAGCCGCAGAACAGGTCAAGGAAATTCTGGAGTGGGCGAAATGGGCTCCGAGCGGAGACAACACCCAACCCTGGCGTTTTGAAATCGTTTCCGATGGGCAGGTCAATGTTCATGGGTTCGATACGCGGTCCCATTGTCTTTATGATCTGGGGGGGCAGGCCAGCCATTTGGCGCTGGGCGCGCTGCTGGAAAACATGCGCTTGGCTGCCACCCGTTTCGGTCTTTCCGCCCGGATCGTGGAACGGGCGGGATGTTCGGAAGAAGCGCCGGTTTTTGAGGTGACTTTCGAGGCTGAATCTCTGGCGGAAGATCCCCTGGCGGAAATGATCAAGATCCGCTCCGTCCAACGCCGCCCCTATCGTCTTGATCCGCTGACTCCGGAACAGAAAGATATCCTGGAATCCTCCGTAGGGCCGAACTACCAGGTATTGTGGTTTGAAAGTTTTTCTCAGCGCTGGGCGTTTGCCTCGCTCACTGCACGGGCGGGAAAATTGCGCTTGACGATTCCGGAGGCCTACGCGGTTCACCGCGCCATCATCCAGTGGGGCGCCCAGTTTAGCGAGGACAGGGTGCCCGATCAAGCCATCGGACTGGATGCGCTGACCCTCAAGTTGACCCATTGGATCATGGAGCGTTGGGAACGTGTCGAGTTTTTTAACAGGTACCTGGCGGGAACGCTGCTCCCTCGAATCCAGTTGGATTTCATTCCCGGCCTGGCCTGCGCGGCGCATTTTGCGCTGGTGGCCCGTGCGGTTCCGGACTCTTTGCGCGACGAGGTCGAAGCGGGAAAAGCCCTTCAGCGGTTCTGGCTGACCGCGACGCAGTTGAAGTTGCAATTACAGCCCGAGATGACCCCCCTCATTTTCCGGCGGTATGCGACTCAAGGGATCTCCCTGTCCGCGCGGAAAAATGCACAGCCACTGGCTGAACGCATTGCCTGTGTCCTGGATCAATGGATGGGGGGGAAGGAGCAGGCCGACCGGGTGGTCTTCATGGGAAGAATCGGGCGCTCGGTTTCTGCCCGCGCTCGCTCGACACGTCTGTCTCTGATTCGATTACACTGGCCCGGAACATCATGATCAAGGAGAAGGAAAGCGCCATGGCATCCACAGGACCCGAACGACTGATTGAAAAACTGGCCCTGATCCCCGATGGGGGCGAGGTGTTTCATGGGGTGGCCCCTCTGTTGGAGCGATGGTGCGCCCGTCTGGCCGAGGTCTTCGATGCGGAAGGAACCTCGGCCATGGTATTTGATGGCGAAGGGTTGCAACTCTGCGCCCACTATGGAGATCTTCCTTCCGTGGCTTACCGGGGCCGGATCAAACAGGGCGAGGGGATTGCCGGTCATGTGCTGGCCTTGGGCAAGCCTCTGTTGGTCGAGAACATCGAAGCGTCAGAGTTTTTTCCTCAAGCCCGATATCCGCAGAATCAGGGAAAAAGTTTTCTTTCCGTGCCGTTGCTCCGCGACGGGTTGGTGGCAGGGATCGTGAATGTGCGGGGCGGGTTCGGACAGCCCTACAAAACCCATGAGTTGCAAGCATTGTCCATCGCTGGTCTGTTGGTGGAACGGGATATCCAACTGGTGCAGATGCGGGGAGTCCTGCGCTCCAACTTTATCACGGTGGCTCTGGAAAAAGCCCACCGGCCGGACTTGAATGCCATGGTGAAGGCGGCAGAGGATCCGGGTAAATTGGCCAAACTGTTGGCGCGTTCCTTCTACCGGGAGTTGCGCAGAGCAGGATTTGCCTCGACCCAGATCATCATGGCGGCCACGGAAATCATTTCAGGGTTGGGTACCTCGTTGCGCGATGAGCGGAAAAAAAGTCCTTGACGAACCGGCAAGGACTGTCAGGAAATTTTACACATCAGAAAAACCGGACCGCAGAAAAAAGTTTATTGTTATTTATTATCAATAAGATATGATTATTGGCATGGGATGTGCTTATAAATCAGCGCAATCCCAGATTATAGGCAACCAACCGGAGTCAAACATGAAACTTCAAAAAAAATCCCTTCTGGCCTCTTTGGCTACGGCCGTTGTGTTGGTGGGAATGTCCACCAGTGCCTCTGCCGGAATCGATATCACCAACTGGCAATTGAACCTCAACAGCCTGTCCGGCCAACCTGGTTACAGCAATGTGGCCAACGTGCTGGACTCGGGCATCAACAACCTCAGTTTCAGCGGGGAAAGTTATGTGACGAATACCCCGACTACTCAGCAGGGTATTTACACATCCACAGATGTGGGGGTTTTTGATATTACCCAAAAGAACGGTGGGGTTCCCCTGAATTTGGGTGGGGGGCAATTGACCGCCTATTTCACAGGGACGGACCTTACCAACACCAATACCGGGGTTTTTACCTTCCAGGGCGGGACATTTTCGGTCTATTACAATCCCACCATGGTGTACGGGACCACGTCTGCGAATCACTATGGTTCGACGGCAGGCACGATGATTGCTACCTTCAGCGTTGCCAATACGGGAAATCCCAACACCAGCGGTGGATTCATCAATCCCAATGGAACCCCGGCGTCCAACGGACAAGTGACCGTGACAGGTCAGGCGCCCACCACGCTGACCCCCAGCAACATTTTTCTGGATTCCAACGGAAATTTATTCAACCAGAACATTCTGTTGTCTTTCGTGACCACCAACGCTTCGGAAGATCTGTCTGCGAACAAGAGTTCATACACCATCGACCCAAATCTGGTGGCAGGCCTTGGTCAAGCTCCGGGGACCTACAATGGTCAAGGGGGGCCGAATTACTTCATTCAGAATGGTGGACAGTTCAAGTTGCAATACGCGCCTGAACCCATGACCGTGGCTTTGTTCGGTGCCGGTCTTCTGGCCATGGGCTGGTCCTTGCGTCGCCGTTCCAATGTGTGATCAGTAACACATTTGTCGTACTCGATGAACGAAAAGAGGCTCCGTGAGGAGCCTCTTTCTATTGGCGAGCTCGGCGTAGAGCGTGGTGACTACTGATCGGCGGTATTTTGATAAATTTCTTTATAGCGATCGACCATGGCGATCAAACTGAAGCGCTCGAGCGCGGTGTGTCGCGCGTGGTTCCTTTGCTGAATCAGCGTGGGGCGATCGAGCAGGTACCCGAGCAGTGCATGAACCAGGGCAGGGACATCGTTGGAGGGGATGAGTGATCCATCGATGCCGGGGGTCACGAGTTCAGGGTTTCCGCCCACCTGGGTGGCGATGACGGGGACCCCCGAAGCCATGGCCTCCAGCAAGGTGTTGGAGATGCCTTCGGCCAGGGAGGGCAGCACGAACAGGTCCAGGTGACGCAGGAGAATGGGGATGTCGTGACGGGCACCGGGCAACCAGACCCGTTCCGTCAGGCCGGCCCGATCCAGCAATGCCTGGCAGGGTTGGCGGAGTGGACCCTCGCCGATCATGATCAGCCGGAGTGAACCTGCCAGTTCCTTTGGGGCAGTCTCCACCAGGGTGATGAAGGCCTGGGCCAGGAGCAATGGATTCTTGACGGCCTGCATGCGTCCCACGGTGCCGATCACAAAAATCTCATCGCTGGAAAAAAAGGCAGGAAAAGGACTGGGTTCACCGTCTTCGCGGGGATGAAAAAGTTCGGTGTCCACCCCGTTGTAAAACTGGGAAACCTTGCGTCGAGGGACTCCGATCACTTGAATCAGGTAACGTTCCAGGTCTTGCGACAAGGCGATGACCCGATGGGTCAGGGGCAGTAACATCCGCCGAAACCACTGGTGTTTTTGATTGGCGCCGTCCAGGTCCGACATGTCGCGCCCGTGTTCGCCATGAATTCTGTAGGGAACGCCTGCCAGCAGTGCAGGCACCACGGCCACCAGGCTGGTGAGATTGCGGGTATGGACGATCGCCGGTTTGAGTTGCCTGAAATGACGCCAGAGACGCCCGTAGACCCCCAGGTCCTTGCCTTCCTTTTTTTCGAGATCGATCAGGAGGACATCCCTGCGCTGGATGCGTCGGGCAAACGCCGGGTCATGACCTTTGAGGCACAAAATGGCATGTCGAAACTGGTCGGCGGGCAGATGGTTGATCAGGTTCACCAACCCATTTTCCAATCCGCCCACATCCAGGCGATAGATGATGTGGGCAATGAGGGGGCGTGAGTCCGGCGGCATCATAGGGGATGAGGTGGGTTGAGGTGTTCCAGCGCCCGCTGGATTTCCGGGATCATGGCCTGGCTGAAGGACTGCAGGTTCCGTTGTGCCTGCAGGGTGTCGTCCGCGCGGATGGGGGTGGAAAATACCACGATGGCCGCACCATCGCCCTGACCTTTCAGTACGGACCATGCTTCCCAGGCCTTGACGGCATAGGGGCTGGAAACCCAGTGCCGGTCCACCCAGTGGCAGGACCATACGATCCTGCGCTGGCCTTCGGAACGGATCAGGGTTTCCGTGAAAGGAAGCGGGGCCGTCTGGGCAGAAACGGATAGGGGGTGTGCAGACTCATGGATTTTTCCCCAATGGTGGTCCTGAGGAATCACCAGGGTGTTGCCGGAGGTGATCAGGGAAGACCCCTGGGCTTGCTGGCGATAGTAGGCGATGAAGAGCGTGACGGGGGGGAGTCCCTGGGTGGAAGCATAGGCCCCTTCGAGTTTGATTCGCTCCCCCGTGTAATGAGGCGTCCAGTGGCCGCTTTCGAGAGTTACCCAAGACCAGGAGGGCGGGACCGTGAGTGCGAAAGAGGAGGGAGTGCCCGAGGATCGGGACAGGCGCTCCAGATGAGCCACATGCCAGCGCGGGATGAGGGCGAGAAAGACCAGTATCCCGATAGGCATAAATTCGATGGGTTGTCGGGGCCTGTTGTCCGGGACGGAAGCAAACTCCGGTCGAGCGTCTTCCTGAGCGGGACTCTCCCGGAAAAACGAGCCGATCCAGAACAGCAGGAACATGACCAGCCCAAAAAATAGCCAGCCATAGATGAGGTGATCCACGCCCACTGCCAATTTCATGCCGCTGAGATGGCCGATCAGGATGATGAGATAGGCACGCACGCCATTGGCAGCCACGGGCACCACCAGGGAGGCCAGCAAAAACAGGAGTTTTCTGGTCCAGTGGCGATAGGCCAGGTGGGCAAACAGGACGCCCAGGGTCAGGGAGGCGATCAGGTAGCGCAGACCACTGCAGGCTTCCACCACCGACCAGTTGCCGGTGGGGAGGGTCAGAAAATTCCCTTCCCGGTAAACCGGTATGCCGGTCAGACGGATGGCGGCCGTGGCAAAATCAGCGGTGAAGTCCATCAGCGGAGGGATGAACGATTCGCCAAAGGGCACGGCCAGAAAAAGGAACAGAAGCGGAAAGAGTAACTGACGGAAAGCCGCATTCCCGATTTGCGACCAGGTAGCGCAGAGGATCATGCCCACCAGGGAAAATTGTTGAATGACCATGGCGTTGGATATTTTCCCCAATTCCCAGGACAGGGCGCACAAGGCAAAGGCACCCAGGGCCAATCCGCTGGTGCGCGGGGAAATGTTTTTCAGTGCAGCGCGTTCTCGCCAGATCAGCCAGAGAGAAATGAACGGGATCAGTGCCCCGTGCAGATAGGTTTCATTGCCGAGCCAGGTCTGTACGGTGAACTCGACGACGGGATAGAACCAGAGCAACAGAAGGAGCGCCATGACTCCACTGAGGGTCAGGGGTCTTTTCCAGGGTTGGGGGAAACCGTTCATGGGGCGGTCTGTCCTGTTTGAACCGAGGAAAGCAGGTCATCGACCACCTTCAGGTTGGTCGTCCAGTCGAAATGCTGCATCACCCACTGACGATGAGACGAGATTCGTTGGGGCGAGCCCTGTATCCAGGGTTGCGCGCCCGTTATCCATTCTTCCGGCGTGGTGGCAGTCAGGCAGCCGGGACCCAGGGATTGGGTATCCAGTCCCTCCATGGCTTGCGCGCTGGCCATCACGGGTTTTTCCATGGCCAGGGCTTCCAGGATCTTGTTCTGGATGCCGCGCGCAATGCGCAGGGGTGCCACGACCCAATGGGCATGGGCGAGGTAGGGGCGGACATCGGGCACGCGTCCGGTGACATGAATGCCTTCCTGGCGACCCAATTGTCGAACGCTGTCCGTGGGGTTGGACCCCACGATATAAAAGTGGAGGTTGGGTCGAAGACGACGGAGAGGGGGGAAAATGGTTTTTCCAAACCACTCCACGGCCTCTGCATTGGGCCAGTAATCCATGGCTCCCGTGAAAACCAGGGCGATCTGCGCGGGAGGATAAGGATTGAGGTGAGAGAGGGCCGGATCGAAGTAATGGGTATCCACCCCATTATTGTACCAATGAACTTTGGATGCACAGTGGGGAGCCCGTTCACAAAATACGCCGGCTTCATGGGCCGAGACGAACAGGGATGCGTCAAAACTGGCGGCAATATGGCGTTCATAGTCCAGCAACCGGCGCCCTTCCCGACGATATAACTGGTTCATGGGCCAGGATTTGGAGTGAGCATACTGGGTCCATTTATCCGAATCCAGGTCCACGAAGTCCATCAGTCGGTATGCCTGGGGATGCTTTTCGGCATATTGGGCCATGGACGAGGAGAAAACGACGATGCGGCGGATCTGTTCCCTTTGAATGACGGCATCGACCCACTGCTGGAGAGGAGCCTGATAATAATAGGGCAAGGTGAGGGCTTGTCCCGTCCATAATCCCTTCAGACTGGCTCGTTTTGATCGTCCGGGATGCAGGGGCAGAAGACAGGTGGACGCGCACAGGGCTTTGACCTTGTCCTGATGAGACCAATCCTCGGGATCGTCGATAAAGGCGCCCAAATGGACGGCGTAATGCCGTGCCAGGTGTTGAAGCAAATGGTAGGAACGGATCTTGTCCCCCTTGTTGGGGGGGTAGGGAATACGGTGCACCAGGAACAAAAGGGGTTCCATCAGCCCAGATACTTGACCAGTTGGGGGCCGAGCCAGTTTGCCACCGGCATGGGTAACCGGCGCCAGGCCTTGATGAAGAACTGGTATTTCGGATTGAGGGGGTTTTGGTCCGGAACTTCGGTGGACCGATACAGACGATATTCGTAGTGCAGGGGAGCGGGTTCGAATCCCCAGTTCTTCTTGAAATGGTAGGACCCCGTCCCCAGTTTGCTGCGTCCATAATCAAACAGTCGATAACCCCGTTCACAACTGCGGCGCATCAATTCCCAATACTTGAAGTCATTGGCGGCCAGAGTGCGGGCAGCCAGGGTGTCTCCTGCATAATAAGGCAGGACTTCGTCACGGAAATAAAAGGTCAGGACACTGCTGACGACTTCCTGGTCTTTCAGGACCGACAATACTTCACAGTCCTGGCCGAACGTGGATTTCAGCAAGGAAAAGTATCGTTTGGCAAAGGTGGGCGTGCCATGACGCAGCATATTGTCCGCAAAAACTTCATAAAACCGTTCGACGGTGTCATCGATTTCACTGACCAGGCCATTCTTGATTCCGCTGCGGACCATGGCCCGTTGTTTGCGCGGGATGTTTTTCATGTTCTGTTCCGGATCGGGATCGATTTCCCGACGAAACGTGACATACAGTTCCTTGCGCGGCCAGTCGGGGTGCAGGGAATGCATTTGCCGATATTCCAGATGGTCCACTTTCAGCGTGGCGGCCAGGTCCTGGGCCGCCTGGTCCAGAGCTTGGGTAGCCTCGGCCGAAAAGGCGGCAATTCCCCCATAAACACCAAAGGGCAGGGAAGACAGGGAGTGTCCAAAGTAAAAGTGGCGGATCTCGGCCAAAGGCAGGATGCCCTGAATGCCCTGGGCATTTTCTGCCAGAAGAAAATGGGTTCGATGACCAAAGGCTTCCTCGATGATTTTTTTCCATCCGGAGCGATGAAAAAAAGTGGCCTGGGGGCAAGCAGTGACAAAGGCATCCCAGGCACTCTCATCAGAGGACGTCATGGTGCGAAGGGTCAATTCAGTCATGAGAGTCTCGCAAAAAAACCCGGTCGACGCGATCCCAATGAAAATCCCGCAACAGCGCAGAAATTTTCTCTTTCATGTGCGCCAGATTGACGTAGTGACGGAACCGGCTTTTCAGGTTCACACCGGCCGGGCGGGGTTGGTGCGGGTCGATCTCCCAGGGGTGGAAATAGAACATGCAGGATTCGCCCTCGATCCGGTTGATGCGTTGCAGCAACCAACGGGACAGGGGATAGGGCATGAGGCGGAAGTACCCCCCGCCCGCCGCCGGAAGGTGACGTCCCGCCAGTTTGGCGGTGGTGGGTGGAATTTCCAGAATGCCGGCATGACCCCGGGGATGAAAGCGGAAACGGGGACAATCGGGCATGCCATAGTGATCATGCTGGATGGGATAGATGCTGGAACTGTAGTCGTACCCTTCCTCGTGCAGGATGTCCAGTGCCCATAAATTCTGGGATCCTATGGAGAAACTGGGCGCTCGATATCCTCGAACCCGTTGTCCGCCCAGGTCCTCCAGTAATTGTTTGCTGTGCCGGATATCGGTACGAAATTCATCGGGCGATTGTTCGCTGGCGCGGTAATGGTCATAGCCATGGCTGGCCAGTTCATGTCCTCCGGCAAGGATCGAACGGACGAGGCCCGGATACCGCTCCGCAATCCAACCCAGGGTAAAGAACGTGGCATGGGCCTGATGATGGTCGAGCAGGGCAAGAATGGTCTCCATGTTCCGTTCGATGCGGCAGGGAAGGTGCGCCCAGTCTGCACGACGGATATAGGGCGCGAAGGCGGAGACCTGAAAATAGTCCTCGACATCGATGGTCATGGCATTGGGGCGGGACATGGGGCTAGATTCCCGCCATCTCTGCAGGCGCCACGAAATGGGGATTGAAGACGGCGCGCAGTTGCGCGGTGATGCGCCAGGCTGCCTGCCCATCCCAGTAATCCGGGATTCGTCCGGCCTTACCCCGGCCAGCCAGGATGTTCAGAACGGTAGCCAGGATGCGGGTGCGATCCTGACCGACGATGGTATTGCTGCCCTGGTCCACTGTAATGGGGCGTTCGGTGTTTTCGCGCAAGGTCACGCAGGGAATGCCCAGGGCGGTGGTTTCTTCCTGGATCCCTCCCGAATCGGTCAGAAAAAGTCGGGCATCCTTCATGAGTCCCAGCAGGGGCAAATACCCCAAGGGGGGAAGAATGGCCAGGGTGGGAAGATTCAGGAACTCCGTCAAATGGAATTCATCGATTTTTTGGCGCGTGCGCGGATGCAGGGGGAAGGCGAGGGGAATATGGCGCGAGACTTCTTCCAGCGTTTCCAGAAGATTCCTCAGGACTACCGGGTCGTCCACGTTGGAAGGGCGATGCAGGGTCAATACGCCAAAGGACTGAGGGTTGCCCGAGAAAACGGCAGGCAGTCCATTCCGGGAAAAGGTCGTGGCGGCGGGGATGGCGCGGGAAAGATTATGATGCAGGGTGTCGATCATGACATTGCCGACAAAATGAATTTTTTCCGCATCGATGCCTTCCCGGATCAAGTTGTCCTTGGCCTGAAGTTCGGTGGTGAACAGAAAATCGGAAATCTGGTCGGTCAGGACCCGGTTGATCTCTTCGGGCATGGCACGATCAAAACTGCGCAGCCCCGCTTCCACATGGATGACGGGAATCTGTTTCTTGGCGGCGACCAGGGCGCAGGCAATGGTGGAGTTGACATCGCCCACCACCAGGATGGCTGCAGGGTTCGAGGTATCCAGGACCGGTTCGAATCGTTCCATGATTCTGGCGGTTTGTACGGCATGGGTGCCTGATCCCACTTCCAGATCGATGTCCGGAGGCGGAATGCCCAGATCCGCAAAGAGTTGTTGGTACATGGCCTCGTCGTAATGCTGCCCCGTATGGACCAGTTGTGCGCGCAACCCCGAATGTCCGGAGCGCAACGCGCTCAAAATCGGGGCGATTTTCATGAAATTGGGGCGCGCGCCCACGATGCATAAAATCAGGGGAAGGGAAGGGTCACTGATCATGCTGGTCGATGATTTCGTTGGAGTTGGAAGCACGGAACAGGGACCTCATCAGGGTGGAGACATTCTTGTGGATGGCGTTCGCCATCAGCATCAGGGCATTCTGGGTGGCTTCCAGACGATCCAGGCGCGCCTCGAAGGTGGACAGAAAAGCCTGCGCCAGGGGATCGGACGAACCGCCGATCGGTGGGGTCTGATGGGATTCGGGCAAAGGATCGTGGGAATGGGTGACTTCCCGACGCAGGTCCTGAATGACCTCGTCCACATCTTCGATGCTGATCTGATGCTTTTCCTCGAGCATGCCAAAGACCAGGATCCGGTCGCACAATGTATTGATCTTTCTTGGAATGCCTCCGGTGAATTCATGGATGAGGGAAAAGGAATCAGGGGTGAAGGTGGGATCCTGGTTCCAGCCCGACAGATGCAGACGGTGTTCGATGTATTCCCGCGTCTCCTCTTCCTTCAAGGGGCCCAGATGGTAAGAGGCGATGACCCGCTGGTTGAGCTGGACCATTTGCGGGCTTTGCAGGGTGTTTCGGAATTCGGGTTGACCGATCAGAAAACTTTGCAACAACGACTGATTGTCCAATTGATAATTGGACAGCATGCGCAACTCTTCCACCGCTTTGGGAGTCAGATTCTGGGCTTCGTCGACGATGATCAGCACCCGTTTGTTTTGCTGAACCGAGCGTCTGAAAAACATTTGCAGGTTGTTGAGCAGGACCGCCTTGGACAGGGATTCATGGGGCAAACCAAAGCCGCCCGAGATCGTTCTCAAAATGTCATCGGCATCCAGATGCGTGCTGACCAGATGGGTGCTGAGGATATTGTCCTGACCGAGGGTTTCAAACAGTTTTCTGACCAGCAGGGTTTTTCCTGCGCCCACTTCTCCCGTGATGACGATGAACCCTTCCCCCAGGGACAGACCATAGTTGAGATAGGACATGGCGCGCTTATGTCCGCTGCTGGCGAAGAAAAAACTGGGATCGGGGCTCAGTTGAAAGGGCTTGGAGGTCAGGTGATAAAACGAGGTATACATGGCGGGGCGTAGGGGTCCGGGATTCGTGGTCGGCGACAGAAATAGGGGAAGTCGGTCAGAAAATAAAATTCAACCCCGCAATCAAGGCATTTTCCATAAAACTATAGCCACCGATGAATCCCGCTCCATTCATGTATTGGTGCCGGTAGGTCAGGGAACTGGTGACTTTTTCGGTGATTTTATCGGACAGCCCTACGAGCAGAAAATTGTTGGTTTCCTGACCGACCAGATTTGCCATGGAGTAACGGGAATAGGTGTCAGAGAAGGTGGCGGTTATCACGGGAGTCAACTGATTGGACCAGGTCAGGGTTGCCCCCGTGCTGGTGAAGGCGCCAAAGGCCAGATAGTTCTGGAGTTGGAGGAATGGGTTGTTGAGGGAAGAGGCACCGGGTTGCTGCAGCGGGAGCATCTGGGTATCGAACAGGGTGAACAGCACCGTGTTGCGGGGGGTGGTCACGCCGACACTGGACTGGAAAGACTTGCTCAAAAAGATTTCATTGGTGATGGCATTCATGCCGTACAGGGAGGCTTGGGGGCCCAATGCAGAGAGGATTTGCTGGACCGCCTGTTGGCGCTGAACAGGATCGGTGATCTGGGTGAGCAATAACTGATCCAGTGCCGTCGCCGGTGGAATATATTGTTGCCCCATACTGGACAGGACATCCTGGTGGTATCCTGCCTGAACCATGACATGGTGCATGCGGTGACTCAGGTTCAGCAGATAGGTCCGACCGTAAAACCGTTCTCCGGCACTCATGTCCAGACGGGTGCGCGGGGAGGGGCTCCAGCCATAACCGACATTCCAGAAAGTCCCTTGAGGACGGGGGCCAAAATAGACAAAGTTGTCGTTTTCGTAGCCGACTTGAGAGGTCAGTTTGAATTCGGGGGTGATCAGATACCCCAAGTCCGCCGTCAGCAGGGAAATCGTGGAACTGGGGAATCCCGGATAGACCATCTGGTTATTGTTGTAATCCAGTTTCCACAAAAAATTGGTGAATTCGGCGCCATTGGCGACATACAGGTCGGCAATATTCGTGGTGGCGGAAAAGTCATAGGCCGGATTGAATCCCACCGGAGGGGCACTGAACCCTCCCCCGTAGGCGGCCGGTCCCGCCATACTAAAATTCATGGCGGTATGGGTCAACTTGGCCTGGGCGATGAATTCTTCATCGAAGTTGTGGACCAGGGTGGGGCTGATGGTCTCGGTTCTGACATTGGCGACGTTCCCGGTCAGGTTGGCGCCGTTGGCGCTGACAGGGCCAAAGAGGGTCAATGGCTGCTGACTGATGGTGGAAGTGGCATCGATAAAAAATGTTTTTTTGATCAGTTCCAGGTCGCCCGTGGCGTTCAACTGGTTGTAATAGGTATGCTCCCAGCCATAATTGTTGTAGATCATGTCCAGCAGGGAATAATCGATGTTCAATTTCAACTGACTGCCGATGTCCTTGATGGAGACGCCGGGGGTCAACTGGGTGATGAACCCTGGGGTGGCCTGGCCGCCGGGGGCCAGGGTCAGGTTATCCGTATAGGTTTCCGAAGTGTTGAAACGGGGGGTGATGGTCAGGGTGTCTGCGCCAGCGCTCCCTGACTCCAGGGCGGTCAGGAGGAGCAGAAAACCGGCGCGACGGAACAACGGACTACGCCTGCTGACCATAGCCGTATCCATAGCCGTAGCCATAACCATAGGTCCCCAGGGAAAGTTGATGGGAGGCGCGGTTGATGATCAAGCCGACGTAGCCGCAATGCTGTACCAGAGTCAGCGCGGATTTGAGCGCCGGCTGGGTGGTGGAGGCGGCATCCACCACCATGACCACCTGGCCCATGTGCGTGGATAACACGCTGGACTCGGTGGTGACCAGCAAAGGAGGGGAATCAAACAGAATCAGACGATCGGGGTAGCGTCCTGCCAGATCATCCAGCAGGTGGGCCATGGCTTCACTGGCCAGCAGTTCGGTGGCATTGCGGGTCTGTTTTCCGGCGGGAAGCAGGGTGAGATTGGCGATGGAGGTCTTGATCAGAACCTCTGAAAGTGGCAGTTCGGGATCCTGGATCAGGTCGAGCAGGCCCAGTTCCGCTTGAATGCCCAATAACTTCAGTTGACTGGGTTTGGAGACATCCGCATCTACCAGCAATACGGTCCGGTCCATTTCCATGGCCATGCTGATGGCCAGATTGAGGGCGCAGAAGGATTTTCCGTCACCGGGCAAGGCACTGGTGACCATGATCAGATTGCTGTTCTTTAATTTTCTCTCGCCACTGAATGCATTGTTGATGAGTGGGCGCTTGATCATGCGAAACTCTTCTGCCGTCAACGAATATTCGCCCGCAGGGGTGACGATATTCGCATGGCGCAGGCGCTCGAGGTCAATTTTGGAAAATGAAGCAGTGCCGGTTTCCGCTGCTTTATGTTCTGCAGAAACTTCGGGAAACGGATTTCCGGAAGGAAGGAGCGGCGGCTGTGCCTCATCTGCTGGGACACTCGATGGTTCAGGGACCCTCGTTTCGGGGGCGGAAATGACCGGGGTCCGTTGTTCCAGTTTGCTGGCGGCTTTTTCGATGATACTCATTGCGCAGCACTCATCAGGTATTTGGTCATGATTCCTGCGTAAACCACGAATAATCCGCCCAGACTGACTCCCTGAAAAATCCTGCCCCGGTGTTTCAAGGCTCGGGACTGGGGGGTCTCGATCAGGGTGATGATGCCCAGCACGGGGAAATCCGTGATGGCTTCGATATTCTTTTTCGAGCGTACCAGCGGTTTGATCTGCCCGATCAGGAAGGCCAGGGCCACGCCGCATACCAATGCCCCCAGCAGGATGACGGAGGCCAGCAGGGGCCGGTTCGGGAACGAAGGGGTGAGGGGAACCCTGGGGGGGTCGATGACCTTGAAATCCACGATGTCCGTCTTGTTCTGCATTTCACCCGACAATTTTGCGGATTCTCCCCGCGACAGCAGGGTTTCATAGTTCTTTTTGTAGATGTCGTAGTTCCGGGTCAGTTGGGCGTATTCGGATTCTACTTCCGGGATGCGATTGGCCTGACCGCGCAACTGCGCGTACTGGCTACGGAAGGAATCCAGTTTGCCCTTCAATGCCTCGGCCTGTGCGGTGGCTTCCACCAGAGAGACATTCAGTTGCTGGTACAGCGTACTTGGGCCAGAACCGGACAGGGGTTTGCGGGATCTGGATTCTTTTTTCTTTGAAGCCTCCAGTTCGTCGATCAGGTTTTTGGTGGCGACGATATCGGGATATTGGTCGGTATATTTCAGTCTCAGGGTATCGAGATTCTTTTTGAGACTCTCGATGCGCGCATCGATTTCAGGCGTATTGGAAGAAGTGATGGCATCGGTGAGCAAGGTGGGATCCTCTCCGGACAGTTGACGCTTGTACGAGTCACGCCGATTTTCTGCCTCATGGAGTTCCATTTCGGTTTGACGCATCTGATCCTGCATGTCCGAGATTTTTGTAAAATAGTCTTGCCCCATTTCTCCAGGCATCAGTCCCGCATTCTTGATTTTGAAATTCTTGAGGTCGTTTTCGGCGGTTTCAAGTTTGATTTCATAGTCCTTGAGTTGTTCTTCGATGAATTTTTGGGAGGACGAGAGGTCCTTACGGCTACTGCCCAGCCCGTTTTCCACGAAAATGGTGAGCAAGGCTTGAACCACCTTGCGGGCCAGGGCCGGATTCCGGTTTTCATAGGCAATGGTGTACAGGTCGCCATAGCCTGTACTTTTCAGGGTGAGGTTCTTGTTCAAATCGGCGATGACCCCCTCCATTTGTGCGGGAGTCTTGGCGAGCAGGTCCATATCCGTCATGCGCGCCACTTTTTCCAGATTGGGGCGGCTGATCAGGGTGTTGGCCATGATCGTCACCTGCTCATTGACGTTGGGTTGGACCGTGATGCCCGAAAGCAGGGGGCGCAGGAGCGACTGACTGTCCACATACACACGGGCGGCGGCTTGGTAGCGGTCTGGTATGTTGAGCATGCCAATCCAGCCGATACAGGCCACGCACCAGGCCGTCAGGATGACGTGCCAGGGGCGGCTCCGAATATCGGCGAAGTAACCGGACAGTTGATCGAGCAGATCGTGCATGTTCATTGGCCTCGTCGAGAGGTATTCATGGTGAGAAAGGGCAGAAGTGAACGCGCGCGCGTAGATTGTTCAAGGGTGGGTTATGCCATCCATCGGATCAAAAGAAACTTTCCGGGATGATGAGCACATCTCCTGGGAGCATGGGAACGTTGGCGCTGATATCGCCATCGCGCATCAGGTTCTGGAGTTTGACGCGGAATTGTTCCTGCTTGCCGTTGACCGTGCGCAGGATGGTGGCGCGATTGCCGGCAGCGAAATCCGTGATCCCCCCCACGGCAATCATGACATCCATGAGCGTCATGTGTTCGTTGTACTGGAGAGTCTGGGGCTTGGTGGCCTGGCCGATCACGCGAATCTGCTGGTTATAGGGTCCCACGAACTTTTCGACGATGACCGTGACGAC
>JAJZDE010000096.1 GCA_021828745.1 Pseudomonadota bacterium
CGTATGTCCCAGCAGAGTAACGAACCCACCCCTGCCCGCCGTCATCGCGCCCTGATTGTCGATTCCGTCCTTGCTACCGAAAGGACTTCCCGCCGCTCTCGCATCGTTAACGGGTCCAAAGATCAGAGAATTGCCACTGCTCCCCGTCAAGTCCAGCGTTGATGCCACCAGGCCCCCCACATTCACCTGCGCTCCCTTGCCAAAGAGGATCCCGTTGGGATCGATCAGATAGACCTGACCATTGGCGTTCAGATGTCCGTAGATCTGCGCTCCGTTGGTGTCGAAAATGCGATTCACCGCCACGGCCGAGGCAGAAGGTTGCTTGAAGGTGACGGTCTCATCGGGCGCTACATTGAACCCGCTCCAGTTCAAGTTCAACATCGAACCACCCTGGGTAATGGTGGTATTGACCGCCCCACCTGCAACCGAAGACTGGATGATATGACCTACCCCTGACACCACCAGACCTCCCGTAGGGGCTGCCTGGGCCAAAGGGCATATCAGCGGCAAACCCAGGAGAATCCAGATCGGAGAGCGAGACGGTCGTGAGTCCATCAGGCCGGAGGATCCCTCGTGACTTCCTCCCCGCTTCTCTCCAGCGTTGACCAGCCGCTGACGACTGCGCCCCCCCTTGCCTTGCCCTTTGGTGATCTCGGACACCGCCACCCAGGCATGCAACGCTCGGCTATAGATCAAACGGTAAATGTGGTTCAGGCTGCCGTGGCGGTTCATGGTCTCCCCCTGTATCTCATGGTTTGCGATGATGAGGATGCCGGTAAGTCGCTCGCGCCAGCGTGTGGGTAGCGCCCCAACGGATTGGCCTCATTAGGGTACGTTTTGGTTGAGTTTAGGCGTTGTGTCTGCAGGCTACAACCCCCTCGTTTGGAGGGGGTCAGGGGGGAATTGGAATACCAAAATTTCACGCCCAACCCGATGCAACTGAGCGCAACCAAGTTATTTGGTGGTTGTGGGGGTGTGAAGTGGGCCCAATATCATGGGCAATTTTCCATGGATTTGAGTTTGGCGATACCCCCTCCAACCGCACCAGAAACGGTCGTTTGACGAACACCTCTAAAACTGCGGTTCTGGGCCTCCAGAAGCCGCATCGTTGTCAGACTACCCGTCAACAAATCAATGATGGGGTTTGTGACTCAACATATCGATATGTTGTCATCGTTACCAAGTAACGCATGAACTGCGCTGCGCTCAATGCCCTGATAGTCCTCGGTGCATGGATCAGGGATGAGGTACTTCCCCGCTACGAGACCAAGACGCACCTTATGCTGTCGGATCGGAACAAGGCGGGCGACGGGCTTCCCGGCACGAGCAATGATGAGTGCATCCACCTGGCCGCTTTGCACCTCATCAACCAACCGGGACAGGTAGGTCTTGGCATCATGAATATTGATGGACTGCATCTGCCTCTCCGGTTGGAATTGTTAGTTCATTCTAGTTCTATTTGTTGTTTTATCAAATAGTTCCGTTTGTGAGGCTCACCGTTTACCAATGCCCCTAATGAAAAAATAATGTCTCAATGAACAATTTGGTTTAAATCAAGTATGAAAAAATATTACAAAATGTATAATGTTTTCACTACAGTCAATGTGGAGAAAAAAATAATGAGGACTTTCAATAAAAAATCGGGATTTCTGTCCCTGGTTTCCGTTACTTTCCTGCTGTCCGCCTGTGGTGGCGGAAACGTGGAAAACCCGGGGACTTCATCCATCTCACCGACCCCGATGATTGCCGCCAGTACGAATTTCAATTCGGGCGCAATCGGGATTTTCACCACAGGCGGAACCTCCAATGCGTTGGTTCCGCTTTCGGGTAGCAACGGAGCAACGGTGTTGACGTTACCCACCACAGGTTCATTCATTGCAAAAGCAGGCCGAGCGGCGGCGGCGCCCACAGGATCAACCTTTCATTCCCTGACACTTCCTTCCCTGGGCACCATTGGCATTTTTTGCCCTTTCCGGTATTTTCCGCTAGAACCAGAAAGACACTAAAATTTCAGTCGGTTACAGCAAATTTTCTGACCTCCGTCTAACGCCCCTTCCGGTTTTTTCCGTCCCAATACGAACTTTCTGCAAACTGTTACGCCAGATTTACGCCACGTCGCAAAGCGAGTTCGGAGCAGCCGTTCGTCATCAATCTTTCGCCATATCACCAAAACCCATCATAAAAAAACCAAAATCGAACCACGAACCAATCGAGTTACAGCATCACACCATTTTTCTTCGCCAGCCTGTAAATCGGTGCATCTTCGTCCGTCGGTGCCTTGACCAGCAAATCGATGTCGTTGTCGCACAGTAGGGAAAGTTCGTACTCGAGTAGCAACCTTTTCTGAAACTCGATTTTATACGACGACTCGACAAACAGGTCGATGTCCCCGCCTTTCAGTCTGTCGTTAACCATGGACCCGAAAAGATAGATCCTGCTTTCGGGGTCGATCGCCTCTATTGTCGACTTGATGCTGGCAGCATCCTGTTCAGATATTCTCATGGCCCTGGTGATTTCGTCTTGGGTTGATCGTCTGAATCTTCCGAAATTAGTTTATTTCTTTCGATATATTCAATTATTGAATCAAAAACCTCAACCAAAAAATCAGATTCAGAAACGAGCAGGTTTAACTTTTCGATTTGTCCGGCGCTTTCTTCCGGGTGTTGATCAATGATACCGACAAAGCATGAACATAACGATCAGCATCAGGATACTGATGAACCCTATTACCGAATTCATCTGGATGTTCGCAGTAACCATGGGGTAGATATTCATCAAATACCTGCCCATCACATCCGTCAACTCCGACGCCACAATAAACCTGAAAACGAGCATAACCGGACGCATGAAACTTTGCAACAGAATGTGTATCCGTAATTCGTTCTCTGACCCAAGCCTTCCTCGCCAAAGCGTCCATATGAGCAAAGGCCAGGAACGATACCAAGTAATCGTCGGATAGGACATAAACCCACTCCTGGTCATCCGTGGATAAAATGTCTATCGGTAAGTCCGCTCACGCGGCGTTATTCAGTAACGGACAGGTTAAGACGGGCATTTCTATTTGGAGTTGACACGCCGACCTGGCACCATCGAGCAGTCCACAGACCTCTGAACAGTTCAAAAACCGGATGAGGGCGTTGCCATACATAGACACGAACAGTGACGGAGAGGTACTGCACGACACTCCCCCTGACACCGGGGGTGGTGGGCATCCGGGAAGTGCGGATGAACATGGGTCAGAGGTTCGTGGCGATGCAGATGGCGGTGTTGGGTTCCAGGGACCACCGGATCATCGTGTACATGCTGGTGATGTTCATCATGGATATGCTCATGGTCGTGTTCCATCTCATCGTGCCTGTGTCGGTGCTCATGACGCTCGGTCAGATGTAGCCAGGTACCCAGTGCCATCAGCGCTCCAGCCACGAGCAATGGCATTGTGACCGATTCACCCAGTAGCACGATGGAGAAATATGCACCGGTACGTGCAGTGCCAAGTTGGCGCAGGCCAATAACAAACAAGGTGAGGCTCATGCCATAACTGGCGAATCCCAACAGCATTGCAGAGACCATGATCCCAATGCCCGGCAATTGGGCACGAGTCAGGTGTGCCAGCACGAGATTGGTCATTCCTGCCACCAATCCTTTGACCATCGCAATGAATGACGCATCTGACAGGGATACTTTACGGGTGAGATTGTTATCGATGGCCCAGGCAAGGCAGGCTCCCAATACGGCCAGTGTCGACCATGCCCCTGAAAAACGCATCTCCTGCGGAAAGGTCAAGACGATGGTTCCAACGACGATGGCAAGCATGCCCAACGCGATGCGGCGGTCGAAGTTTTCCTTGAAGGCAAACCAGGCCAACAGTGTCGTAAATATTCCCTCTGCATTCAACAGGAGCGACACGTCCGACCCGGGCATCGCAGATAGGCCAACCATCAACGATACGGGCCCAATTATTCCGCCAGCCGCAATCGCCGCTGCCAGCCATCCCCAGTCTCCACTTCCCAGATGTGCTGCAGGCATGCGACGAATACGGCGCATGATCCACAAACCGATGCCCGATCCGAGATAGAGCAATGCAGCCAATGGCCAAGGGTCCATGTACCCCAGAAGCAATTTGGCCAGGGGAGTGCTCACGCCAAATAGCGTTGCTGCCGCCAGCACTGCGACAATTCCACTGTGCATGCCGAAATTCATTCTTCAATGTCTTTTGGCAGGAGATGGCTTAGGGATCACGGCATTTGGTACTTTCCGATGGCAGGCGCAGGTCTCTCCCTGCGCTGCAGCGACCAACTCATGGAGAATGCCGCATTCACTGGCGCTGTGATGGGTATCGCAACTACCATGCAAGGCGGTCAGTTGCTGCTCCAACGCCCGCATACTTTTCAGCCGCGCCCGAACCCGTGACAGTTGTGTACCAATCAGTTCGTCAATGCCGCCGCAGTCTGCGGCAGGGTTCTCCACGAATTCCAGCAGCCGTTTGATATCCGCCAGAGGCATGTCAAGGGCCCGGCAATGGCGGATGAAGGACAGTCGTTCAAGGTGAACCGAACCATACGCACGGTATCCGTTACTGCTTCGTTCCGGTTTGGGCAGTAAACCCGCTTTTTCATAGTAGCGGATCGTCTCGATATCGACGCCGGTGGATTGACCCAATTCGCCGATACGCATGGTGGATTTCATCCTGTTCCCCTGACGGATAGAGAGTCTGATTCTACACGCTTGACCTTGGAGTGACTACAGGGTGTGTAATGCTTGAAAAGCCATTCAAAGGGAGAAGAACATGTCGACGAATTGCTGCAACTCTGCCTGTGCACCGCAAACCACGCTTAGTCCGCGCTACCGCAAGGCACTGTGGATTGCGTTGATCATCAATGTCACGATGTTCGCCGTCGAAATTGGCGGTGGTCTGAAATCAGGCTCGGTCTCACTCTTCGCTGATGCAGTGGACTTCGCTGGCGATGCCGCAAATTACGGAATTTCGCTGGCGGTTTTATCCATGGGACT
>JAJZDE010000097.1 GCA_021828745.1 Pseudomonadota bacterium
TTCTCCTGATGGGCATTGCAGCCCTCCTCATCCTGCTCTGGAGCGGGGGGGTCGTGGACCTGCTGGCAGTGCTCTACAGCATCAATGTCTTTCTCACCTTCAGCCTCTCGCTCACGGGGTTGACCCGGTACTGGTGGAAACACCGCGAACATCCCCAATGGGCCCTCCGCCTCGGTGTCTCCGTGGTGGGATTGATCGTAACTTCGGGCATTCTCGTCGTCACCCTGGCAGAAAAGTTTTTTGAAGGCGGGTGGATGACCCTCCTTATCACCAGCGCCGTCATCGGCATGTGCCTGCTGATTCGCCAGCACTACCGCGAAACGGCCGCCCAGATGGCCAAGGCCGACCATCTGCTGTCCCAACTCCCGGCCACCCCGGTCGCCACCCCCCCCGCTCTTGACCCTGAGGCGCCTACCGCCGTCTTTCTGATCAGCCGGGCCAAGGGGGCAGGCATGCATACCATCCTGTGGGTCCAGCGCCTCTTTCCGAACGTCTACCGCAATTTCGTGTTCCTCAGCGTGGGAGCCGTGGACACTCAAAGTTATGGCGGAGAGGGATCGATTGAAGGACTCAAGGCATCCGTTCATTCCGCCTGCGACTACTATGTCAATTTCTGCCACCGCAATGGCATCGCCGCCAAGTCCTATGAAGCCTATGGCACGGACCGAATCGCCGAACTCACCCGCCTGTCCGAGCGGGTCCATGAAGAATTCCCCAACAGCATCTTTTTTGCCAGCAAACTGATCTTCGTCCACGATAACTGGCTGACGCGCATCCTCCATAATCAGACCGCCCTGCAAATGCAACGCATCCTTCATCTTCAGGGAATGACCATGGTAATCCTGCCCATGAAGGTCGACTGAGGTTCCCGCCTCCGTGCCGCGTACCTTCCCCATGCCCACCGATGCCTGATCGTCCCTTCATGGTTCTCGCTCCCGCCCTCTACCCCCTGTTTCGCCACCTGAATTCCTGGCTCTCCCCGGGGGGCAGTGCAGGCGCCCTGTCCATCCTGATCTACCACCGCGTGCTGCCCGAACCCGATCCTCTCTTTCCGGATGAGGTGGATGCACCACGTTTTGATGCGCAGTTGAACCTGCTCAAGCAGGTTTTTCACCTTCTTCCCTTGCCCGAAGCGGTGGACAGACTGAAAAACCATACCCTGCCCCCGCGCGCTGCCTGCCTCACCTTCGATGACGGGTATGCCGACAACGCATCCATTGCCCTCCCACTGCTGCAAAAACATGGGGTCTGCGCCACTTTTTTCGTGGCTTCAGGCTATTTGAACGGGGGGTGCATGTTCAATGATCGCGCCATCGCGTTGATCCGCCAACACCCCGCAGAACCCATCGATCTTCGTTTTCTCGAATTGGGCTCGCTTCCTCTGGCGACCCTGGCAGAGCGGCGAATCGCCCTCCAGACCCTGCTGCAACGCCTCAAATATGAGGCACCGGAAGTGCGTTGCGACCATCTTCACCATCTCGAGACGCGACTGGGGTTCACCCCGCCCGCCAATCTCATGATGAATGATGCCCAGGTTTTGTCTCTGCACCAGGCCGGGATGAGTATTGGGGGACATACGGTCAATCACCCCATCCTGGCCTCGCTTCCGCCGGCTGTTGCCCGCCGTGAAATCGAGCAGAACCGCACCTATCTGACCCGGTTGCTGGGCAGCCCTCCGACCCTGTTTGCCTATCCCAATGGAAAATTCGGCCAGGACTACCGTCAGGAACACGCCGATATGGTGCGGGAAACGGGATACGCCGCAGCACTCTCCACCGAGCCGGGCATCGCCCGGCGGGAAAGCGACCTGTTTCATTTGCCGCGCTTCACCCCCTGGGACCGCTCTCTCCTGCGTTTTTCCCTGCGTCTCAGCCGAAACCTGTGGACCCATTCCTGAGTTTCAGTGTTTCTCCCGAACCGGTCGTTTCAGGGCATACACCACGGGGATGAAGGCCAGGGCCAAGGTGCCCAGCAAGCGAAAGTCATCCATGAAGGAAAGCAAACTGGCCTGTCTTTGCACGGTGGCATACAACAAAGCGTGCGCCACCGCCGCTGCATGACCGCCGACCCCCTCCAACTGGTGGATCACGCCCGCCAACCATGCCTGGGTCGCCGTGGAGAAATCGGTCAAATTGGCCGTCAGAATGCTTTGATGACGTTGCGTCCCACGCGTCAGCCAGGTTTGAACCAGGGAGATGCCAAAACTCCCCCCCAGATTGCGCGACAAATTGATGATGGCCGAGGCATTGCTGCTTTTGTTCGGGGGGACCCACGAGTAAGCTGCCGCATTGACGGGAACGAAAAGAAACCCCAGCCCGATCCCCTGCAGGATCCTCAAAGTCGCCAAAGACCAGTAATCCGCCTGCAAATTCATATGGGAAAAAAGATACAGAGCCACCCCGTTGCACAACAACCCGAAAGCAATCATGTGCCGGACATCCACCTTGTTGATGGCCCATCCCACGAAGGGCAATACCAGCAACACGGTCAATGCGCCAGGCGACAACAACATGCCTGCCTGGGTCGCCGAGTAGCCCATCAGGGTCTGGACCCACAAAGGAAGGAGTACCGTGCTGCCAAACAGGATAAATCCCACCAGAAACATCAGGATATTGCTGAACAGAAAATTTCTTTCCTTGAGCAGGTTGAAATCCACCATCGGATAATGCTGACGGGTTTCCCAAAAGGGCAGGATGAGCAGTGCCAGGGTCGACAGCGCCGACATCAGCATGATGAAGGGCGATGAAAACCAGTCGTCCTGCTGGCCCCGGTCCAGCACCACCTGCAAACAGCCAAATCCCACTGACAACAACACGAACCCTTTCCAGTCGACCTTGAATCCCTGGCGCCGAAACTGGGCGCTCTGTTCAACCAATTCCGGAGGATCCGACAATAGCCGCCGTGACAGATATAGGGACAGAAAACCCACGGGAACGTTGATCAGAAAGATCCAGCGCCAGGAAAAGGTATCCGTGATCCACCCGCCGACGGTCGGACCAATGGCCGGGGCCAAAACGGTCGTGAAACCATAGACTGCAAAGGCCATGCCCCGTTTCGACAGGGGGAAACTGTCGGTCAGGATGGCCTGGGAACTGGGCTGCAATCCCCCGCCCCCGATGCCCTGCAGGGTACGAAACACGATCAGGGCGGTCAGGTTGGGAGCCAGACCGCACAGCAACGAACTGACGGAAAACATGGCCACGCAGAACAGGTAGAAACGACGGCGACCGAAGAGCGTGGACAGCCAGCCGCTCATGGGCAGGACGATGGCGTTGGACACCATATAGGAAGTCAATACCCACACGGCTTCGTCTTCGCTCACGGACATATCCCCGGCAATGTGACGCAACGCCACATTGGCAATGGAAATATCGAGGACCTCCATGAAGGTCGTCAAAGCCACGGTCACGGCCACCCACCACGGGTTGATCAGTTCTCCACGAAAATTACGGGGGGGAGAAAACGCACCCATCGAGGAAGCCGCCATTCAAACAGGTCTCCGTATCACGCCAGGCCATCACCGAAATTCGGGCACGATTCCACCGCTCGTCCCGAAACGCCAAAGTGCCACGTTAACACAAAGCAGACGGGGATTGAGCATCCCCACTGCATGCGGTGTTCAACTTTCCCAACTTGTTCCAAATTTTGGGTAGCCTAAATATCCGCGTATGGGTTATCCTCACGACTTAATCGATGGATCACTGTTCAGGAGGAATCATGTCCGTGGTGGGCGAAGAGAGGATCATTTCCGTGGTCGGCCTGGGTTATGTGGGCTTGCCCGTGGCCGTAGCCTTTGGCAAGGTACGCCGAACCATCGGCTTTGACATCAATCCGGTGCGCATCAGGGAACTGTGCGCCGGCTATGACCGGACGGGAGAAGTGGAAGAAGGAGACCTCGAGAAAGCGGACATCCTGTACACCGACCAGATCGACCAGCTCCAGTTGGCCAATTTTCATATCGTCGCCGTCCCAACCCCCGTCAACGATGCCAACCAACCCGACCTCTCCCCCATGTTGAAGGCCTCGGGAACCGTGGGAAGCGCCCTGAAGAAGGGAGATATCGTCGTTTATGAATCCACGGTCTACCCCGGAGTCACGGAAGAGGAATGCGTCCCCATCCTGGAAGCGAAATCCGGTCTGAAATGCGGGCTCGACTTCAAGGTGGGTTATAGTCCCGAACGGATCAACCCTGGGGACAAGGAGCACACCTTTACCAAGATCAGGAAGGTGGTGTCCGGTCAGGATGCCGAAACCTGCGAAATCGTCGCCCGGGTCTATGAATCCGTGGTCACGGCAGGCGTCCACCGTGCGCCCTCCATCAAGGTGGCCGAGGCCGCCAAGGTCATCGAGAACACGCAACGGGACCTGAATATCGCCTTGATGAATGAACTGTCCCTGATCTTCGACCTGATGAACATCGACACCAATGCCGTGCTGGAAGCCGCCGGAACCAAATGGAACTTTCTCAAGTTCAAACCGGGCCTGGTGGGCGGTCACTGCATCGGGGTGGATCCTTATTACCTCACCCACAAGGCCGAAAAGTTAGGTTACATTCCCCAGGTCATCCTTTCCGGGCGACGCATCAACAATGGCATGGGAAAGTTCGTGGCCCAACGCTGCGTCAAGGAAATGGTCCATGCCGGGCACGTCATCTCGGGCAGTCGTGTCACTGTCCTGGGCCTCACCTTCAAGGAAAACTGTCCGGACCTGCGTAATTCCAAGGTCATCGATATCATCCATGAATTGCAGGATTACGGAATCGAAGTGCAGATCCACGATCCCCTGGCGGATCCCCACGAGGCCGAAGCGGAATATGGCGTTTCCCTCACCCCCACCGCTGCCCTGAAACCTGCGGCAGCCGTCATTCTGGCCGTGGCCCACGATGAATACCGAACCCTCCAGGCCGAGGGAATACTGGCCCTGATGGGTGACTGCCCGGTCCTGATCGATGTCAAGGGTCTTTTTTCCCGTGACGACTTCTCTCACTCCAACCTGCG